>UQSC01000007.1 GCA_900543615.1 uncultured Collinsella sp. | reverse complement strand
CGCGGCTGATCCGGTTCCACCGGGCCGCGCGGCAAGGAGATATATTGCCAGACCGGAGGGGCCCCGGGGGCGGGAATCTGGTCGTACACATTTCCTACACAGTTTGGGATCCGACTAACGTTTGCCAGCCGTTAACTACCGCTCGCCGAGCATCTCTTTATATAAGGCAGTCTCATGGTTAAAGCGGATACGTCCCCCTAGCTAAAGCACAGCCAGCATCGAGCAACTCATCACGTTCTTCCACCGAGAACCCCTCGGCGTAGACGCGCACCACTGGTTCGGTCCCGCTAGGACGGACCAGCAGCCACGTGTCATCCTCGAATGACAGACGCAAGCCGTCCATATGACTAACGTTTTGCGGCACCTTGCCACAAATCGACTTGGGGTTTACGCCCGGCAGCAGGGTTCGTAACGTTTCGGCATCTTCGGCCTCAAGGCGCAAGTCGCGTCGACCGTAACTCGTCTTACCAAAACTGTCCTCGAGTTGGTCGACCAGAACGCCCAAAGGCGCGTCCGTCTTTGCCATAAGCTCACACAGAATCAGACAGGCGAGGATTCCATCGCGCTCGGGCATATGCGCGGCGATGCCGATACCACCGGCTTCTTCGCCGCCCATGAGGACGCCGCCCTTCTTCATCTCCGCCGCTATATATTTGAAACCGACTGGTTTGACGGTCACGCGGCAGCCAAGCGCCTCGGCAATGCGACGCACGAGCGTCGAGCATGAAAGATTGACGACGACGCGCCCCTCCAAATTACGAAATTGAACCAAGTCGCCCAAAACGAGCGCCATGATCTGATGCGGATGTATATATCTGCCGCGCTCGTCAACCGCGCCGATACGGTCGGCGTCGCCGTCGGTCACCAGGCCAGCGCAAGCTCCGTCCTCGATAACCGTGCGCTCGCAAGCGTCCACCCACGGTTCAACGGGGTCGGGGCAGATATCTTCTTGGTCAGACGCCTGCCCGGCGTGAATCTCGTGCACCTCAACGCCAAGCTCGCGCAACAAGTCGGCTAGATAGCCCTGGGCTGCGCCGCCCATGGGATCGACAACCACGCGCAAGTGCGCGGCGCGGATGGCTTCGGCATCGACAAACGATGCCACCGCCTGCATATAGTCAGGAATGATATCCGCGGTGCGATATTGCCCCTCGATCCCCATTGGCTCGGGAGCCATAGTCTCTTCGAGCTCTTCGATGACATCCTGGTTGGCGGTCGAGCCGTCACCCATGCGAATCTTGAGGCACAGATAGCCCTGCGGATGATGGGACCCCGTCACCATGAGCGCGCCGCACGCTTCACCGTCATAAGCCGCCGCCCACGTAAGGGCAGGGGTCGGGACAGGTCGCGAAGCGAGCACGGCGTCTAGCCCGTGCGCTGCCAGCACGCCCGCCGCAAGCTCAGCGAACTCGCGCGCCAGGGGCCGAGTGTCGAACCCTATATATACCGTTTTGCCCGGATTGGTCTTTTGCCACAACTCGCCGACGGCATCGGCGATACGGGCAACGTTATCGGCAGTGAAGTCCTCATCGACGCGAGCGCGCCAACCGTCAGTTCCAAAATGAATTATCGCGCACACGCGCAGACACCTCACAGTGTTTGGATCATGGTACGCATGGGGTATACCCGCAACATGCACTCGGCAACCTGCCGGCACCAGCATTCACCATTTGGGCAAATGCTGCCGAGGACATGCAAGCAATAAAAAAACGCCTCGTATGGAGCGGTTTTGCCCTTTATATATCGAGCGCCTCGGCCATCGCGGCCGTAGTGATTGCCGTGGTTCCACAGCAACTGCCCACCATTGCGGCACCGGCATGTCTCCATTCGATGCATGCGTGCGCGAAAGCTTCGGGGTTCTCGTGCCATACGGGGCCATCCTGAGTCTGGACCGGATCGCCTACGTTGGGACGCACCGTGACGGGAGTAGTCGCCGATGCAACCATCCTGGGCACCGCCGTGTTCGCGGCCGCAAGCGAACAGCAATTAACACCAACCGAGTTTGCGCCGTGTTTTTCGGCGTACAAAACGGCTGCCTCGATGTTGAGGCCATCGCCCAACAGGTCGCCTTTATCGTCAACGACAAAACTCACCAGAACAGGCATGCCGTCGGCGGCATCTCGAGCGCCGGCAAGTATGGGCTGCAAATTACGGATAGACGTCACCGTCTCGATCAGCAGACCGTCAACGCCGGCATTGAGCAAGGCGTGCGCCTGTTCGCGCGCAATGCCTCGGATTTCACGATACTCGGCAGAGTCCTCGGCAAACCACTCAATACCGATCGGGCCCATCGAGCCTAGCAGCAGCTGAGGGTGCGCCTGGCGGGCATCGTCGACGGCCCCGCGATTGACCTCCGCCACGGACGGCGCAATCTGGTCGTGCTTGAGGGCATAGCTCGATGCCTGAAAGGTGTTGGTAATGAGCACCTGTGCGCCGGCGGCGACATACAAGCGATGGATACGAGAAACGGTCTGCGGCTCTGCCAGATTCCAAAACGCCGGTGGAATGTCGGCGGCATCGTACTCACTCAACAGAACACTGCCCATGGGGCCCTGCGCCAACAAGGTCTCGCTCGACAAGCGGCGCGTAAGTTCCTCGGCACCAAAGCGGTTGTAATAACTCGTATCCATATATATCCCGCTATTCCTCGACGCTGATTCCCTGCTTTTCGAGATAGGCGAGCCAGCGGCTCATCGTGTCCTCGGATAGCGCATGCTCCATCATGCAGGCCTCGGAATCGGCTCGCTCAAATTCGACACCGAGCTCCTGAACCAAAAACGTGCGGATGAGGCGATGACGGTACCAGATAGCCGTACCAACCTCGCGGCCGCGATCGGTCAGGACTACCTTGCCGTAGTGCGATTGCTCGACAAGTTCGGATGCCTTGAGCGCCGAAACCGCTTTATTGACCGATGCCTTGGAGACGCCAAGGCGCTGCGCGATGTCGACCGATCGCACGCCGTTGGTTTCCCCCTCTTCGCTTTCAATGCGAACCATGCACTCCAAGTAGTCTTCGTTCGCCACCGTCAGATGTAGTTCGCGCGAGCTATTTGTCGTATCCATGATCTTCCGTCCCTTCTGCATTCAATGGCTGATTCTACCCCATCCAAGCGTCGTGGTATGCCGTGGCATACCGTGCTAGAGTTCTTGTTGCACACGACGACCAAGATTGGAGCGGTCTTTATGGAAAACACCACCACGAGCCCCGATGTCCTCGAGCGCTTTTTGCGCTACGTCCAGATCAACACGCAGTCCGAGGATGCAAACTGCGACCAGGTACCCTCGAGCGCCGTTCAGTTTGACCTTGCCAACGTACTGGCTGAAGAACTGCGCGAGCTTGGTGCGGAAGATGCCCACGTGACCGAGCACGCCTATGTCTGCGCGCATATCCCAGCAAGTGCGGGCGCTGAGGACAAGCCCGCCCTGGGCCTGATCGCCCATCTCGACACCACCGAAGTTGCACCGGGCGCCGGCGTGAAGCCGCACATCGTGCACTACGAAGGCGGCGACCTGGTCTGCGGCACGGTTGACGGTAAACCCGTTGCCATGAGTACCGCCAAGCTTCCCGCCCTGAACGACCTCGCGTGTGAGGACCTGGTCTGCAGCGATGGCACCACGCTGCTGGGCGCGGACGACAAGGCAGGCGTCGCCGAGATCATGTCGCTTGTCGCGCGTATCGCTCAGGACCCTTCTCTGCCCCATCCCACACTCGGCATTTGCTTCTGCCCTGACGAGGAAATCGGCCACGGAGCCGAGCTGTTGGATATCGCTACCTTTGGCTGCAAGTACGCCTACACGGTCGACGGCGGCCCCATCGGCGAGCTGGAGTGGGAGTGCTTTAACGCCGCCGAGGCGACCGTCCGCTTTGAGGGCCAGTCCATCCACCCGGGCGACGCTAAGGGTCGTATGGTCAACGCAGGCAATCTGTTCTGCGACTTCAACGCGTTGCTCCCCTACGCGCAGCGCCCGGAGTATACGGAAGGCTACGAGGGCTTTTATCACCTTGAGGGTGTATCTGCGACCGTCGATCACGCCACAGCGCGCTATATCGTCCGCGACCATGACGCCGCCAAGTTCCAGCAGAAACTCGACCTTATTGATGCCGCCGCCTCGATGCTCAACCAGCGTCTGGGTGAGGAGCGCGTGACGGTCGAGATTAAGCAGCAGTATCGAAATATGGCCGAGATCGTTCGTGACTATCCCGAGCTTATTGATGTTGCCAAGGAAGCCTACCTTGCCTGCGGCGTTGAGCCCCAAGTGCTGCCGATTCGTGGCGGCACCGACGGCGCCCAGCTGTCGTTCCGCGGTCTGCCCTGCCCCAACCTTTCCACCGGCGGCTATTGCTACCACGGCGTCAACGAGTTCGTCCCGGTCAGTTCGCTCGTCAAGATGACCGACGTGCTCCAGGAGCTCGTCGCCCGCTTTTCATAAGCCTGGCTGCACAAGTCCAAAAGACGAATTGCCCCGTCCTCAACCAAGAACGGGGCAATTTTTTTGCTGCAATGAGAACAGGTTGACGCGCGCCAGCCTATTAACGCAAGGAGTGTCCCAAACTGCCGGCACAAAAGGAACGTCCCCAAGTGCCAAGTGTTCCGGCAACGCCGATGTTTTGGCGCGGACAGCGAAAACCCGCCAGAGCGAGCAAGGTGCCTTGAAACGAGGTGGCATTGATCTTTTGATCATGCCGCCGAAGTTGAAAGGCAGATTGCCGCTCGGGCGGGTTTGCAGCGTCAACTGGTTACGCGGTTTGGTAAAACCGCGTAACTCTAGTAGTTGGCTTCGTAGCCGTTGCCGTCGCCGGTGGGCTCTTCGTAGTAGCCCGAATCACTCGAATCGCTTGAGTCATCGGAATCGTCAGAGCTGACCGATGAGGTTGCGGTACCGTTTGCGTAGTCGTCAGACGTGTTGTTGTTCAGGTCGCCGATCGTAGAGCTGGAACCGTCGGAAAGACCCATGGTGTTGGGACCCTTGGGATCCTTGCCGGCATCGACGCGCTCCATCATTTCCTTGAGCTCGTCCTCGTAGACAAAGACGTAGCTCACACCGTCGATCATGGTGCTGTCGTCGGCGTACGAGGGCAGGTTGGCCGAGTAGATACCGTCGACATCCATACCGCGCATGGCGTTGACCGTAGCCACGATATCCTGAACGCTCATATCGGTTACGAGCATATCGGACAGCGAATTAACCAGGCCAAAGATCTTCGTGGCATCGAAGTTATTGAGAATCTGGTTTGCAAGGGCGCCAAGCACCTGACGCTGGTGGCGCATGCGCGTGTAATCGCCGTCGGCATAGGTGTAGCGGCAGCGGGCATAGGTAAGGGCGGTGGCGCCGTCCATATGCTGCTGACCAGCGGTAATCTTAATATCCAGGTGCTCGGGGTCGTCAACATCATCGGTTGCGTTAATGTCGATACCGCCAACCGAATCAATCAGCGCCTGCATACCGTCGAAGCTGACCTCGGCATAGTGGGAAATCTGAACACCGCACAGCTCGTTGACCGCCTCGACCATGGCCTCGGCGCCGCCAACGGTATGGCAGGCGTTGATCTTCATGGTCTCGCCCTTGTACTCGACCTTGGTGTCGCGCGGAACGGAAATGAGCGTCGCCTGCTTTTGCGTGGGGTCGATGCGTGCCAGGATAATCGAGTCGGCACGATACGTATCCTCGCCCGGACGGCCGTCGGTGCCAAGAAGCAGCACGTAGAACGGATCCTTTGCCTCATCGGTGTCAACCAGAACCCGACGCAGATTATCGGTAATGACATTAGAATCGCCGAGCTTGCCCATAATGGTGGCAAACCACAGGCCTGCAGCGGTAGTGGCACTCAGCAGCACACCAAGCACGACAATGAGCGCGACGTGACGAATCGTGTGGCTACGACGACGTTGACGAGCGCGCTCGGAATAGCGAGCCACGTTATCGCGACTGTAGATCTTGGCCTGCGCACCAGTTGAGGGTCTTCGGGCGGTGGTATCCGCGAGGGGCTTTTTATTAAACATAGGCAACCTGTATTAGTAGATGACGGGATCGGGGACGGAAGCATGCTCGACATGCGCGCCGAGCGCCTGCAGCTTTTCGACAAACTGCTCGTAGCCGCGCTTGATGTGATGGATGGCCGAAACCTCGGTCGTCCCGTCGGCGATCAAGCCCGCTACGACGAGGGCCGCTCCGCCACGCAGATCGGGCGAGGTAACCTGTGCACCCGAGAAGCCCCTAACGCCATGAATCATGGCATGATGGCTCTCGATACGAATGTCGGCACCCATGCGCACCAGCTCAGAGGCAAACATAAAGCGATTCTCGAAGATGTTTTCGGTAATAACGGAACTGCCGTCGGCAAGGGCGGAGAGCACCATAATCTGCGCCTGCATGTCGGTCGGGAAACCGGGGAACGGAAGCGTCTGGATGTCGACCGGCTTGATACGCTCGGCACGGTTCACATGGACGCCATCTTCGACGCGCTCGCAGTCGATACCCATGAGCTCCATCTTCTTGAGCACCATGCCCAAGTGAATGGGGCAAAAACCCGTGACGTCGACACCGCGATCGTCGGCCATCAACGCACCGGCAACGATAAAGGTACCGGCCTCGATGCGGTCGCCCACCACGCGATGGGTAACGGGATGGAGCTCTTCCACGCCTTCGATAGTCACGACGGGCGTACCGGCGCCAACAATCTTGGCGCCCATCTCGTTGAGCATGTTAGCGAGATCGACGATCTCGGGCTCGCGGGCGGCATTATCGATAACCGTGGTGCCCTGTGCGCGCACAGAGGCCATGATGAGGTTCTCGGTCGCACCGACGCTGGCGAACTCGAGCGTGACGGTGGTACCGCGCAGACCTTGGGGCGCATTAGCGTTGATGTAACCGTGGGCGGTATCGAACTCAACGCCCAGGGCCTCAAGACCAAGAATGTGCATATCGATCTTGCGAGCACCCAGGTTGCAGCCGCCCGGCATGGCAATTTTGGCGCGATGGAAGCGGCCCAGCAGGGGTCCCATGACGGCGGTGGAAGCGCGCATCTTGGCAACGAGCTCGTAGGGGGCCTCCCATGAATCGACCTGAGAGGTATCAATCTCGAGCGTGTGTTCGTCGAGAACATCGATCGTAGCGCCCATGCCTTTGAGCACCTTGCCCATCACGTGGACATCGGAAATATCGGGCACGTTCTGCAGCGTCGTCTTGCCCGGCGCCAGAAGCGTTGCCGCCATGAGTTTGAGCGCGGAGTTCTTGGCGCCCGAAACGGGCACGGAGCCTCCGATGGCGTGGCCACCCTCAACGCGGATAATATCCAAGGTCTACCCTTTCAAAAAGCATGCCCGGGGTGGCTGGGCCATCCCGGGCATGATGTGTTCGCAAATGGTCGAACGCTAAATCGTTTGACTATTGGGCAAGCTTGAGCTTACACCATGCGATTTCATTATAGAGGTAGGCGCGGCGTGCATCATCCTCCGACAAATTACCCAGCTTCTCTTCAAAACCTTGAATATCAGCTTTAAGCTTGTCGGCATCGACGGTCGCCAAATCGCAAGCGCGCTCGGCGAGAACGGTCACGACATCGTCCGCAACCTGGGCATAGCCGCCGGCCACGGCAAACGTGTGGTCGACAGTGCCCATGGCCTTATCGGAAACGCGAACGTAACCGCGGTCGATCGTGCAGATCTCGCTGGAATGAGCAGGCAGAACGCCAAACTCGCCATCCGTGGACGGAATCGACACAAACGCAGCGTCGCCCTCATAGGCGCAGCTCACGGGGCACACGATGCGGATACGCATAACCTACTTCTCCCCCATCTTGCGGGCGCGCTCGCGCACGTCCTCAATCGTGGAAGCATAGCGGAAAGCCTGCTCGGGCAGGTCATCGGCCTTGCCGTCGACAATCTCGGCGAAAGAGCGGACGGTATCCTCGACGCGGACGTAGACACCGGGGTTGCCGGTGAACTTCTCGGCGACGTGGAAGGACTGCGAGAGGAACTGCTGAATCTTACGGGCACGGTTGACCGTAAGGCGCTGCTCCTCGGACAGCTCGTCCATACCCAGAATGGCGATGATGTCCTGAAGGTCGGAGTACTCCTGCAGGAGCTCCTGGACCTTGACGGCGACACGGTAGTGCTCCTCGCCGACAATCGAGGGATCGAGAGCGTCGGAGGAAGATGCGAGCGGGTCGATAGCCGGGAACAGGCCGAGCGACGAAATGCTACGCGAAAGAACCGTGGTGGCATCGAGGTGCGTAAACGTCGTGGCAGGCGCCGGGTCGGTCAGGTCGTCTGCGGGGACGTAGACAGCCTGGACGGAGGTAATGGAGCCCGTCTTGGTCGAGGTAATGCGCTCCTGGAGGTCGCCCATCTCGGTTGCCAGCGTGGGCTGGTAACCAACGGCGGACGGCATACGGCCCAGCAGTGCGGAAACCTCGGAACCTGCCTGGGAGAAGCGGAAGATGTTGTCGATGAACAGCAGAACGTCCTGGCCGCGATCGCGGAAGTACTCAGCGGTGGTAAGGCCGGCCAGACCGATGCGCAGACGCGCTCCGGGCGGCTCGTTCATCTGACCATAGACCAAGCAGGTCTTGTCGATAACGCCAGACTCGCTCATCTCGAGGAACAGGTCGGTGCCCTCGCGGGTACGCTCGCCGACGCCGGTGAACACCGAGGTGCCGCCGTGCTCCTGGGCGAGGTTGTTGATGAGCTCCTGGATCAGAACGGTCTTGCCGACACCGGCGCCGCCGAACAGACCTGTCTTGCCGCCGCGGATGTAGGGCTCGAGCAGGTCGACGGCCTTGATGCCGGTCTCGAAGATCTCGGTCTTGGTGGTGAGCTCGTCGAAACGGGGCGCTGCATGGTGGATGGGGTAGAACTCCTCCACCTCGGGCATGGGCTTGCCGTCGACGGGCTTGCCCATGACGTTCCAAATGCGGCCGAGCGTCTTGGGGCCAACGGGCATCTTCATGGGCTCACCGGTATCGGTGGCGATGAGGCCGCGCTGCAGGCCGTCGGTCGAGGACATGGCGACCGTGCGGACGACGCCGCCCGGAAGCTGGCTCTCGACCTCGAGGATCGTGCTCAGATGACCGATCGGGGTCTCGGCCTCGACCGTGAGCGCGTTGTAGATCGGGGGCACCGCGCCGTCAAACTTGACGTCGACGACAGGGCCGATGATTCGCACGATGCGACCATCACCGGCAGTCGTCTTCTTGGTGGCTTCCTCGACCGCAAGCTTTACGGTGTTATTAGCCATTACTGTTCCTCCAATGCTGAGGCTCCGCCGACGATCTCGTTAATCTCGGTCGTGATCGAAGCCTGGCGCACGCGACTATACGTGCGGGTAAGGGTCGAGATGATCGCGGTGGCGTTTTCCGTCGCGGAGTGCATGGCCTTGCGGCGTGCACCCTGCTCGGCAGCCGCCGAATCGATCAGGGCCTGGTAGATGACCGTCAGGATATAAGACGGCACAAGCTTGCCGAGAACATGCTCGGGAGAGGGCACGAACTCGAACGTGGACGAGATGCGCTTAGGGGCGTCGGTCTCGTTCTTACGCGGACCGTGGGCCATAGCGATCATCTCGGGGTCGAGCGGCAACAGATGCTCGACGCGAAGCTCCTGATCCACGCGGTTCTTAGCGTGGTGGTAGACAAGCTCGACACGGTCAAGCTCACCGGCACGATACGCATCGCAGATATGAGAGGAGATCATGCGGGCCTGATTGAAATCGGGCTCAGAGGAGTTGCCCTCAAAGTGCATGACAACGTTTGCGCGGTCACGGAAATACGTGGCCGGCTTACGCCCGCACGCGATGATCTCGCATTCGATGCCGTCGTTCGCCCAAGAAGCGGCGAGCTTTTCGGCCGTGCGCTCCACCGTCGTATTGAAACCGCCGGCAAGGCCGCGGTCCGAGGCAATAACGACAATCAGGCCATGCTTGACGCTCTCATGCTTCTGCAGCATGGGATCGGTGCCCGAACAGGAGGCGTCGCCGGCGACCGTCAACATGACGTCGGTCAGCGCCTCCTTATAGGGCTCGGCCTGCTTGGAGCGATCGAGGGCACGACGAATCTTGGCCGTAGAGACCATCTCCATCGTGCGCGTGATCTGCTTGGTCGTGGTAACCGAGGAGATTCGCTTCTTAATGTCGCGAAGGTTGGCCATGGGGCTTAGTTCTCCTCTGATCCAGAAACATCCGAATGGTGCTTGGCCATGAACTGCTGCTTGAAGTCGCCGATGACGCGCAAGAGCTCAGCCTTGGTGTCATCATCGATCTTCTTGGCGCGAACCTTGTCGAGCAGCGAACCAAAGCCATTGTCCATGTACTCGATGAGCTCGGCACGGAAAGGCAGCACGTCGGCGATCTCCAGGTCATCCAGGAAGCCCTCGTTGCCAGCGAACAGCGTAACGATCTGCTCGCCAACCTCAAACGGCTTGTAACGCGGCTGCTTCAGGAGCTCGGTCATGCGAGCACCGTGGGTCAGCTGCTTCTGAGTAGCCTCGTCGAGGTCGGAGCCGAACTGCGTAAAGCCAGCGAGCTCCTGATAGGAAGCGAGGTCCAGACGGAGGTTGCCGGCGACCTGCTTCATGGCCTTGGTCTGCGCATCGCCACCGACGCGGGACACGGAGATACCCACGTCGACTGCCGGGCGCTGACCCTGGAAGAAGAGCTCGGACTGCAGGTAGATCTGACCATCGGTAATGGAAATGACGTTGGTCGGAATGTAGGCCGAGACGTCGCCGTCCTGGGTCTCGATGATCGGCAGTGCCGTCATGGAGCCGTAACCGTTCTTCTTGGACATCTTGACGGCACGCTCGAGCAGACGAGAGTGCAGGTAGAAGATGTCGCCAGGATAGGCCTCGCGTCCGGGCGGACGATGCAGCGTCAGCGACATCTGACGGTAGGCCACAGCCTGCTTGGACAGGTCATCGTAGATGACGAGCACGTGGCCGCCGGGGTTGGTCTCGCTGGCGGGCTTGCCGTCCTCGCCGTTGTACATAAAGAACTCGCCAATAGCGGCACCGGCCATAGGCGCGATGTACTGCATAGGGGCGGAATCGGCAGCGGTGGCCGAAACGATGATGGTGTAGTCGAGTGCACCGTGCTGAGCGAGGGTCTCGCGGATGTTGGCAACCGTGGAGGCCTTCTGGCCGATGGCGACATAGATGCAGACCATGCCCTTGCCGCGCTGGTTGAGGATAGCGTCGATGGCGATGGCGGTCTTACCGGTCTTACGGTCACCGATGATGAGCTCACGCTGACCGCGGCCAATAGGCACCATGGAGTCGATAGCGAGCAGACCGGTCTGAACCGGCTCGCACACCGGGGTACGATCGATGACGCCGGGAGCCTTGAACTCGATGGGGCGACGGTGCGTAGCGACGATGTCGCCCAGGCCGTCGATGGGCTGGCCGAGCGGATTGACGACGCGGCCGAGCATGGCACGGCTCACGGGGATATCCATAACGCGGCCAGTGGTGCGGCACTCGTCGCCTTCCTTGATGGAGTCGACGGCACCGAACAGAACGGCGCCGACCTCGTCACGGTCAAGGTTCTGGGCAAGGCCGAAGACGGTCTCACCGGTATCGGAGCTCTTGAACTCCAGAAGCTCGCCTGCCATGGCGCTCTTGAGGCCGGAGACGCGCGCGATGCCGTCGCCTACCTCGTCGACCGTTGAAACCTCATGCGTATCGACCGTCGCGGAGAGGCTCGTGAGCTGCTCCTGCAGTTTCTTGGCGATATCCTGGGCATTGAGGGTTTCGGACATTAGGCTTCACCTCCGTACGAATTAGCAGAGTTTGCGAGGGTCTCCTGCGCGATGCGCAGCTGCGTCTTGACGGAAATGTCACGACGCTCGCCGCGGGCCTCGAGCACCAGGCCGCCCACGATAGACGGGTCGACCTGCTCGATAAGGAATACCTTGCGGCCGAAGTCCTGCTCGCATTTCTTAGTGATGGTTTGACGCAGCTCGTCGTCGAGCGGGATCGCCGTGGTGACGGTCACGCCCACTACATCCTCGTCTTCCTCGGCAACATACTTAAAGGCAGCTGCCACCTTGGGAAGAAGGTCGAGCTGGTCGCGCTTGGACATGGTGTCGAGCACGGCGATGATCTCGGGGCTGGCAGAAGCCAAGCGCTCGATCATCTCGAGGTCCTCGAACACATGGTTCTCGGCCTTGGCGGCTTCCAAAAGGGAACGCGCGTAGGTCTCGAGCACCTTGTCCTGATAGCGGCTAGTCGGCATTCAGGCTACCTGCTTCCTGGATGTAGCGCTCGATGAGCTTCTTCTGCTCGGCATCGTCCTCGAGTGCCTCGCCCACGATCTTGGTGGCGACGGCAACGGACAGGTCGGCGATGGAGCTCGCGGCACCGGCGTAGATGGACTTGCGCTCGTCCTCGACGGTCGTATGGGCCTTGGCGATGATCTCCTCGGCCTCCTTGTGAGCAGCCTCGATGATACGGGCACGCTCGGACTCGGCGTCCTTACGGGCCTCGAGAACGATGTCGGCAGCCTGACGACGGGCGTCGGTGACGATCGAGTCGGACTCAGCGCGCTTGGCGATAGCCTCCTGCTTGGTCTTCTCGGCCTCGTCGAGGCTCTCCTCGATCTTCTTGCCGCGCTCCTCCATGGTTTTCATGATGCCCGGCAGGGCGACCTTGGCCAGCACGATCCAGATAATCAGGAAGGCGATAAGCGCCGGGATGAACTCCGCCATCTTAGGGATGAGGATGTCCGCACCGGCGGCGCCGTCCTCGGCGAACGCGGAAACCGGCATGAGCAGCGCGGCCGCGGACGCGGAGAGTGCGATCGCGCTCTTCTGGGATGAAAGATTCATACTTGACGCTCCGTGCTATTTAACGATCAGCGCGACAACGAAGCCGATCAGAGCCAGAGCCTCGCCGAAAGCGGAGCCCATGATGAAGACGGTGAACACGCGGCCCTGGACCTCAGGCTGACGGGCCATAGCACCCGTAGCACCCAGAGCAGACAGGCCGATAGCAAGACCAGCGCCGATAACACCGAGACCGTAACCGATAACTCCCACGATTCCTCCTTTGTCGTGCGTGTCTTATTTCACGCAGGATAACCTTTTTATAACTGCCGGGCTCCATGGGTACGGGCACCGGCGGTTTAACGAATTGCCTTACCTTTAAGGCGCGAACGGAAGACTACTCCTCCTCCGCGACCTCCTCTGCCTCGGAGACATACACGGCGGTAAGGACCGTGAAGACGTAAGCCTGGATGGCGCCGACCACAAGCTCGATCGCATAGATCAGGATGAGAATGGCAAGCCAGGCCAGCGAAGGCAGGGCGCCGACGGCGTGGGCCGCGGAAACCTGCTGAAGCAGCGGCTGCATGAACATGCTCGCCATGATGGCGAACGAGCCCATGACCACGTGTCCTGCGAACATGTTGCAGAACAGACGGACGGCGAGCGTGATGAGGCGCAGGAAGGTCGAGAAAAGCTCGACGACCCACACGAGCACGTTCATCGGGAAGCTCACGCCCTGCGGAGCGAGGCTCTTGATGTAGCCGATCACGCCGTGAGCCTTGCATCCGTAGTAGATGAAGTACACGAAGGCGAAGATGGCGAGCGCGGCGGTGGAGCCGATTGCACCGGTGCCGGGCTTCATTCCTGGGATCAGGCCGATCATGTTATTGATCAGGATGAACAGGAAAAGCGAGCACAGGAACGGGAAGTGCTTCTTCCAGTTCTCACCCACGACGCCCTTGCCGATATCGTTCTCGACGTACTCGATGATGTACTCGAAACCGTTGACGAAGAAGCCCTTGGGGACCAGGGTCTGCTTCTTCTTGAACACGGCCAGGACGATCAGGAGCACGATCGTGGAGACGATCAGCCAAAACGAGTACTGCGTGATGCCGCAGCTCAGATCGCCCACGACAGGGGTGGAGCTGAACTCGCTGACCAGATGATTAATCTCATCAGGCAGCTTTTCAAAAATTTCCACGACTTACCTTTCGACCTCATGAGGATCTCGTAGCGCCTTGGCGACGCGAACCGCGCAGGCGGCCATAAAGGCCACGAAGCCGATCGCCTCGCCCAGGAGGAACATGCGAAATGCCTCTCCGAACAACACAAACACAACCAAGGTAAAGACGAGCAGAGCGATTGCCGAGACCGCCAGACTCACCATACCCTTGAGCATGTCCGCATTCTGCTTATCGTCAAGAACCGGCTTGAGCGTAAAGACAAAGGGAAGGAAGGCAATCGCGCCCGCGATGGCACCTGCAACGATAGCGAGCAGATCGGCTATCTGAAACACTGGCGTCCTCACTTTCCTTTTTTATCGCCTCACAGGACAGTTCCCGCCAAACATTGGTGACTATTGTACGAGCCAATCGCTAAAGTACAACCGAAAAAGCATCGGTTAATACGCACCTGTTCGTTTTCTTAAGACCTTCTTTATGCCGCAGGTACGGTAATACGTTTTTCTCGAACCCTGCGGGGCAAAACGTCCGTTAACAGGAGTGCGCGCGGTCGTCTTTTGTTCGACCGCGCGCACCATTTCTTCGTATTTTCGACGTTAGCCGGTATGGCCCAGAGATTACAGCGTGCCGTAGATGCGGTCGCCGGCGTCGCCCAAGCCGGGAACGATGTAGGCAGCTTCGTTGAGATGGCCGTCGATGGCGCAGGTATAGATATGCACATCGGGGTCCTTCTCAGTCAGCGACTTGAGGCCCTCGGGGGCCGCGACGATGCACAGCATGCGGATGTCCTTGACACCGCGCTCGCGCAGGTAGCTGATGGCCATCTCGGCCGAACCGCCCGTGGCGAGCATGGGGTCGACGACCAGGCAGATGCGCTGGTCGATATCCTTGGGCATCTTGCAGTAATACTCGTGCGGCTCGTGGGTAACCTCGTCGCGCTCCATACCGATGTGGCCCACGCGAGCGGAGGGTACCAAGTCGAGGATGCCATCGACCATGCCAAGGCCTGCACGCAGAATGGGAACGATGGCGAGCTTTTTGCCGGCGAGCTGCTTAAACGTTGCGGTGGTGATGGGGGTCTCGACTTCGACGTCTTCCATGGGCAGGTCGCGCATGGCCTCGTAGCCGTCAAAAAGTGCGAGTTCGCGCACGAGCTGGCGGAACTGGTTGGTGCCGGTGTTTTTGTCGCGCAGAATCGACAGCTTATGCTGGACGAGCGGGTGATCGACAAGGGTCACACGGGACGTATCGTAGGTGACGGTCATGGGTTGATTGCCCCTTTCGTTGCGGCCGGAAGATGGCCTTGCTGACAAGGCGCATGGCGATGTTGTTGCCGCGCGCCGTGCATAAGTTTAGCGGTTTGTTGTATCGAGCAGCCCATCGCAGCCCTACTGTGCGGTACTGAGCGAGCGCTTGACTGCATCACGCCAGCCCGCAAGGTTTTGCTCGCGACGCTCGGCGGACATATGGGGAAGGAAGGTCCTAACGATCTGGGCATTTTGCTCCAGCTCTTCAAGGTCTTCCCAATAGCCGACGGCAAGACCCGCCAAGTACGCGGCACCGATTGCCGTGGTCTCCACCGTCTCGCATTGCAGCACGGGGATATCCAGCAGGTCGGCCTGGAATTGCATGATGAACTCGTTGCGTGAGGCGCCGCCATCGACGGACAGGCGCTCAATCGAAAGTCCCACGTCCTGCTCCATGGCGCGCAGCACGTCATAACTCTGGTAGGCCATGGACTCGCAGGCCGCACGCACAATGGTCGCGCGACTCGAGGCACCGGTCAGGCCGCACACGATACCGCGGGCACGCGGGTCCCACCAGGGAGCGCCCAGGCCAGCGAAGGCGGGGACGAAGTAGCAGCCCTCGTTGTCGTTGATCGAAGCGGCGAGTTGCGCGGACTCGCTCACACTCGAGATGATGCCCATGTTGTTGCGCAGCCAGTTCATGGTTGAGCCGGCGGCAAAGATAGAACCCTCGAGCGCATAGCTGATCTTGCCGTCCGCGGCGATACCGATCGTGGAGACCAGACCGTTTTTGGATTCGACGACCTCGTCGCCGGTGTTCATGAGCATAAAGCAACCCGTGCCATAGGTGTTTTTGGTCTGGCCGGGATGGAAGCAGCAGTGGCCGAACAGCGACGCCTGCTGATCGCCCGCCACGCCCATGATGGGCGGCATGTTGGTCATGATGTCGCTCGCGACGCGGCCGTAGTCGCCCGAGCTCCAACGAACCTCGGGCATCATGGAACGTGGAACGTCAAAGAGCGCCAGCAGGTCGTCGTCCCAATCGAGCGTATGGATATTAAAGAGCGCCGTGCGGCTGGCATTGGTGTAGTCGGTGGCAAAGACCTGACTGCCGGTGAGGTTGTAGATGAGCCAGGTATCGATGGTGCCGAACATGAGGTCGCCCGCCGCCGCGCTCTCACGCGCACCGTCGACGTTGTCGAGGATCCACTGCACCTTGGAAGCCGAGAAATACGGATCGAGCGTGAGTCCCGTACGGGAGCGCACCAGCTCTTCTGCGCCCCGCTCGACCAGCTCATCGATCAGAGGTGCGGTGCGACGGCATTGCCACACGATGGCGTTATAGATGGGTTGGCCGCTTATGCGGTCCCACACCACCGTGGTCTCGCGCTGGTTGGAGATACCGATGGCGGCGATGCGGTCAGAATGGATGCCGCTCTTAAACTGGACCTCCATCATCACGCCGATCTGGCTGGCAAGCACCTCCATGGGGTCTTGCTCTATCCAACCGGGACGCGGGAAGCTGGTTTTGACGCTACGACGTGCCTGCGCGACGATGCAGCCGTACTCGTCGACGATCGTCGCAAGTACCGAGGTGGTGCCGCAGTCGAGCGCCATGATGTAGGAACCGCCAAAGTTAAACGAGGCATCTTCCATGCCCAGGCTGCCCAGATTCAACGACATCGCTTACACCTTTCTATTGCATCGGGTCGGACAGGACCCGTTCGATCTCTGATGCGGGAAGTGCGCCTTGGCGCAGGATCTGGAGCCCGCCGTGCTGGAACGACACGATGGTCGAGGCGTCGCGACACGGGGTCTCGCCGGCGTCGACGGCAACATCGACCCCCTCCAGGATGCGCTCCTCCACCGTGACAAAACTTGCCGGCGCGGGCGCGCCATGCGTGTTGGCGCTGGTGCAGGCAAGAGGGCTGCCGCAGGCGCGGATGAGCGCTTGCACCACGGGCGAGGCCGAAGCGCGAAGTGCCACCGTGTCGTCGGCGGCGCGCATAAAGGTCGGCACGCAGGGGGCCGCCTTGACCACGATAGTCAGGGCTCCCGGCCAGCATCGTCGCGCGAGTACGCGAGCCTCTTCGGGGATATCCACGCCATAGCGGTCGAGTGCTTCGGCATTATCAACCAGCCAGGCGACCGTTTGGGTGAGCTTGCGCTGCTTGAGGGTAAAGATGCGGCGGTAGCCGGTACCGAGCGCAGGGACCGCGGCGCCATTGACGACAGCCTGCGGATCGCGCGGCCACGATGGGAATTCGCTTGTATCTTGGGGTACGGCGTCCGAGAAGGCGTTGACTGCCACGGCGACACCGTAGACGGTCTCGGTCGGGATCAAGGCGAGGCCGCCGCGGCCGAGCACCTCGGCCGTGCGCTCGACGGCGAGCCGATGCGGCTCGCGCGTTCCCTCGTATACCCGATAGACCGTCTGCATGTGTATGCCAGCCCCTTACGCTCCGGTGCAAGTTTGTTTACTGAGGGGCATTCTCGCACGAAACATTCAGCCTATTTGCCCAGAGCGCATGTTGGTTTGGTGAGCGGCTCTAGTAGTCGGTGAAAGTGAGGGGGTTATTGGACTGCGACGAACTTCTTTGGCCTGCCGGCATGGCGTCTTTGGGCGGCGTAGCGCTCGATGCTGTCTATCGTTATCATCCGACGGCCGTCGACGAGTTCAACATCGAGCTTTCCGGCTTTGACCAGCGCGGTGATCCGCGGAGCGGAGACTTTGAGGTCCAGTGCTGCGTCTTTAAATGTGCGGCACGCCGCTTCCCGAGCGCCCTCGTGGTCGATTTCGACTGAAAGGGCCACGACCTCGGCCGAGCGTTCGTACCCTGCCGGAGTCAAACCGTTGTTGAGATCGTCGGCCAAAAACGCCATCAGCGCCTCGGTGGCATGGGCAATCGCTTCTTCGCGCGTATCGCCATCGGCAAAGGCGCCGGGAATCTGCGGGAAGCTGGCGCAGTAACCGTCGTCTTCTTTTATGAGAACGCAGTCATAGGTAAATCGCTGCCTCATTTTGCCTCCAACTACCATCCAGCTTGGCGACGAATACTTGCCCACGTGCCCTTCTTTGGTCGATCACCACCAGAGCCGTTCACGGTGACAGCACGGTCACCAGAAACATACTTAGCATGACTACCGACTTGCGCGACCTTCACGAATCCATCGTGCTTGAGTAGGGCAATGATTTCCCGAAAGGTAGGAGGTTGCATGGGCCGACCTCTTTCAGCCGTCCTAATTATAAACTACTTTATAATTTTTGTTAACCAGTTAATAAATATTACTGGCGCTGCTTGGGCTCGGTGACGATGGCTCGGACGATGCGGGGGCGATCGGTGAGGTCGTGGACGATACGCACGTCCGAAAGGCCTGCCTGGCGACAGAGCTCGGCCGCGGCATCGAGGGCACCCTCGTAGAGCTCGCAGGCAAACAGGCCGCCGGCGCGCAGCATGTAAGGCGCCGCATTGAGCAGGCGGCGGAAGATATCGAGGCCGTCGGCGCCGCCCTCAAGCGCCAGGTCGGGCTCGAAGTCCTTGACCTCGTGCGGCAGTGAGCGCATGACGTCGGTCGGAATGTAGGGCGGATTGGAGACAAGCACATCAAAGGTGCCCCACTCTTCGCGGGGAATGGAACTCACCAGGTTGGTGAGGCTAAAGGCGACCTCATCGGATGTGAGACCGAGCGCGTCGCAGTTTTTGGTGGCCAGATCGATAGCGCGCGGCTCGATATCGGTGGCGGTGCAGGTAACGTGGCCGCGGCGCTCCCAGGCAAGGGAGAGCGAGATGCAGCCCGTGCCGCAGCCGACCTCAAGAACGCGGGCGATGCGGGGCTCGGCTGGGGCAGGCGAAGCGGCATCCTGAGCTGAAGCCGTCTCCTGGTCGGCACCCTCGATGGCGATGCCGTATTCGTCGAGCTCGGGCTCGGGGGTTTCCATGGCCTCTGCTTCTGCCGCTTCGGCTTCTGCTGCCTGCGCGGCGGCTTCCTCGGCCTCGCGGTCGGCCAGTTCCTCGGCATAGGCGCGGCTGCCGAGCACGTCGCTACCCAGCGCAGCCTCATCGGCGGCCGTCAGGTTGGCGGCACGGCGCTCGGCGGTCGCGCGTTCGTCTGCCAGCGCGGCCTCAGCCTTGCGTGCCTCCTCGACCTCATCGTTCCAAGGCAGCTCAACACGCTGACGGGCAGCAGCCTCGGGGCTCAGCACCTCGGCATCCAGATAATTGAGGACTTCCTCGACGAGCATCTCGGTCTCGGGACGCGGAATGAGCACGCCGGGGGCGCACGTGACGTCGATCATGCGAAACTGCGTGCTGCCGGTGATGTACTGCAGCGGTTCACCTTTAGCGCGACGAACAACGGCCGCGTGCATGGTCTCGAGCTGAGCCGCGTTAAGCGTCTCGTCCATGCGCATATATAAGTCGATGCGTGCCAAACCCGTGGCAGCGCAGAGCAGCCACTCGGCAGAAAGACGGGGGTGCTCCTCGCCGCGCTCGGCCAGGTACTCCTTGGTCCACTCGAGACAACGCTTGATGGTCCAAATCTCGTTTGCCATGGGGCCCTCCCCTCTTAAGCGCCGGGCGGCGCGCGAATGTCGGAGCAGATTGTAAGCGAGGCTAGCGCTTGGCAAGGGGCGATTGAAGGCAATTATCGAGAATCAGCCCAGAATTTTGCTTGGAACCTGCCTGAACTGTTCATTCGTCGACGTCTAAATCTGCATTCGTCAAGCTTTTGGCAAGGTTGACCCAAAACTGACCAATATCTAACCAAGAACTTGCCACATCGCTTGACGCACGACCCATCAAAAATCGCCCCGCGACTTCTCGGACGCTTTTTCGAGCAATATTATCAATAGCAGATGAAGGCTGTTAATTACTTTGAGCAGGTAGGCAGCTTAATTACTAACAAAGCAGATTAAATAAACTCGAAAAGTAATTTACCCAACCTAGTCATTTAAGAACGTCCCCAATGACTAAAATGCCATCACAGCCGACTGAATAAAATATCAAGGCAATGTCCCCAATGACTCCCTACGAATCATTTGACAACCAAGAAAACGCCGATGTTTTGGCAATGCCAGCGAGCGACGTCCAGAGCGAACAAGTTGGCATGAAAAAGGCAAGGCATAGACCTTCTGGTCATGCCTTGCCTTTTGAATGACAAATTGTCGCTCTGGGCGGCGCGCAGCGTCGAGCCGTTACGCGGTTTGGCAAAACCGCGTAACCCACTACACAGCCTGTGCCAGCTTCTCGGCTCGCTCGGCGGCGGCAAGCGCCTCGATGACGGTGCCAAGTTGATCGCCCAGAAGGACGCCGTTGTAGGTGGAGTTGAAACCGATACGGTGGTCGGTCACGCGGTCCTGAGGCTGGTTGTAAGTACGAATCTTCTCGGAACGGTTGCCGTGGCCAATCTGGCTCTGGCGCTCGGCGCCAAGCTCGGCCTGCTGTTTCTCGAGTTCCATCTCGTACAGACGGGCACGCAGCATCTGCATGCAGACCTCGCGGTTCTGGATCTGGGAGCGCTGCTCCTGCGACTGCACAACGGTGTTGGTGGGCAGGTGAGTGATGCGTACGGCGGAGTAGGTGGTGTTAACGCACTGACCACCAGGGCCCGAAGCGCAGTAGGTGTCGATGCGCAGGTCGGACTGGTTGATCTGGACGTCGATCTCCTCGGCCTCGGGAAGCACGGCGACGGTTGCCGTTGAGGTCTGGATGCGGCCCTGAGACTCGGTCTTGGGAACGCGCTGTACGCGATGCACGCCGGACTCGAACTTCATGACGGAGTAGACGCGGTCGCCCTCGACCTTGAACTCAATGGACTTAAAGCCGCCGGCCTCGCTGGGGCTGGAGTCGAGCACGGTGGTCTTCCAGCCGCGCGACTCGCAGAAGCGCTGGTACATCTTGTACAGATCGCCGGCAAAGATGGCCGCCTCGTCGCCACCGGCGGCGGAGCGGATCTCGACGATGGTGTTCTTGTCGTCGTTGGGGTCGCTCGGGATGAGCATGTACTTGATGTCTTCCTCGAGCTGGGGGAGCTTGGCCTCATTTTCGGAGATGTCCATCTGGAGCATCTCCTTCTCATCGGCATCGGTGGTATCGTGCAGCATTTCCTTGGCGGCCTCGATGTCATCGAGCGCGCCGATGTACTCGCGCGAGGCCGCGATGAGGTCGGACTGGTGCGCGTACTCCTTGTTGAGACGCGTGAACTCCTTAATATCGGAGGCGACGGCCGGGTCGGAGAGCTTCTTCTCGAGCTCCTCGTAGGCCTTGATGATTTTTTCGAGCTTGTCGCGCATGGCGGGACTCCTTTATATACGTGAAGGTGAAAATCGGCAGAGTTGATGGGGCGCGCGGCGCCACTGCGGGGGTAAGCCCGGCTAGAGCATGTCGATCTTCAGATACATGCGCATCCCTTCGCGTATGGGGTACATAGTTGCGGTCTAACCCATACATGATAGCGTGCGCAGGCAAACCTGCATATAACCCGCACGGAATCCGACAAAGGGACAGTCCCTTTGTCGGATTCTAGAGCGTGTGGAGCAGAGCGATGAAAAAGCGGACACCCTGAAGGTAGACTCGGCGGGTAATGCGCTCGTTGGTGCCGTGGACGCCTCGGTCGCACTCGTCATCGTCGACCACAAAGGCCGAGAAACGAATGCACTCAGGGCAAATGCGCTGATAGTTGGCAGCGTCGGTCGCGCCGATCACGGTCGAGGGGACGATGCTGACAGGAGCCCCGCCCGTCGCACTCGGTCCGTTTTCCTCCGTCCCCTTTGGATCACGGAAATAGCGGGCGGCGATGGCGCGAACGGCCTCGAGCCCCGGTCCACCGACACGCGGAGACGGCGAAGGCTCGGAGCTGCCGGGGCCCAGCTCCACTTCGACACAACCGGCAAGGTCCGCCCCGGCAACCGCCTCACGGCAGCGCGCCACAACGTCGACCACGCTCGTACCCTCGAGCATGCGGAAGTTAATGTTGGCCCACATATCCTGCGGCATTACGTTGGCGCCGGTGCTGCCACCCTCGATCTGCGTGGGCGCGCAGGTGGTCGTCACCAGCGGATAGAGCTTTTTGCTGGCGAGGCAATCGCGGACAATGGCATCCCCGTTGGCGGCAATTTCATCGGCCGTGTAGAGCCCCAACTCGACGAGTTGAGCGGCAAGCAAGTCGGTCACGCGCGTCGGCCACTCGATATCGCAGATTGCGGTGATGGCACGGCTGAGCACCTCGAGCGATGTGCCGCCGTAGGGGTTGGACGAATGCCCGCCCTCACTCTTCGTCTTGAGTATGATATCGGCGTAACCCTTCTCCGCGAGGTCGGCATGCATAAGCCAGCCCTCGCCCGCGCCATACTCGGCAGCCGAAACAATACGGTAGTCACCCTCGTCGATCAGATATTCAAGTTCAACGCCACGCTCCTCGAGCACACGACCGATCGCCCCCGCGCCGTACTGCGTGGTTTCCTCGTCCTGGCCAAAGGCGAGCAGCAGGGTACGCTTGTGCTCCCAGCCGTGCGCGAGCGCATACTCAACCGCCTCGAGAATGCCTGCGACCTGGTCTTTCATATCGATGGCGCCGCGACCCCAAATGTAGGTGTCGTCCACATGTCCGCTAAAGGGGGCATGCGTCCAGTCAGCCTCGGTGCCGGGTACCACGGGAACCACGTCCATGTGGCCCATGAGCATAATGGGCTTGAGGACAGGGTCGGAACCGCCAAGCGTCACCAATAGCGAATGGTCGATAAGCTCGACCTTACCCGCCGTAAATACGTGCGGCCAAGCCTGCTGCATATACGCGCGCAGGTCGTCGAACGGCTGCCAGTCCACCGCCTCGGCATCCATACTCGAGATGGTCGGAAACGACAGCACGCGACCCAAGCGCTCGCACGCGCCAGCCTCGTCTATATCGGCAAAATCGTCCTCATGCGCAAAGAAGCACCAAACCTCGGCCATGAAATCCTTTCGATTGTGATGACGAGGGCCGCCCCACCGGAGCGGCCCTGCCACATAAGCGTTTGCGGTCGGTTATTTGTCCTCGAGATAACGCGAGAGGAACTCGCGAGTGCGCTGGTGCTTGGGGTTGCCGAAGAGCTCGGCCGGCGCGGCATCCTCGAGCACTACGCCCTTGTCCATAAAGACCACGCGGTCGGACACCGTGCGGGCAAAAGCCATCTCGTGCGTGACGACGACCATGGTCATGCCTGCGGCAGCGAGCTTGCTCATGACCTCGAGCACTTCTCCCACGATCTCGGGGTCGAGCGCGGAGGTCGGCTCGTCGAACAGCATGATCTGCGGATTCATGCACAGGGCACGAGCGATGGCCACGCGCTGTTTTTGACCACCGGACAGGCGGCCCACGGCGGCGTGCGCGAACTTCTCGAGTCCCACGCTGGTCAGGTGCTCCATCGCGACCTTCTCGGCCTCGGCCTTGCTCATCTTTTTGAGCGTGACGGGCGCGAGCGTGCAGTTGTCGAGCACATCCATGTTGTTGAACAAGTTAAAGCCCTGGAACACCATGCCGATGTCCTCGCGGAGTTTATTGATATTGCAGCGCTCGGCCGTGAGGTCCTGGCCGTGAAACCAGATGTGGCCCGCGTCCGGGGTCTCGAGCAGGTTGAGACAGCGCAGAAAGGTCGACTTGCCCGAGCCCGAGGCGCCGATAATGGTGACGACCTCGCCGGGATTGACGGACAGGTCGATGCCCTTGAGCACCTCGAGCGAGCCGAAGCTCTTGCGCAGGCCCTCGACACGGATGAGCGGCTCATTGGTCTGTGCGGCGGCCGCAACGCCGGTAATGGCGGTATCTGCCATGATGATTCTCCTCGTCTTAAGCCTAGTTGGAGCTGGGCAGCGTTGCCGGGGCCTCGGCGCCGAGCTTTTTGCCAAAGGCCTCGAGCAGGCGGCTCGCCACGAGCGTCAGGATCAGGTAGACCACGAGCGCCACGCAGTAGACCTCCATCTGGCGGTAGTACACGCCGGCGACGGTGGTGGTGGCGTACATGAGGTCGAACACGCCGATGACCGAAAGCACCGACGAGTCCTTGATGTTGATGATGAGCTCGTTGGTGAGTGCGGGGATCGCGTTTTTAATACCCTGGGGGAACACGACCTTGCGCATGGCCTGCCACTGCGACAGACCCAGCGAGCGCGCCGCCTCGGCCTGGCCGGGATCGATGGACTCGATGCCGCCGCGCAGGACCTCCATCATGTAGGCGGTGGAGTTGAGCGAGATGGTGACGAGGCCGGCGGTGAAGGTACTCCAGATCTGGTTGGCCTGGGCGGTCTCGAAGCCCATGCCGCGCAAAACGGTGAAGCCCGCGTAATAGATGAGCAAACCCTGAACCATCATGGGCGTGCCGCGCACGATGGTGGAGTAGACGGTCGCAAAGCCGCGGCCGATGCTCTTAAAGAAGCGCACTAGGTCGTTATCCACGCGGTCGAACGTCTGAATACGCAGGAACACAAAGAGCAGTGCCAGGAAGAATGCGATGACAGTGCCGAAGGTGGCAAGCGCGATGGTGATCTCGATGCCGCGGATGAAGAAGTCGCCGCTCTTGTAGGTCATGTAGACCAGGCTCGACAAAAAGTCGCTGGGGTTGGAATCCGAGACAATGCTCACCTGCACCAGGTCGATAAACGACATGACGCAACGGTCCACGAAAAAGATCGCCGCGATGGCGACCACGACGTAGCTGCCCAGGCGCGCGCCGCGACGGAAGCGCTCGGAAGCAAACGGCGACGCCTCGCGATAGTCGCTCCAGTGCATAAGCTTGGTGACCAGCGCCGCCGCCGACACGACGAGCCAGGCGCAAAGAATCGCCCAAAGGCAATCTTGGAACACGCCCGTGGGGGCCAAGAAGCTCAGCGGCGTGGGGTTGCGCTGGCTAAACGCCAGGCCGAGCGCCGCGATAACGCTCGTGCCCAGGTATACATAACGGTGGTCGGCCTTGATAAAGGAGGCCAGGCGATTAATGGTTTTCATGCTGCCTCCCTATGCCGGCTGACGGTCGAGGCACGCGTCCCACATCTGGTCGCGCTCCTCCTGGCTAATGCCCTTGAGCGTCTTATCGATGAGCTTAAGCAGCTTGTCCGAGCCCTTGCGGCAACCGACATTTGCCGCGACCTCCTGCTTAAAGCCCTCGCCCTCGGCAAAATGGATGGGGACGATACCGGGATTTTGGGCCATATAGCCCTTCTCGTTTTCGGTGTTGTAGGTCACGGCGTCGCACGTGCCCTGCAGCAGGTTCGAGAACACCGTGGGAACCGAATCGACCGGGTTTTTGTGCACAACGCCCGGAATCTCGTCGATAACGGTATCGAGCATGGTGTCCTTTTGGCCGAGCACCGTGGCGCCACTGAAGTCGCTGAGCTTGGTGGCGTTTTGGTAGGGGGAACCCTCTTTTACGAACAGGCCAAAGTAGCCAATGAAGTACGGGTCGGAAAAGCCGACGGACTCCTCGCGCTCGGGCGTGGCGCTCATGCCGGCAATGATGAGGTCGATCTGGCCGTTGTTGAGCGAATCGATAAGGCCCGAGAAGCTCTGCTTGACGGCAACGGGCTCGCCGCCGAGGGCCTTGCAGACGATCTTGGCGATCTGCACGTCGTAACCATCGGCATAGGCGCCCTGCACGTTGTCGATGGGGATGGTGTACTCGCTGGCTTCGGAGACCTGCCAGTTGTACGGGGCGTAGGCCGCCTCCATGCCAATGCGAATCTTATCCTTGCCGATAACGGAATCGGACAGGTCGTCGCGACCGCCACCCGTCGTGGGCTGAACTACTTCCAGCGTGGAGGGGCGCTGGCAACCGGCAAGTGCGCCGGCGACGACAGTAGCGCTCGCAGCGAGAGCGCTACCCAAAAAGATGCGACGGCTGCATACCGGCTGTGGATGCGCGTCGCGTTGATGGGGAGAATGCATAATCTGCCTTCCCTGTTGAATCGTATGCTGACGACTTAACAGGATACCGCTCAGCGCTACCTCCAGCAAATGCATATATAAATGCATATATACAAGTTTACGAACTGAAAACGATTGATAGTCGTTGGGGACGTTCTTAAACGACTAGTCAAACAAGAACGTCCCCAACGACTAGGCATGAAAAAGGCAAGGCATAAACCTTCTGGTCATGCCTTGTCTTTTGAATGACAAACTATCGCTCTGGACGGCGCGCAGCATCGACCGAGCGGCGGAACCTCTAGAGCAAGGTAACGCTAAAGCTGCGCTTGTCCGTCTCGCCGGGAGCCAAGGTAATGGTGTTGACCTTGTGCTCAAAGACGTCGTCCTCGGTGTCCGTGGTGGTATGACCGGTCCAGGGCTCGAGCGCCACAAACGGGGCGTCGTTGGCGGCAGACCACACGCCGATGTACTTAAAGCCCTCAAAGTCAATCTTGACGCCGTGGCCCGACTTGCGGCCGCGCAGCGTGAGCGTGGAGCCCGGGGTATCGGTGAACATGATGGCGTCGTTATCGAAGCTGCGGTGCGTGATGGGCAGCACGTCCGAGTTATCGGGAGCCTTGTAGCTACCCTCGAACGTCATGAGGCCATCGGGCGTGATGATGGGGGCCTCGTTGGTCCAAGCCTCGGTAAATGCCAGCTCGTAATCCTCGAATGCCTCGTCCTCGGCACCGGGAGCAGGTACGTTAAATGCGGGGTGGCCGCCCACCGAGAACGGCAGGTCCACGTCGCCGGTATTGGTGACGGCAAAGGTCTGGGTAAGTGTGGCGTCACCAGTCAGGGCATAGGTCATGTTGAGCTTAAAGTGGAACGGAAAGGCCTTGAGCGACTCGGGCGTGTCGGTGATCTCGTACGTTACCGAGGAGCCGTCCTCCGAAACCTCGACCAGCTTGTGCTCGACGATGCGCGCGAGGCCGTGGCGCGGCATCTCGCAGGTGCCAGCCGCAGACGTCGCCGTGTTGTTGCGCAGCGAGCCCACAATGGGGAACAGGATGGGCGCATGCTTGCCCCAAAAGGCGGGGTCGCCCTGCCACAGATACTCGTTGCCGTTGAGGGCAAGGCTCGTGAGCTGAGCGCCCATGGAATCGATGGCCGCGGTGAGGCTGCCGCGCTTGATGGTAGTGACGGTAGACATGCTGCTTCCTCCAAAAGTAAACAATAGTGTCGAGGGCTATTGTCCCACTCTTGGCGGCGGGGTTGAGCGACAGGCGCAGTTATTGAGCAATAGCGTAAAGGTCAAACCCGCCCTGCGGAGTGCTATCGACCGTATCGGGCGCCTGCGAGTTAAAGCTCACGGGAACCATGCGCTTTGAGGCGCGGAAGCGCGTGCCGTCGGTGGCGACGGGCGGTTCGTCGACGGTGAGCTCGTAGTCGCCGGGCTTGAGCTCGATGCCGTCACCAGCGGAATTGACGTATTGATACTCGTCAATCGTCTGCCCTTTGAGCGTACGCCCCACGATGTGGATGAGCATTTGGCTGTCGCCACGCGCGGTGTCCCACATCGCGCCGTCCTTGACCTCGACCGACACATGTACCGAGCGCGTGCGTCTGAGCGATTGCTCAACAGACATCTCGACCTTGGCGGCGTCTTGACGCTGCTGCTCGACATGGCTCCAAACGCTACCGATTGCCGAGCAGGCGATAACGCCGGCCATGAAGGCGATGAGGATGGGGCCGAGCGGAGAACGGCGGCCCGCGTCTTCCTCACGAGCCAGGTCGGGGCGATGTGTGGGCGCAGGCGCCTGGGCGCCTTGCGCGGGCACGTCGAGAATGCTGAAGGATGCCGTGCTGTCGGGGTCGATGGTGTGACGCGGCTGCGGGATCTTTGCCGGCGAGATGGACATGTCCGCCGGCTCACCGAGTGTGGCCGTGGCATCGGCCTTAGCCTCATCGGCCTCGGCTTGGGCCCAAGCCTGCTCAAAGGTCAGGGGCTCGGCGGCATCGGAGGCGGCATCAGGCTCGACAGCGGCATCGTTGCCGGTCTCGTCCTCGTCGCTCGACACGTCACGCGACGCGGGCTCGTCCCACTCCTCGTCCGGAGCCTCGCCCTCGCTATACCACCATTCAAAGTTATCGATATCCATACGGGGCGCCCCTTAGGCCTCGCAAATAAACACTCGCTAGTCTTATACCCCCAGACGGCACCGAAGCTCACCCGCGCCGGACACGAAAACCGTCACAACATTCGACGTTTTTCCTCGTTTTCGAGATTTTCATCGAATGTTGTGACGGTTTAGGCGGCAGCCACGCCGCGAATGTGACAAAGAGACTGTCCCTTTGTCACATTCTGTTAGAGTTGCAGGGATTGAATCCCGCTTATTCACGCGACATTGGAGTGACAACCTTGACCGCCGCAACCACGCCAAAAAGTAAGTCAACCGCCGCCGCGCTCTCCCCCGCGCGCACCAAGCTCTGCCTGGCGCTGCTCGTGTTGTTAGGCTTTTCGCTCGGCTGTTCGGAGTTCGTGGTCATCGGCATCGAAAGTGACTTGGCGACGGAACTCGGCGTATCGCTTGCCACCGCAGGCCAACTTATTAGCGTGTTCGCACTGATCTACGCTATCGCGACGCCGGTGCTCGCGCTCAGCACGGGGCGCTTCCGTCGTTACCAACTGCTCGTGTGCTATAGCATCGTCTTTGTGCTCGGCAATCTGGTCATGGCGCTGGCACCCAACTTTCAAGTGCTGTTCGCCTCGCGCATCATCTTGGGCTCCGTCTCGGGCGCACTGCTCGCCGTGGGCGTGACGTATATCCCCGAGCTGCTGTCCCCGCAGCAGACCTCACTCGCCATCTCGGTGGTGTACGGCGCGTTTTCCGTGGCAATGGTCTTTGTCACTTCGATCGGCAAGTTTGTGGCCGACACGCTCGACTGGCACGTGGCCATGTACGGCACGCTGACCTTTGCCGTTCTGATCTGCGGAGCGCTCGTGATGTTTATGCCGCGCGCTGGGCAAACCGACGAGCCCGCCACCTTTCGCGAGCAGGCGGGTCTGCTACGCGAGCCGAGCATCGTCACCGGCATGCTCATCTTTTTGTTTGGCGTGGGGTCGGTCTACGTTTTCTATGGCTACGTGACGCCTTATCTTGAGCAGGTGCTGGGCATGGGCACGGTCGAAGCCAGTACCACGCTCATGGCCTACGGCGTGTTCTGCCTGATCTCGAACATCCTGGGCGGATGGATCGATGCGCGCTTTGGCATGAAGGCGCTGCTTGTGACGTTCGTGCTGCAGGCTGCGGCGTTACTCGGGCTGTTTGCTGTGGGCGGCACCATGCCGCTCGCGCTGGCCTTTGTCTTTAGCTTGGCGCTGCTCATGTACTTGTTCTCGGTGTCGTGCATCACGCACTTCATGGACGTGGCACGCAGCCGCCATCCCAAGTCGATGGTACTCGCAAGTTCGGTTGAGCCCATGGCGTTTAACGTCGGCATCTCGTTTGGCACCGCAGTGGGCGGTGCCGTGGTAAGCAGCGTTGGCATTGCATATGTAGGCGCAGTGGGTGCCGCGTTCTCGCTTGTGGCCTGGGTGCTTACGCTGGTGACGATTAAATTGGCTCACTGGGAGCGCAGGCGGGCAAGGGCGCAGGCGTAGATGCGATACTCGAGCTCGATGATGGCGATCGAAAGGAAACCGCATATGCAACGTGTACTGTTTATCTGCCATGGGAACATCTGTCGCTCGACGATGGCTGAGTCCGTGTTTACCGAGCTAGTGCGGCGCGCCGGGCGCGCGGGCGAGTTTGTCATTGATTCCGCTGCGACCTCGACCGAGGAGATCGGCAACCCGCCACACCACGGCACCATTGCCAAGCTACGCGAGGTCGGGATTCCCGTCGTCGCACATCGCGCACGTCAGGTGCGTCGCGCGGAGTATGGCGACTGGGACCACATTGTCTATATGGACGACGAGAACGCCCGCGCCCTGTACCGAATTTTTGGGAAGGACCCCGATGGCAAGATCTCGCGCCTGCTCGATTGGACCGATCGCCCCGGCGACGTGGCCGACCCCTGGTACACCGGCAATTTCGACGCCACCTACCGCGATGTACTCGCCGGTTGCACCGCCATGCTCGAGCAGCTGTAGGCAAGCGAGGTCGCGGACCACGCCTTCGGCGCGAAACGAGCGTGGATAATCTCCCACGCTCATGAATGTGGCAAAGGGACTGCCCCTTTGCCACATCCGGGACTGGCCCTAGACCGGCTTGACCTCCAGCTTTATCCCCTCGGCGCAGGAGTCGCCCAAAACATCCGAAAGGGCCCAGGTCGCATATAGCGGCAAATAGAGAACCGCTCCGTTGCGCTCAACGTTGCCTCTCGAGAAAACGATCCCGAGCCTTACGCCATATTCAGCCGTATCAAGCACATGACCGAGCGCAGCGTGCGCGTGGTAATAGGAGCCCGATTTAACCTCGATCGGAACAGCCGTCCCATCCGGTCCATCGACCACAAAGTCCACTTCACCGCGCTTTTTTGTCTGATAGTAGTAAAGCTGGCGATTTTGGGTGGCCAGCTGCTGGGCCACCACGTTTTCGTAAATGCCGCCCAGATTGGGCTCCTTGCTATCAAGATACGCCGCTTGGGCGACTCCAACGGGGTAGCGCGCCATCAACATGCCCGTATCCGATTGATATAGCTTGAACTGCGATGGCCGTGCCGTCTTGAGCAGGGGCGATTTTGGCTCGGTTACGATATCGGCTTTGAGAGCAACGCCGGCATCGGCAAGCCAGACAAAATCTCGCTGGTACTTCTCGTAGTGAGCCTTGGGGTCAATGGAATTGAGCACGAAACGCTTGTGTTCGCCCTCAAGCATAATGGGGAGCTGATCGTAGATGCTCTGCACCTGAAGGGCACGCCCGCTTGCATACTTGGAAATATCCCGTCGGTACTGTTCGTTGAGCTCGGACTGTAGCTGACGAACAGAGGCAAGGTCGCCCTGCGTGTCAAGGAAACGCTGCACGACCTCCGGCATTCCGCCGACAACGGTATAGGTCCTGAAGTTTGCCATCATCGCGTCATGAATGTAATCAGGAATGGGCCTCTCGCTGATACACGCGTCACGTATCGTTTGGAGAGCCCCCTCGCTCACCCCGGTTGCCCAGCAAAACTCCTCAAAATCGAGCGGGAACATCCTAAGCTCGTGGACATACCCCACGGGATAGGACCTGACGCCCTTGAACTGAGTCCCGAGCATTGACCCCGAAAACGCCCAGCGGCACCTCCCGTCCTCAACAAGGAACTTTGCCATCGTCATGATGTCGGGGGCCTCTTGGACCTCATCGATAAACACGAGCGTTTTGCCTGGTGCAATCGACTTTCCCGAAAGAAGCGTCACCCTGCTGATGAAATCATCGGCATCCCGCGCCTCGAGAAGAGCATCTTTTGCCTGGCGATTTTCCATGAGGTTAAGCTCGATGTAGGTTGCATGGTTGGCTTTGCCAAATGCGCGAATCGAATAGCTTTTGCCGATCTGGCGAGAACCCGTAATGAACAAGGCCTTTTGCTCGGAAGACTTCAGCCAACGCTCCAGCTCTGCCGCTATTTTCCTGCGCAACATAGGCCCTCCTCAGTGTCATCAAATGAAATGCAAAGTTTTATACGCTTGATTATCGATGAAATGCAGAGTTTTTAGAACCTAAAATCGGATGAAATGCAGAGATTTGAGATTACAAGCACAATAGAAGGAACACCACCGGCGAATGTGACAAAGGGACTGTCCCTTTGTCACATTGCGCTCGACTATTCGTCGACGATCTCGGCAAGCCAGACGTTCAGCGTATCGACCTCGGGGCAGCAGAACTTTGCCGTACCAGGCTCGTTGCCGGGCACGGTTCCGCCATAGCGCAAGATATCGATATAGGGAAAGCCCACATGGCAGGCCATGGCGCACATCTTGCCGCGATCTCGGTCGAAGTCAAAAACGTCGCCCGGCTTGTGCCCGTGATGGCAGCGGCATGTGCCCAACTGGTCCACGCAACTCACGCGGATACGTGGACGCTTGCCACGCGGCGCGCCGAGCGGCTTGTTATCGCCCGCAGGCTTGATGCCGCCCTCGCCAGCATTACTCATGGTCGATCACATCCAGGCAGGCCTCGATGGGAAGGCCGGCCGACTTGTCCTCTTGGTCGGCATTGCGCTCGATAAGCTCCGCTACCACGCGCATGGCATCGCTCGTCGCGCGCTGAAGGCTCCAACCGGCCATAACGCGGCCGACGAGCACCGCCGAGAACGTGTCGCCCGTGCCCGGGAAATAAACCGGAATGAGCTCAAAGGGAATCGTAAAGTACTCCCCCGCCACATGGTCGTAACCGATAACCGCGTTCGTGCCATTGACCACGGCGCTCGTAATGACCACCGACTTGGCACCCAGCTCGCGCACGGCGTCCACAAGGGCGCGGGCCTCGTCGGGCGTGATTTGCTCGGCGATAGGCGTATCGGTGAGCAGGCATGCCTCGGTATAGTTGGGCACCGCGTAGTCTGCGCACTCCAGCAGATGCCGCATAAGGCCAATCGTGGACTCGGGCACGCCCGCATAGAGCTTGCCGTTGTCGCCCATGATGGGGTCGACGAACACCTTGGTACCCTTTTGCGCGCGACGATGGCAGAAGTCCGAAATGATGCGCGTCTCTTCCTCGGTCACGATAAAGCCGGTCGAGATGGCGTCGAACTCAAAGCCGAGCTCCTCCCAGATGGCGAGGCTCTGGCGCACGTACTCGGTGGTGTCGTGGATGTAGAACTTGGGATAGTTGAGCGTATCGGACACCAGCGCCGTCGGCAGGTTGTGGATACGGTAGCCCATATGCGACAGCACCGGCAGCATGGCGGAAAGCGCGACCTTGCCGTAGCCGCACATATCGTTGATCAGCAGCAGCTGAGTGTTCTTCATGAGGGTCTCCCTTGTTTCGGGCACGGCGCAGCAGCGCCATAGTGCGACTAAGTGTAGCGCAGGGGGCGTTACGAGCGAAGTCGGGCAGCGCGAAGGGCAAATTGTTGCGGAGAGGTTACGAAAACGAGGTAGTCATTGGGGACGTTCTTAAATGACTAGTCAAACAAGAACGTCCCCAACGACTAACCCAACGACTATCAGCGCAAGGAGTGTCCCCAAGTGCCGGCACATAAGGAACGTCCCTAAGTGCCACCTAAGTGCCAAAACGACTGGTCGGGCAACACCGATGTTTTGGCGAAGTCAGACACTATGGCCCAATCCAGGGGCACGGAAACGACAGGAGCCCCCGCTCGT
>UQSC01000006.1 GCA_900543615.1 uncultured Collinsella sp. | reverse complement strand
GCACCCGAGGCCGCGCCCGCAGCCACCGAGGCCGAATCGGAGTCCAATGACCGCCTGGCCGCCATGATGCGCCGCAGCGCCCGCCGCGAGGAAGCCTACGTGCCCACCTCGCAGCTCCGCCGCTTCACCCTGCCCGATTCGGCGCCCATCATGCGCCGCGTTATGGGCTTTCTGTCCGACCAGGCCCGCACGCTCATCCATGCCGGCGTGTCGCGCGACCGCATCTGCATCGATCCTGGCCCGGGCTTTGGTAAGTCGGCTAACGAGGACATCGTCATCCAGCGCGAGACTGCCAAGATGGCGTCACTGGGCTATCCGCTCATGTGCGCCGTGTCGCGCAAGCGTTTTGTGGGCGCTGTCTCGGGCGTGACCGAGGCCGCCGCGCGCGATGCCGCCACGTTTGGCGTGTGCCTGGGCGCCATCCAGGCCGGTGCGAACATCGTGCGCGTGCACGACGCCGCGGGTTTTGCGCAGTTCCTGAACGGTTACTGGGCCGTCGCCAAGCCGCAGCCGCGCCGTGCGTTTGTGGCCGTGGGCTCCAACCTGGGGCATCGCTGCGACAACATCCGCGCCGCACGCGAGATGATCGCCGAGATTCCACTCACCTGCGTGTCCAACTGCTCACGCATCTACGAGAGCGAGCCTGCCTACGAGACGCGCCAGGACGCGTTTGCCAACGCCGTCATCGAGATCAAGACCGAGTTGGCGCCGTTGGTGCTGCTCGACGAGCTCATGAAGATCGAGGCCGAGCTGGGCCGCGACCGTTCCAAAAAGGCCAAGGCCAACGGCCCGCGCACCATCGACCTGGACCTGCTGTGGATGGACGGCGAGACCCACGGCGGCAAAAAGCTGCGCCTGCCGCATCCGCTCATTGGCGAGCGCGACTTTGTGCTGGTGCCGCTCGAGGACCTGATGCACGACCCGGCGCGGTTCTTCCGCTACAACGGCGTCGAGGTCAAGGAGCCCGAGGACCGCGTGGGCCATATCGTGGGCGAATTGGGGCGTATGTAGATGATCGAGATGAATGCTGTTGCCGCCGGCACCGAGCTCGACGCGGCGCGCGACGCGGGCCGCGAGGGCGTGTCCGCGGGCTGGTGCGCGTGGAGCGCGGGCGATGCTTCGCTGACGTTTTCGCTGGTCGTGCGTCCGGATGTGAATATGCACGCCTTCCACGGCCTGCCGTTTGTGGCCGCGATGGGCATGATGGACGCGCTCGTGGGCACGGCTTCGACGCCGGGGTTGGGCCTTGCCGGTAAGGTGGGTATCCAGTGGCCGAGCGATATCGTGTGCGGTGCGCCTGCGTTTGAGACGTCGCTCGCGCGTGTTGCCGTGAACGGCGGTGCCGGTGCTGCGGGCATGTTTGCCGCGGTGACGGTTGATATTGAGCATTCGGCGTTGAGCGAGCTTGGTGTGGACGTGGCTGACGAAGCGCTGGTCGAGGCGCTGGCCGCCGCCGTGCTGGCCCGTGTGGACACCTGGGCGGTTGTTGCCAACACGCCGCAAGGCGCCGCAGGGCCGCTGGCTCCCGTGCTGGGCGAGTACTTCGACATGGTGCCGCTGCTGGGCCGCCAAGTTGCGGCGGTGTCGCCCAACGGCTTGCCGCTTGCGGTCGGTGTGTTTGCGGGCCTGGACATCTGGGGCCGCGCGACCATCAAGACCGATGCCGGCGAGCAAGAGTTTCCGCCCGAGGCCGTACGGATTCGCGGGCTGTAGCGCGAGGCGCCAGCGCTCAAAGACAACGATGACAACAAGACCCTCCTCGGCCTGTGCCGGGGAGGGTTTCGCCTGTCTGAGGAATAGGCTTGGCGAGCCTTTGCGGGGACTGTGGCATCGGGCGCGCTCGACTTAAGCCCCTGCTCTATCCCAGCTTCTGCATGCGGCGGTAGATTTCGCAGATGCCCTTGATGGTGAGTTGGCCGTCTACCACGTCGAAGGCATCGGTCGAGCCGGCGACGATGCCGGCGAGGCCGCCCGTGGCGATAACGGTGGCATCGTCGCGGCCCAGCTCGCGCTTCATGCGCGCGACCAGGCCTTCGGCCATGGCGGCGGCGCCCATCACGGCGCCGACCTTGATGCACTCCTCGGTATCGCGGCCGATGGCGTGCTCGGGCGCCTCGAGCGGCACGCTGGCGAGCTTGGCGGCACGGGCGGCAAGCGCGTCCATGGAGATGCGAATGCCCGGCGCGATCGCTCCGCCAATGTAATAACCGTCCTCATCGATGACGTCGATATTGGTCGCGGTGCCAAAGTCCACCACGATTGCCGGCGCGCCGTAGAAAGTTTCGGCCGCAACGGCGTTAGCGACGCGATCGGCGCCTACGGCTTGGGGACGCGCCGCGCGCAGCTTGGTCACCGCGGCCGTCTGCGGCCCGATGACGATGGCGTCCGCGGCAATGCGGTCGGCCACGGCGTGCCATTCGCGCGAGAGCTGCGGCACCACGCCGGCAAAGGCGATCGCGTCGACCGCGTCGAGCGAAAGGCCGTACATCTTAAAGAAACCCATCAGGCGCACATGGATCTCGTCGGCGGTATAGGAGCGGTCGGTGGGCATGCGCCACGACTGCACCAGCTCGTCTCCGTCAAACAGGCCCATGGCCGTCTGCGTGTTTCCCATATCGATAGCGAGCAGCATGTCTACTCCCAGTGTTGGCATAAAAGGACGCGCACCATTGTATACGCGTCGCCGACGGCACTCGGCTGCGATTCGTTTACGGTGATAGGGGCTGAGGGGTTTAAATATGAAGGAATTATGCTCTACGAGATTTTCCTTGCCGTTTACCGAACTCCCGCGTAATATTCTTTCTTGCGCACATGAGGCGCCCAGACATTGCGGGGTGGAGCAGTCTGGTAGCTCGCCGGGCTCATAACCCGGAGGTCGTAGGTTCAAATCCTGCCCCCGCGACCAAGAACTTGCAGCTCGTCGGCCTAGCCGGCGAGCTTTTTTGTTATTCCGGGACTGTGTTTTCGGTCCAATTCTCGGCCTCTCAAACAAAATCTCGATCTGTAACATCTAGACCCGATTTGGGCGGCTTGGTGTTACAGATCGAGATATACCGGTGGGTTGGGTCGTGTTTGTCTAAATCTGTAACACGAGGGACGGATTTTGCCGAGTAACTGTTACAGATTTAGATTTTCTAGCAGGCGGGTTTGGTTTGTCTCGATCTGTAACAGATAGGGGCCAAAAGTGGGCCTAGCTGTTACAGATCTAGATTGTTGAGGATGGGCCGAGAGGAATGTCTCGATCTGTAACAGTAAGACCCGGTTTTGCCGCGTAACTGTTACAGATTGAGATAAACCGACGGGCCGTCCCGCCCATCCCCATCCACCTGCCGCTACCTGCTGTCCGCCGATTTCCGTTGTGCTGTTGTATTCCCATGCCATATCCTCTAGACAACTACGCGGCACTATCGCCGTCGCGCCTACAAGAGAGGAATGTCCATGACCGCACCTGCATCCAAGCTGCTCCAGCCCATTACGGTTGGCCCCCTTGAGCTCAAGAACCGCATTATGTTTCCGCCGCTTACCACCGGCTACGAGGAGCGTGACGGTTCCATCGGCGAGCGCAGCCTGGCTTTTTACGAGCGCTTGGCCCGTGGCGGCGTGAGCTACATCGTCATCGGCGACGTTGCTCCCGTCATGACCGCAAGCCCCACGCCCAAGCTGGCAACCGACGCCCAGATCCCCACGTTTAAGGCGCTGGCCGATGCCGTCCACAAGCACGGCGCCAAGGTCGCGCTGCAGCTGTTCCACCCCGAGTACGATGTGCCCGGTGTCGGCCGCATGGTCATGGGCTCCATGGCTGCCGCCAAGGCCGCGCAGGAGGCCAAGGCCGCCGGCGACGAGGAGACCTTTGCCGCCAAGATGGCCGAGTCCAACGAGATCCGCAACCAGGCCTACGCCAAGCTGCATCACGACATGCAGCACTTTGTGAACGAGGCGAGCGTAGAGCAACTCACCCAGATCAAGGAGGCCATCGCTGCCTCGGCCGCTCGCGCACAGCAGGCCGGGATCGACGCCATCGAGGTCCACGGCGACCGCCTGGTGGGTTCGCTGTGCTCGGCCATCCTCAACCAGCGCACCGACGAGTACGGCGGCTCGTTCGAGAACCGCGTTCGCTACGCGCTGGAGGTCGTCGCTGCCATTAAGGAAGCCGCGCCGCAGCTGATGGTGGAGTACAAGCTCCCCGTGATCATGGAGAACCCCGACGGCACGCCGCGCGGCAAGGGCGGCCTGCAGCCCGACGAGGCCTGCGAGTTCGCCAAGCTGCTCGAGGGCGCGGGCATCGATATGATCCAGGTCGCACAGGCCAACCACACCGGCAACATGGGCGACACCATTCCGCCCATGGGCGCCATGCCCTACAACTGGACGCTGCCCGTGGCCGAGCGCGTCAAGGCCCTGGTCTCCGTGCCGGTGGCAACCGTGGGCCGCGTGGTTTCGGTCGAGGCCGGCGAGAAGATTCTGGAAGACGGCGCCGCCGACATCATCGCCTATGGCCGCTCGCTCATGTGCGACCCCGACATTGCGCTGAAGGCCGCCACGGGTGAGCCCATCCGCGAGTGCCTCAACTGCAACAAGGGTTGCGTCGATGCGATTCAAAACCGCAAGTACATTTCGTGCGTGCTCAATGCCGAGAACGGCGACGAGGCGACCATCGCCATCAAGCCGGGCGAGGGCGACAAGAAGGTCGCCGTGGTGGGCGGCGGCATCGCCGGCCTGGAGGCCGCGCGCGTGGCGGCCAAGCGCGGCTACGACGTGACCGTCTACGAGGCGAGCGATCATCTGGGCGGCCAGATTGTGCTGGCGGCTGCGCCTCCGCGCAAGGACGAGATCATGCGCTCGGTCGAGTACTACGAGAAGATTCTGCCTGGCCTGGGCGTGAAGGTTGAGCTCAGCCACGTCGCTACGGCAGAGGACCTCAACGCCGCCGATGCCGCGATTGTGGCCGTGGGCGCACACGACGTGGTCATCCCCGTTCCGGGTGCCGACTCGGACAAGGTCGTCTCGAGCTGGGACGTGCTGGCCGGCAAGGTGGAGCTTACGGGCCGCGTCGCCGTCATTGGCGGCGGCCTGGTGGGCACCGAGACTGCCGAGTACCTGCTGCAGCACGGCTGCGAGGTGGCGATCGTGGAGATGCTCGACAAGATTGCCGCGGGCGAGTCCGAGACCATTCTGCCGCTGATTATGAGCGACTTTGCCGAGCACAACGTGGAGCAGCACGTGAAGACCCGCCTGACCGCCATTACCGACGAGGGCGTGGAGGCCGTGCGCACCACCGAGGACGGCGCCGAGGAGCCGGTAAATATCGCCTGCGATTACGTGGTGATGGCCGTGGGCTCCAAGGCCAACGCGTTTGACCTGGACGGCGTGACGGTGCCCGTGACCTGCGTGGGCGACTGCTCGGGCGAGCGCACCGCCGACATCGCGAGCGCCATTCGCACGGCGTATCACGCGGCCAACGAGCTGTAGTTGAGCATCGCGGCCAGGCGGGGCGGTAGCACGGATCCGTCTCGCCCGGCTGTGTCCCGTCGGGTGTCAACCGGTGCGGGGCCTGCAAGCGCAGCAGGTCCCGCCCTTTTTGTTTTGCTCCGGTGGATGGCAATGCGCGGTAATCATGAGGAGTGAGGACGTCTACTGCCTTGCAGATCACTCAAAATTATTGGGGGAGGGGTTAATAACTATATCCTCTATACCAAAGGACATAAAGAGATGCCAATTTTGTTGACAAGCGAATGACGATTAGCTGCGAGTCAGCTACCAGCGTAAATAATCGATAAAGAAATGTCGTAATTTGGTGCCAAATGCCCAGATAACGCCGCGTCTATTTTAATTAACTGCTTTGAGCAAACAGTAAAATGCTACTATCTAACTTGCACGTAAGAAAGCAGATTAACGGTTAAGGCTAAGAAGTGGCAGGTATGTCGGAAGCAACTAGGACTCGCACGCATGCGCCCGAGGTTAGGCAGCGCGCCGTCGAGATCCTCCAAGAGGGGGTCGGTCATCGTGCCCTCGCTGCGGAGCTTGGCATTCCCCAGGCCACGGCTCGTCAGTGGGCCCGCGCGTATGCCGTGGGCGGTGCCGACGCCGTTCTCAATGCCGGTTCGCATCATCACACCTATTCGTACGACGTAAAGCTCGCTGTGGTTAAGGACCGTCTGGAAAACGGCTTGACGGTTCGCGAGGCCATGATCAAGCACAAGATTCCCAGCGAGTCTTCGGTCAAGGCTTGGTGCCGTCAGTACCGCGAGAGCGGTGAGTCCGCACTGGTCGATAAGCCGCGCGGTCGCAAGCCGCGCGTTAAAAAGGCGGAATAGCAAACGAGATGGTGCGCCCACAGGGGCGCATTTTTCTTGCCGCCCCTCTACTCCAATGCGGACAGGCTCCTTGCCTCGTACGCCTAAAACTCCCCAGTTGACCGAAAACCTGCCGCCGCTACTCCTCAATTGAGCTATAACGTTAAACAATTGCAGCGTTTTTGCACGGGGGAGTGATGGTATGACGCTACTGTATTTCCTTACCCTGTTTCCGCTGGTACCGGCGCTGGGCATGCTGCTCGCGCGCGGTGACCGCGCCCGCGATGCGGTGGGGCTTGTAGGCTCCGGCATTATTATGGCGGTGACAGTTGTAGTCGCCGTCATGTTTTTTGGCACGGGTCCGCAGAGCTTTGAGGTTGCCCCCGGCACCTCGCATGCGCTCTCGATCATCAGCTCCGTCATCGACGTCATCCTGTGCGCCGTAATCCTGTACAACGCGTACAAATATAGGAACGCGCTCACCACGGTGCTCGGCATAGTCCAGCTGGTGGGCTCGCTCGCCTTTGCAGCCATGACGTTGCCCGCGGCCGAAGCCGTCACGGCAACGCCGCTCTACCTGGACTACATGAGCGCGATCATGGTGCTCGCCGTCGGCATCGTCGGCAGCCTAATCTGCGTGTATGCCTTGGGTTATATGAAGGACTTCCAGGCCCATGACGAGCACGAGGCCGCGCTGCGCGGGCAGACCGCGCCCGACCGTCGCCCGCAGTTCCTGGCGCTCATGTTCCTGTTCCTCTCGGCCATGTTCGTCATCGTGACGAGCGACGACCTCGAGTGGCTGTTCTGCGGCTGGGAAATCACCACCGTGTGCTCGTTCCTTATGATTGGCTACACGCGCACGCCCGAGGCCATCAAGAACGCCTTTACCCAGATCATCCTCAACATGCTGGGCGGCATCGCGTTTTTGGCCGGACTCATGTATCTGCACGTTAACGGCATGCCGCTGACCATCTCGGGCATGGTCGAGCTTGCCGGCGCCGGCACCGCGCAATCTGCGCTGCTGGTGATGCCGGTCGTTCTGCTGTCGCTCGCCGCACTCACCAAGGCCGCACAGATGCCGTTCCACACTTGGCTGCTGGGTGCCATGGTTGCCCCCACGCCCACGAGCGCCCTGCTGCACTCGTCAACCATGGTCAAAGCCGGCGTGTTCCTGATGGTCAAGCTGAGCCCGCTCTATGCTATCTATCCTGTGACCGGTTTTATGGTCACGAGTGTGGGTGCCATCACGTTTTTGCTCGCTGCCCTCATGGCCATCTCGCAGAGCAACGCCAAACGCGTGCTCGCGTACTCCACCATTTCCAACTTGGGCCTCATTAGTGCCTGCTTGGGTGTCGGCGCGCCCGAGGCCGTATGGGCGGCCATCTTCCTGATCCTGTTCCACACGGTGGCCAAGTCGCTGCTGTTCCTGTGCGTGGGCACGGCCGAGCATCATATCGGCAGCCGCGATATTGAGGACATGGACGGTATGTTCAGCCGCATGCCGCACCTGACGCGCCTGATGATGCTGGGCATCATGGGCATGTTTGTGGCGCCGTTTGGCATGCTCGTGTCCAAGTGGGGCGCCCTGGTGGCGTTTGCACAGACCGGCAACGTGCTCATGATTATGGTGCTGGCCTTTGGCTCGGCAGCGACGTTCTTCTTCTGGGGCAAGTGGCTTGCCAAGCTTTCGGGCGTCGACCCCACGGCTCAAAACGTTGAGGTCAATGTCCATAAGACCGAATGGATGGCCCTCAACACCATCGCCGCGCTGCTGATTCTGTGCTGCGTGGCGTTTCCGGTTATCTCGAGCGGTCTGGTGTCGCCTTACTTGGCCATGGTGTTTGGCCGCGTGCCGTACGTTATTGGCAAGGACGCCATGTATCTGATGGTGGTTATCGTGGCGTTTATCGCCGTGGTGCTGCTGACTTCATTCCGCGTGAGCAACAAGCCGCACGTAAACGTATATCTTTCGGGTGTGGGAACCGACAATTACCGCCATTTCCGCGGCTCGATGGGACACGAGGTGAAGGCCGAAAAGCGCAATTGGTATTCGGAGGACGCCCTTGGCGAGAAGCGCATTGGCCCCGCAGGTAGCGTCGTGTGCTGCAGCATTATCTTGTTTGCGCTTCTGTGTTGCGCGTGGATTGGGCCCGAGCGGCTTGCCATGAGCGCGCCCTCGGTGCTGCGCGGCAAGTATTTTGAAGGTTCGGGCGTCGTGGGCATTTTTATTGGCACCGTGGCGTTTGCCTTGCTGGCGCCGCTTGTGGGCGGTCTGATCGACGGTCTTGACCGTAAGCTTTCGGCCCGCATGCAGGGCCGTGTGGGTCCGCGCCTGCTGCAACCGTTCTACGACGTTGCCAAGCTGCTGCGCAAGGCCCCCGCCAGCGTAAACACCATGGACGATACCTACATGGCGTGCGCGCTCATCTTTACCGTGGTGGGCGGCGGCATCTTTGTGTCGGGCTCCAACACGCTGCTGTGCGCGTTTATGGTTACCCTCGCCGCGATCTTTGTGGTGTTGGCGTCCGCCTCGACGCAAAGCCCGTTTGCCCAGGTCGGCGCCGACCGTGAGTTGCTGCAGGTTATGAGTTACGAGCCCGCTGTTCTGCTGATGAGCGTGGGTCTGTATCTTGCCACCGATAGCTTCGATTCCATCGCCGTGACGGGGCAGTCGGCCCCCATCATCGTGTACAGCGCGCCCATTTTCCTCGCGTTGCTCGCGGTGCTTACCATCAAGCTGCGCAAGTCGCCGTTCGATCTTTCGTACTCGCATCACGCGCATCAGGAGATCGTCCAGGGCGTCGCCACCGAGATGAGCGGTGGCACGCTGGCCAAGATGACCCTTATGCACTGGTGCGAGACCGTGCTGTTTTTGATGTGGGTGGGCATGTTCTTTGTTTGGGACAACCCGGTGAGCTGGGTGGTCGCCCTGGTCGTGATGGTCGCGACGTATTTTGTCGAGGTACTGATCGATAACACCTTCGCCCGTAGCACCTGGCGCAGCTGCTTTAAGCTCGGATGGGGCGTGGCGCTGGTGTTTGGCCTACTCAACCTTATGCCCATCCTCGTCGACGTGTTTATTTAGGAGGCGGCATCCATGGATCATAAAATGTCGCGCTCGCCGTGGGTTATTCATTACGACGGCTCGAGCTGCAACGGATGCGATATCGAGGTGCTGGCCTCGCTCACGCCGCTGTTCGATGCGGAGCGCTTTGGCGTGGTCAACACCGGCAACCCCAAGCATGCGGATATCTTTTTGGTGACGGGGTCGGTCAATGCCCAGAACCTGCCTGTCGTGCGCCAGATCTACAACCAGATGCTCGAGCCCAAGTGCGTGGTGGCGTGCGGCATCTGCGCGTGTTCGGGTGGCGTGTTCCGCGACGCCTACAACGTGATCGGTGGCGTGGACCGCGCGATTCCCGTGGACGTGTACGCGCCCGGGTGCGCCATTCGCCCCGAGACCGTGATCGATGCCATCGTGGAGGCGTGCGGCATCCTGGACCAGAAGGAGGCCGTGATGCGCGCCGGCGGTGACCCGCTCACCGTGGGTGGTGCCGCTACCTGGGACGGTGGCGTTGAGCTGGGCGAGGACGGGTTTGTGGCTGCTGCGGGTGCCGGGGCCGGTGTCGACTCAGGCGCGGCTGACGGCGCACCCGCCGCTGCAAAGGAGGCCGAGTAATGCAAAAGGCTATCTATGCCACCGTCGGGATCGATGAACTGTTGCCGCATATGCAGGCGCTCAAGGGTGCCGGCGCGCGCTTTGTGCAGATGCATGCCGAGCGCTGTGTGGACGACGGATCGTATCGCCTGGTCTATACGTTTATCAACGTCCGCGCTGCTCAGGAGAATATTGCGCAGGACGGCAGCTATGCGATCGAGAACCTGGTGGTTGAGGGAATTGATCAGTATCAGGAGATTCCGTCCATCAGCTCGTACTATCCGGCGGTATTTCCGTTTGAGAACGAAGCGCACGACCTGTTTGGGCTTGCCATCACCGACATGCAGATCGACTTTAAGGGCTTTTTCTACCAGGTCTCGACTGCCGAACCCATGAGCGTTATCACGCCCGAGGTGAAGGCCGCACGCGAGAAGGCCATGAAGGTCCGTGCCGCCGCCGAGGCCAAGGCGCGCAAAGCCGCGGCCGAAAAGGCCGCCGCGGCTGCGGCTGCTGCAGGGGAGGGTGCTGCGAGCGCCGGCGACGCCGCGGGCGCCGCTGCTCAGCCCGCTGCGGCTGCCGGCTCCGATGCCCAGCACGATGAAACTGCTGCGAAGGCCGCGCTCAAGGCTGCCGAGATGGAGGCAAAGCTCGCCGCCATGGATCCCGAGAAAGCGGCCAAGGTCCGCGCGGCGTTTGCCGCCAAGGTCGCCCGCGACAAGCAGAAAAAGGAGGCGTAAGGTCCATGGCACATCGCTCCGTTATTCCGTTTGGCCCGCAGCACCCGGTGCTGCCCGAGCCGCTTCATCTGGACCTGGTGATCGAGGACGACCGCGTCATCGAGGCAATTCCGCAGATCGGCTTTGTGCACCGCGGACTCGAGAAACTCACCGAAAAGCGCGATATGCATCAGTTTGGCTACATTGCCGAGCGCATCTGCGGCATCTGCGCCGTGGGCCATAGCTGCGGCTATGCCAGCGCCTGCGAGCGCATGCTCGGCATCGAGGTGCCTGGCCGCGTGCAGTATATCCGCACCATTCTGCATGAGCTTTCGCGCATTCACTCGCATCTGCTGTGGCTGGGCCTGCTCGCCGACGCCTTTGGCTTCGAGGCGCTGTTCTATCGGTCATGGACCCTGCGCGAGCAGATACTCAAGATTTTTGAGAGCACTTGCGGCGGGCGCGTGATTCTGTCGATTAACGAGATCGGCGGCCTTAAGCACGACATCGAGGACTCCGAGCTGGCAGGCATTGTCCAGACGCTCGATGCCATGTGTTCCGACTACGAGGCCCTGGTGCATACGTTTTTGGACGACAATAGCTGCGGCGAGCGCTTGCATGGCGTGGGCGTGATCAGCAAGAAGGATGCGCTGGAGCTTTCGATGGTCGGCCCGTTTGGGCGCGCCTCGGGCGTGGACTACGACGTGCGCATGTTTGGCGACGGTGCCTATGCGGACCTGGCTGCATTTGAGCCCATCATTGCCACCGACGGCGACTGCTATGCCCGCTGCCAGGTGCGTTGTGCCGAGGTCACGCAGGCCATGGACATCATCAAGGAGCTTGTGGGCAAGATTCCGCACGACGGTATCGGCGGGCGCACCAAGCTTACGCCGGCCGACGGCGCGCGCGGCGAGGTTGTGATTGAGCAGCCGCGCGGCGAGGCGTACTACTATGTGCGCGGCAACGGCACCAAGAATCTGGACCGTTTCCGTGTGCGTACGCCGACGTCGCAGAACCTGGCGGGTCTGACACATGCGCTGCAGGGCGTGCTCCTTGCCAACGTGCCCATGATTATCCTGACCATCGACCCCTGCATTAGCTGCACGGAAAGGTAGGCGCGGCATGAGTTTGCTGACATTTGCCAAGACGGCCTTAGGTTCTATGGTCAAGCAACCGGTCACGGTGTGCTATCCGCAGGAGGAGCTGACGGCACCCGAGCGCCTGCGCGGGCATATCGTCAACGACATGGATATGTGCATCTGCTGCGGCATGTGCGCGCGGCGTTGCCCGGCGGGCGCGCTCGCGGTCGATCGCAAGGGTGGTACCTGGTCGATCGACCCGTATGCCTGCGTGGTGTGTGGTGAGTGCATCGAAAGCTGCCCCAAGCACTGCCTGACTATGGACACCGCGCGCACCCCAGTTGCGGCGGACAAGACTCCCACGGTAGAAACCAAGCCGGAGTAGCTCTGGAATGGGGCTGGTATAGCGCTGGAATGGGGGCCGGCGGGGCGAAAATGCCCCGCCGGCCTCGCGCTTAAACGCGCGGTGGAGCCGCCGTGAACAAAACTATGCCGGATTACTACGATAAATTGCCTACCCCCAACCACACCGCATTCGGCAAAACCAAAACCGCAGGTAGACGGCTTGCAATTTTGCGAAAAAGTCACGCTTGATTGGTGGCCTCGTTTTTATCGTAGTAGATGGGCTAGTTTTGTGGCGAGCGCCATCGACTGCTCCCTCGGGGATGGAGGAAAACGGGCCCTTTTGTCCCGTCAATCTTGAATCGCACCCGTTTTCCTGCGAAAACCCTCGTGTCTCAGCTTTGTTGAGACATTTGTCTCACGCCCAAAATCGAATCTGGAACATGTGTCACCTGCCCTAATTGTGTCTCATTTCGTAACTTTAGGCTGATGCAAGGTCTGAGACCGCGAGAAGGGAGACGCGATGGGTAAGTACACGAGGGGTCTCTTGGCGGTGATACTGGCCGTAGTGCTGGTATTGCCAGCCGCAGCATTCGCCATGCTGCCCGAGGCCAACGCCAGGTCCAGCACCGGAATGGACGGACCGACGGTGATCGATAAGATAGTCGACCCTGACACCAGTAACAACTGGAAGTTCTGGGCTGGCGGCTATGACGGCAAGGAAGTAACAACCCAAAACGTCGGCCGAATCTGGACCGATAAGACGGTCAAGAAAGTCGAGAGCGGGGATTCGGATTTCCTGACCACGCTGTCTGCTATCTCTTCGACATCCGATACGACGGTTTCCGGCAAGCCGCTCGACATCGTGATGGTGCTGGACGCTTCTGGCTCGATGGATGACCCTATGGGCGGTGGAGATTCCACCAAGCGCATCGTTGCGCTCAAGAATGCCGCCAACAGCTTCATCGGTACCATCGCCAAGCAAAACGAGAAGATCGAGGATGAAAACAAGCAGCATCAGGTTGCCATCGTTAAGTTTGCAGGCAAGAAGAAGGGCGATGAGGTCGGTAATGATACCTATCGCGAAGGCCGCAACACCTACAACTACTCGCAGACAATGCAAGGGTTGACGACGTGCTCGGTCGATGGCGCAAAGAGCCTTAAGAAAACGATCAATTCCATTGCGCCTGCCGGTGCCACGCACGCTGACTATGGCCTGCAGCTGGCCGAGGACATTTCGTCTAATCGCGCGGATGCCCAGAAGATCGTTGTGTTCTTCACCGACGGCTCTCCTACGAGTTCTAATGGTTTCGAGTTCGAGGTCGCTAAGGATGCCATCAATACCGCCAAGACTATAAAGAGCGGCGGGGCGACCATTTACACCATCGGAATCTTCAGCGGCGCAAAGCCGAGTGACAATCCAACAAACAATGACACGAGCAACGCGAACAAGTTTATGCATGCCGTGTCGAGCAACTACCCGAATGCTTCATCGTCCGTTAGCTATGGCTTTTTTGGAACGGTTGACTGGAGCGTTAATTTCGGCGACCCCGTTGCCGATGCCAGCTACTACAAGTCGGCAACCAGCGCCTCTGAGCTCGAGAAAATCTTCGAAGAGATTTCGGGAAGCATTATCCAAACTGGTTACCCGACAGAAGTTCACAGCGGTTATGGCGAGCATAAGTCCGGCTACATCACGTTTACCGATGAGCTGGGCGACTTTATGCAGGTCGACGACTTTACGTCTGTCGTGTACAACGGCGAGAAGTTTACCAACCCGGCAAAGAGTACCAAGGGCAATGTCGACACCTATTCATTTACTGGTGCGGCTGCGAACCTGGTCATCACCGTTCAGCGTGCCGAAAAGGGTAAGCCCCAATCCGGCGATATCGTAACGGTTAAGATTCCTGCGTCGCTGATTCCGCTGCGCCACTTTAAGATCAATGATGGCGTACTTACGGTCGACGATACTGAGCCTGTTCAGGTGAGCTACACCTCAAGCGTTAAGAAAGACGCGCTCGATAACCTGTTTACACCCGAGCAGGTAGTGGGGCTTGAGGATTACATTAAGAGCAATACGACCACCGCGAAGGACGGCTCCAAGACCGTAAACTTCTACGCGAACAAGTGGAACGCTGGCGCGCTGGGCGATACGATCGCGAACTTTGAGCCTGCCGACACCAACCGCTATTACTATTTCCAGAAGCAGACTCCCATTTACGCGGACAAGGACTGCACACAGCCTGCAAAGAATTCGCTGGCAGCTACCGGCACCTATTACTACAAGGATGAGTTTGAGGAAAAGGGCGAAAACGGCGAGGCCAAGCCCGCCACCGCCGTCATCGAGTTTATCGGCGGCGACGCTGCGAAGCTTGACGGCGCCATAGTTCACGACGAGGACGACAACCTTTCGTTTAGCGTGGGAACCGCGCGTCTGGCCTTTATCGACGAGCTCCATACCACCAAGAAGAGCAACAGCACTGGTACCGCGACTGACGTTCTCAACCCCAAGTGGAACAACGTGTCCGCCAAGGCGGCCGCGACGCATATCAATTCCTACCTGGGCAACAACGGCAAGATCAGCTTTAACGTGACGCCGGCAACGGTGGATACCAGGGCGAGCTTTGGCCTGACCAAGGTGCTCGAGGGCCGCGACTGGACAGATGCGGACGAGTTTAAGTTCGAACTCGCTGCGACGTCCGAAAACGATGCCCCGATGCCTGTGCTCGCGACTGCGATCGTGCACAAGGCTGACCTAGACAAGGGCAAGGCGGCTATCGACTTCGGCGAGATCACCTACAACAAGCCGGGCAAGTACACCTATGAGGTCCGCGAGGTCAAGGGCGACGCCGGTGGCATCACCTACAGCAAGAACGTTGCCACGTTCAAGGTGACCGTGGCGGTTAAGGCCACAGGTGGGCTTAAGGCTGACGTTGAAAAGATCTCGGGCGAGGCCGAGTTCAAGAACACCTATAGCGCCAAGACGGAAACCCCGCTGACTCTTGAGGCAACCAAAAAGCTCACGGGGCGCCCGATGGCCGATGACGAATTTAAGTTTGCGCTGAGCTATGCGGAGCACGACGAGGTTCTGCTGGATGCAACCAACAAGGGCGGCGAGGTTGAGTTCGGTCCGCTGACGTATACGACCGAGTCGCTTGCCAAGCTGGTCGAGGAAGAGAAGGCGTCGTTTGACGATAGCTCAGACAAGCCCACGTGGACCATTCGCTACACTGCTGCCGAGCAGACCGGCAAGCTGCCTGCGGGCGTGAGCGCTGCCGTGTCGGCAATTGACGCATATGTAACCGTTGTCGACAACGGCGATGGTACCCTGACGGCGACGGCTGACTACGGCGACGCCGGCAACGAGTTCGTGAACGCCTATACTGCCGCGCCTGCCGAGGCATCGCTTGTTGGCAAGAAGAATCTGCAGGTTCCTGATGGCCTGACCCCGGCTGACATTACCGGCAAGTTCACCTTTACCGTGACCGGTGAAGAGGGCACACCCATGCCCGCGAACGCGAGCGTGACCAATGATGCCAAGGGCAAGGTCGACTTTGGCAAGATCACCTTTACGCTCGACGACCTCAACAAGGCTCTGGGCAAGAAGCCCGAGAAGCGCGAGCACACCTTTACCTACACCGTGACCGAGTCCGGCGAGGTCGCTGGCGTGACCAACGACACCAAGCTGTCGCACGAGGTTTCCTTCACCGTGACCGATGACGGCAAGGGCAAACTGAGTGTGTCCCGCAAGCCGGATGGCAACGCAGCCTTTACGTTCACCAATATCTACAGCGTGACGCCTGTCGAGACGAGCGTCACCGACCAGATCACCGCGACCAAGTTCCTGACCGGCCGCGACCTCAAGGACGGCGAGTTCTCCTTCGAGCTCGTCGAGGGCGAGGGCGAGGACGCCAAGGTCGTCGCCACCGGCACCAACAATGCCGAAGGCAACATCACGATGAGCGCCGTGAAGTACGACAAGGCCGGCAAGCACACCTACACGCTGCGCGAGGTCAAGGGCGGAACCACCAGCAAGGGCATCACCTACAGTGATGCCGAGTACGCTATCGAGACCACCATCACGGACAACGGCGACGGCACACTTAAGGCCGAGCATGTCCTGAAGGACGCCACGTCTGCGACCTTCAAGAACACCTATAGCGTGACCCCGCTCGATGCAGAGCTCGACTTTGGCCTGAGCAAGGCTGTCGATGGTCGCGCTTGGACGGGCTCCGACGAGTTCAGCTTTACCATTACCGCCGCCGAGGGCACCCCGCTGCCCGACCCCGCAACCGTGACCGTGAGCAAGAAGGACGCGAAGGACGGCATCGCAGCCATCAACTTCGGCAAGATCCGCTACACGGCTGCCGGAACCTACAAGTATGAGATCCGCGAGAACGCAGGCAACGCGGCTGGCATGACGTATGACGGACGTGTCGCGACCGCCGAAGTGACCGTGACCGAGAACGGCGAGGGCAAGCTGACCGCCAACGTCACCAAGAAGGAAAACGGCCACTTCACCAACACGTACCGCACTGAGCTCGATTACGCCGCGGCCGGCGGCCTTAAGCTCAGCAAGACCCTCTCCGGACGTCCCATGACCGAGGGCCAGTTCACCTTTACCGTGACGCCCGCCGACGAGGCTTCGGCCAACGCACTCGGCTTGCATGAGGGCGCCAACGTGTACAAGTCTCCTGCAACGGCAGAGGCAACAGTCGGCCTGATTGACATTCTGGCTGGCCATGAGGTCAAGTTTACGCAGGTTGACGCCGGTAAGACCTTCAAATACACCGTGGCGGAGAAGGACGACAATCAGCCTGGCTACACCTACGACAGCGCCGAGCGCACGGTGACGATCACTATCGCTGACGATGGCGCCGGCACGCTCACCGCTACGACGACCGTCTCCGGCGGTCCCGAGGGCACGCACGAGACAATCCACAAGAGCGGCGAGAACAAGGTTGAGAGCGCTCTGGTCCCGTTCGAAAACAGCTATAGCGCATCGACCGATAACCCGGGCGTTTCTGCACAGATTGTCGCCACCAAGACCCTGACCGGCCGTCCGCTGGCCGACGGCGAGTTCTACTTTGGCATCGCCTATGCGGGCGAGACGGAAGCCATCAGTGGCACGCCGGCGTTCAACTATAACGGCCAGGTGAGCTTTGGCACGCTGCATTACGACACCAAGATGCTCGCTGACCTGGTAAGCACCGGGCGCGCCATCCGCACCGACATGGACGGCAAGCTTGCGTGGACTATCAACTACACGGCCTTTGAGTACACGAACTTGCTGGCCGACCAGGGCATTACCGCCGCGAAGTCGAGCTTTAGCTTTAAGGTCATCGTCGTCGACAACGGCGACGGTACCCTGACGGCAAAGCCTGACTACGGTGGCGTCGAGCCCGTGTTCGAGAACGTCTACGGCGCCGATGCCGTGGATGCCGCACTCGCCGGCACCAAGAAACTCCAGGCTGCCGAGGGCCTGACCCCGGCCGATATCACGGGTAAGTTCACCTTTACCGTGACCGCCGACGAGGCGGGCGCCCCGATGCCCGAGCATACGACTGCGACCAACGACACGGCCGGCAACGTGGACTTTGGCAAGATCCACTTTACGCTCGATGCCCTCAACCGCGCCCTGGGCGTGACGACCGATGCTTCTGACGACGCATCGAGCGATGCCGAAGCCAACACCGATGAGGCCGAGGTTGACGCCGACGCTGCCGAGACCGATGAGTCCAACGACGAGTCCGAGCCCGCAGCCCCCACCGCCCTGCGCTCGCATACCTTTACCTACACGGTGGCCGAGTCTGGTAGCGCCCCTGGCGTGACCAACGACGCCAACGCCGCGCGCAAGGTTTCCTACACCGTGACCGACGACGGCGCCGGACATCTGAGCGTCGTGCGCAACGGCGACGACGGTGCGGACTTCACGTTCACCAACACCTACGGCGTGGCGCCCACCGACTCTTCCGTGACCGATCAGGTCAAGACGGTTAAGCGTCTGACCGGCCGCGACCTTGCAGCTGGCGAGTTCACGTTTGAGCTGCTCGAGGACGGCGTGACTGTCGCTAGTGGCACCAACGACGCCAACGGCAACGTTACGCTGAGCCCGATCCGCTACGAGGCACCCGGCACGCACACGTACACGCTGCGCGAGGCTTGCCCCAATGCGCTCGGCCTGTACAAGGGCGTCACCTATGACGGCATGACCTACACCGTCGTGACCACCGTCTCCGACAACGGCGATGGCACGCTGGCCGCGACGCACAAGCTCGAGGGAACCACCGAGTCGGCTGGCTTTACCAACAAGTATCACGCCATGCCCACGCAGGTTTCCATCGGCGCCATCAAGGTGCTCGAGGGACGCGAACTCAAGAAGGACGAGTTTAGCTTTAAGCTCGTTGGCGAGGACGCCGAGTCCACCGTCGCCAACGATGCCGACGGCAAGATCAGCTTCGACAAGTTCGAGTACGACGAGCCTGGTACGTACGTCTACACCATCAGCGAGGTCAAGGGCGACGAGGCCGGTATGACCTACGACAAGTCCGTCTTTACCGCGACCGTCAACGTGGTCGACGACGGCGAGGGCAACCTCAAGGCGAGCGTTGCCTTTACCAAGGGCGACAAGAGTGTCGAGGGCATCGTGTTCAACAACACGTACAAGAAGCCCGAGACGCCCGTGCCGACGCCCGATCCCGGCACGCCCAAGACCGTGACGAATATCGTCAAGACGGTTAAGGGCTTCCTGCCCACCACGGGTGACCAGCAGGCCGCCGCACTGCTCATGGCATTCGTCATAGCCATGGCCGGCGTCGGAGCCCTAGTCTGGGGTATCCGTAAGCGCTAGGCACGTCGACAGCGCCCGGGGCCAAAAGGCCCCGGGCGGCCGGCAGGGCTAAATCCCGACCTACTCCTACCCCCAGCCGCCACGGAGGCATCTCCCTCCTCCGTGGCGGCGCTTTTGTGCGTAGGCGAGAAGGGCCTGCCACGAAACCGGCCCATCTACTACGTTTAGCCCCTTACCCCCAACCATGCCGAAAAGCGCGAAAACAAAACCGCAGGTAGAACGCCTGCGTTTTTGTTCAAAACGAAGGTATGGTCAGGGGTATCGAGTCAAACGTAGTAGATGGGCCGATTTCGTGGCAGGCACCGTCAACCGATCTCCGCGGGCGGAAGAAAACGGATCATTTTGGTCCCGCGAGGCTGGCGGAGGCACTCGTGCGGGGCCGCCCGAACAAAACTATGTCGGTTTACTACGATAAATCGCCTACTCCTAACCACACCGCATTCGGCAAAACCAAAACCGCAGGTAGACGGCTTGTAGTTTTGCGAAAAAATCACGCGTGGTCGGGAATCTCGTTTTTATCGTAGTAAACCGGCATAGTTTTGAAATGGCATTAAATCGATAACAGCTATTTTGCTCTGCCGGAGCGGTTGGCCGTTGGGTAATTACCCTCGCAGATAGGCGATGGCGATTTGGGTGCGGTTGCGCAGGCCCATTTTGGCAAGGATTGAGCTGATGTGGTTGCGTACGGTGCCTTCGCCCATATAGGCGGTGGCGGCAATCTCCTTGTTATCGAGGCCGCGGGCGATGAGCTCGGCGACTTCGAACTCGCGGTCGGTTAGGCTGACAAAGGCCGCAGGCCGGCGGGGCGTGCCCGCCTCAACGTCCGTTCCGTCAAAATCGACGTCCTCGATCGCCTTGCCCTCGAGCACGCGTTTGCCATCCATGACCTGTGCCAACGCGGGAGGGATGGCAGCGACGTCGGTTTTAATCAAGTAGCCGCGCGCGCCCAGTTTGAGCGCCGACACAATGTATTCGTCATCCGAGAATGTCGTCAGAAACACCACGCGCGCCGCAGGGTCGTGCTCAAGGATCTCGCGCGCGGCCGAAAGGCCGTCGCGTCCCGGCATCTGGATGTCGAGCAGCGCGATATCGGGTGCGTGCTCGGCGTAGAGCGCCACCGCATCGTTGCCGTTGGCACCGGTGCCCACCACTTCGATCTGCGGCTGGGCGCCCAAGATAATCTTGAGCGAATCGACCACCAAGCGGTCGTCGTCGACAACGATGAGCCTCATCGGCCCTCATCTCCTTGCTGTTTGGGAACGGTGGCAAACACACGCCAGCCGCCGGCGCCGGCACGCGGGCCGGCGGTGAAGGTGCCGCCAAGCGCCTCGATGCGCTCGCGCATGGAGGCGAGCCCCATGCCCTCCGCGGTGCCGCGGCCGCTTGCTTGGACCTCACCCACGCCATCGTCGGTAACAATGAGCTGGTAAAACGACGGATGCTCCATGCACCGTACGGTGACGGTCTGGGCGCAAGCGTGGCGCATGGTATTGGAGAGCGCTTCGCGCAGGACCGCTGCAAAGCAGTTGGCGACGTTTGCGGGCGCATGTTCGGCCATAACTTCAAGCTCAATCTGCGGGCCGCTGTCCGAGCGTGCGCCTTCAACGATGCGCTCGAGCTGCACGGAGAGGTCAGTCGCATTGTCGTTGAGCGCGTGGACGCTGGCGCGCACGAGCTGGAGCGCCTCGTCAACTGTGCGTTTGACGTCGGCGAAATCGGCGGCGACGCCGGGCTCATCGGCATGGACCATGCGCAGGGCCTCGGCTTGAAGCGAGGCGCGCGTGAGCTGGTGGCCCACGTTATCGTGGATCTCGCGCGCGATACGGGCGCGTTCGGCGAGCATCGCGAGCTCGACTTCGTAGTCCTGGCGGTCGGCGAGGTCGCGGTTGCGCGCCTCGAGTGCCAGGGCGCGTTCTTGCAGCTTGTCGCGGGTGCGGCGCATGCGTTCCTGTTCGCGCTCCAGCTGCGCGGTGCGCAGCGACAGCAACGTGGTGGCGATCGAAAGGATGGCGGTTAGCAGCAGCGTTCGGGTGGTGAGCGCGCCGCCGCGAAGGTCTGCGACGAGCGCAAAGGCAAAAGCGGAGCCAATGCCCAGCGCGACCCAGGCGTGCTCACGGCGCACGCGCCGCGCGATGTCATAGAAGGCGAGAGGCGCAAACGGCACAAACGGCGGCACGAAGACGGCCGCGATGATGCAGGCGTAGCTCGCGGCCTCACTCACACGGCGGGCGCGGTTTCCCTGTGCGACCTCGGCCAGTGAGGTGGCAATAACGCCAAGGCAAAACGCCACAACCAGACGAGCGTCCACGGCAAGACCCATGGCGGCCGCAATACAGCACGCCAGCACGATCGATTTGTCGAAAAGCCTGTTCATACGGGTATTGTACGCGAAGCTGCGCGTGGTGGAGGGGCCGCCTAGCACAACCGTGACATTCCTCCCGCACGGTGGGGCGGTCGCGTCAGCGGGCCACGCGACCGAGCCCCCGCACTCGTGACAAAGCTCACTGGTGCGCGCCGTCCGCTCCTGCGATGATGCAATCGTACCGGGCCGCAAGCAACAGAAGGGCCGCCTCATGACAGACATCGTCCACGTCGAAAACCTCGTCAAGCGCTACGACGATCTTATCGCGCTCGACCACTTTAACCTGAGCATCGCCCCCGGCGAGATCTTTGGCCTGCTGGGCCCCAACGGCTCGGGCAAGACCACGTCCATCAACTGCATTTTACAGCTGCTTGCCTACGACAAAGGCACCATCGAGCTGTTCGGCGAACCCATGACGCCCGCCCGCTACGACCTCAAGCGCCGCATCGGCGTGGTGCCGCAGCAGGTGGCGGTATTCGACGAGCTCACGGTGCGCGAGAACATCGACTATTTCTGCAGCCTCTACGTCAACGACCGCAAGCGCCGCCGCGCGCTGGTCGACGAGGCCATCGACTTTGTCGGCCTGGGCGACTTTGCCAAGTTCCGCCCCGGCAAGCTCTCGGGCGGCCTGGCGCGACGCCTCAACATCGCCTGCGGCATCGCGCACAAGCCCGAGCTCATCTTTTTTGACGAGCCCACGGTGGCGGTCGACCCGCAGAGCCGCAACGCCATCCTGGAGGGCATCTGCCGCCTGCGCGACGAGGGCGCCACGGTGGTGTATACCAGCCATTACATGGAGGAAGTCGAGCAGATCTGCAGCCGCATCATGATCATGGACGGCGGCCGCGTGCTGGCGCAGGGCACCAACGACGAGCTCAAACGCATGATTCAGATGGGCGAGCGCGTGACTGTCGAGGTCGGCGCCGTCGAGACCGCCACGGTCGAGCGGCTGCGCGCCCTCGAGCATGTGCTTTCGGTTGAGCTGTCCGGCGGCGAGCTCGTCTGCACCTGCGAAGCGAGCCCGCACAATTTGGTCGACATCCTCGACACGTTGCGCGCTGCCGACGTTGCGCTCGGCCGCGTGTGGAGCGAGCCACCGACCCTCAACGACGTGTTCCTCGAGATCACCGGCCGCGAGCTGCGCGACTAGGGGGCAGTCATGTTCAACACCATCATCACTACGGTCAAGACGCTGCTGCGCCGGCCGAGCACGTGGGTCTGGGGCGCTCTCTTTCCCATCGCACTTTCCACGATGTTCATGTTTATGTTTGCGAATCTGGGCTCCGACGGCACGGTCGACCCGGTACCGGTTGCCGTCATAGCGGACGAGGCCTGGGACGCCTCGACCTTTAAGGACGTGGCGACGTCGCTTGCCAAGGAGAGCGACAATCAGCTGCTCGAGATCCACGAGTGCGACGACGCAGCCGATGCGAACCGTGTGCTTAAGGCCGGCGAGGTCGCGGGCATCTATACGGTCGACGACGCGGGCGCACCCAAGCTCACGTTGCTGTCGAGCTACGACAGCTCGCGTGCCTCAACGGTGCTCACCGACCGCAGCATTCTGGAGACGGTGGCAAGCTCGTATACACAAAATGCCGAGCTCATGTCTCAGATTGCCCAGGACAACCCGGCGGCGCTCGCCGACCCGGAGGCGGTTGCGCGCGCCCTGTCGCTCGAGGGCGGCACCCGCCGCGTAAGCCTGACACGCACCACGCCCGATGGCACGGTCATCTACTATTACGCGCTCTTTGGCCTGGTCGCGATGATGTCTGCGGAGTTTGCCGCCTTGAGCGTCGTCGATCTGCAGCCCAATCTGTCGGGCCTTGGCGCGCGCCGCTGCGCGGGCGGTCTTTCCAAAACGGCGTCGCTGGCCGGTATCTTTGTGGGCTCGTGGCTGGTCTCCTTTGCCTCGATGGCGATCGCGATCGGCTACGTGCGCCTGGTTGTGGGCGTCGACTTTGGCGGGCGCGAGGGGCTGTGTCTGGTGGGCGGTGCCGCTTCCGCGCTTGCCGCCACGGGCTTGGGACTCTTTGTGGGCACGCTTCCCGTTAAGGGCGGCAAGGCATCCAGGTCGGGCATCCTCACAGGCTTTGCCACCACGTGCGCTTTGTTCGCTGGGCTCTACGGCGAACCGGCGATGGCGCTTGCCGACGACGTCGCCCGCGCCTGTCCGGCCGAGTGCTGGCTCAACCCCGTCAAGCTCATCTGCGACATGTTCAACCGCCTGTATTTCTTTGAGGACCTGGATCCTTTTGCCGTTCGCGCCGGCGCACTGGTCCTCATGGCACTGCTGTTCGTTGCCGCCGCCACGCTGATCTTTGGAAGGAGCCGCTATGAGCACCTTTAAGACCGCGCTTCGCATGGCGCTCGCTCACCCGTTCTACCTGCTCATCTACACGGTGTTCATTTCGCTGATGGGCGTATTCATCGCGGCATCGGTGAGCTGGAACTCGTCGCAGCTCACCGAGTACAAGCCCTACGACGCCAACGTGATCGTGGTCGACCGCGATGGCAGTGATCTTTCACGTGCGCTCACCAAGCACCTAGGTTCGCGGTTTGACCTGGTCACGGGCGTCGGCGATGACACGTACGACCTTGCGGACGCGCTCTCCAAGAGCAACAGCGCCAAGGGCAGCGCCGACTGCGTGTTCTTTATCCCGGAGGGGTTCGAGGACGACCTGGTCGCGGCTGCCCGCGCGGGGGAGTCCCTGCCCAAGCTCGATGTGACCTACGGTGCCGGCACCATGGCGGCGGCGCTTTCGTCTGCCGAGGCTTCGCGCTGGATCTCGCTCGCGGGCGCTGCAGCCGCACTTGAGCCCACTGCCTCCAACGGCGACGTTGCCAAGGCCGCCGAACATGCCGCTGCAAAGCGCGCGGAGGTCCAGATCGAGCGGGTCAAGGTCGACTCGGCTGCTGCCGCCACGCTCGAGTCGTACTTCAACTTTGGCGCGTACGCGATTATCTCGTCGGTCATCGTGTCGGTGGGCTTGGTGTTTTCGGGCATGAACGAGCCCGAGCGCGTGCGCCGCATGGATGCCGGCCCAATCTCCGATCACCAGCGTTCGCTTGCCGTGTTTGCGGCCGCCGCCGTGCTCACCGTCTGTATCTGGTTTGTGTCGAGCATGATGGGCGTCGTGGGCTTTGCCAGCGCGGTTGCCGAGGTCGGCGTGGGCCGCGTGTGCCTGGCGCTGGCGGCAACGTTTGCCCTAGCGCTGACGCCACTGGCCGTTGGCTTTGCCCTTTCGAGCCTGGGTGCGCGCGAGGAGCTGCTCAATGGCGTGGGCAACCTGCTCGGCATGCTCATGACGTTTTTGGGCGGCGCTTGGATGCCGCTGTCGCTGATGGGCTCGGCCGTGCAGACGGTGGCGCACTTTGTGCCGACGTATTGGGTGAACGACGCGATTGGCAAGGCGCTCGCCTCGGATTTGACGTCCGCCGTGCTGGGCGACATTGTCTGCGACCTGGGCGTCACGGTGCTCTTTGCCGTGGCCATCGCCGCCGCAGGCCTAGCCCTCGCCCACAACAAATCCCGCGCCTAGCCTGAAATAAAATCCAGGCCTCGCTCCAAAATAGTTCGCCAAGGTTTACTATTACGATCATAAAGTAGCAATAGGCTAACAATGGGGGATAGCATGGCGACGAAGCAAGCCTACGTCCAGGTCAAGGGGCTCAAGAAGCACTACGGCGACGGTGATGCGCGCCTGACGGTACTCGATGGCATCGACACGTCCATCAACCGCGGCGAGATCTGCGTCATGCTGGGGCCCTCGGGCTCGGGCAAGTCGACCTTTCTCAACCTGATCGGCGGCCTGGAGGATGCCGACGGCGGCTCCATCATGGTGGACGGCTGCGATCTCACGGCGCTCAAGCCCGCCGATCTGGGCGAGTACCGACGCCGCGAGCTGGGCTTTGTCTTCCAGTTCTACAACCTGGTGCCCGACCTTACCATCAAGGAAAACATCGAGGTCACGGCGCACCTGTCCAAAAAACCGCTCGACGTCGACGATCTGCTGCGCTCGCTGGACCTCTACGAGCACCGCAACAAGTTTCCGCGCCAGGTCTCAGGCGGCCAGCAGCAGCGCTGCGCCATCGGCCGTGCGCTCGTCAAAAATCCGGGCCTGCTGCTGTGCGATGAGCCCACGGGCGCGCTCGACTACAAGACATCCAAGGAAATTCTGCAGCTCATGGAGGACGTCAACCGCACTTACGGCTGCACCATCATCATTGTCACCCACAACGCCGCCATCGCGCGCATGGCCAATCGCGTGCTGCGCTTGCGCGACGGGTGCATCGTCGAGGACGAGCTCAACGAGTCGCCCGTCGCGGCCGCCGAGCTCGATTGGTAGGCGGCGCCATGACGCCTCTCGCAAAACGACTCCCGCGCGAGCTGCGCCGCAATATCGGTAAGTACCTGGGCATCTTTTTGCTCATGTGCGGAAGCATCGCCCTCACGTCGGGATTTTTGCTCGCGGCGCATTCCATCGGCTGCCTCATCGACGACATGCGCGACGAGTACACGATTGAGGACGGCCGCGTGACCACCTCCTTCGAGGCTACCAAAGACCAGCTCAAGGCCGCCGAGGATGCAGCCGGCGACGTCGGTGGCGTCACGCTCTACAAGAATTTCTCCATCGACGCCATCATCAAAAAGACCGCCGGCGACGACGGCACCAAGCGCACGCTGCGCACCTATGCGCACCGCACCAAGGTCGATATCGCGTCCTACTGTGAGGGCAGGCAGCCCAAGGCGGACGACGAGGTGGCCATCGACCGCGTCTTTGCCACCAACAACGACCTCGCTATCGGCGATAAGGTCGAGCTTGAGGGCCGCACCTACACCATCTGCGGCATCATGACGCAGCCCGATAGCCAGGCGTTGTTCCTCGACAATTCGGACTTTACGGTGAACACCATCACGTATGGTGTCGCCGAGGTCACCGACGCCGGTTTTGCCGCGCTTGAGGACGCCGGCGGCGCACCCGCCTACACCTACTCCTTTACCTTTGCCGATCGCGACCTCCCCACTGCGGATCGCATCGATGCGGAGCAGGATATGGTCGAGGCGCTGACCGACGCCGATGCGCGCGTGGACGATCTGATCGATGCCGATTCCAATCAAGGCATTGGCTATGCGCGCGACGACGTGGACGGCGACTCCATGATGTGGATGACGTTGCTCGACATCATCATCGTGATCATGGCGTTTGTCTTTGTGGTGCTTACCGACGCCACCATCGAGGAGGAGAGTGCCATCATCGGCACGCTGCTCGCCAGCGGCTATCGCCGTCGCGAGATCGTGCTGCACTACCTGGCGCTTCCCGCCATCGTAGGTGTGCTCGCGGCACTTTTGGGTACCGCGCTCGGCGTTGCGTTCTTTACCGAGCCCATGCGCGGCCTCTATTACGGCTCGTACAGCCTGCCGCCCTTCCAGGTGTACTGGAGCTGGGAGATCTTTGTGAAGTGCGCCGTGGTTCCCGCCGCCGCGCTCATTCTCATCACGCTGGTGGGCCTGCTTCGCAAGATGGGCAAGACGCCGTTGCGGTTCCTTCGTCACGAGGCGAGCGGCAAATCGGGCACCAAGCGCGGCATGCAGCTGCCGGAGCGCATGGGCTTTGTCTCGCGCTTTCGCCTGCGCGTCTTCCTGCGCAACCTGGGCAACTTCGCCACGCTCTTCGTGGGCATTGCGTTTGCCTCGCTGCTGCTGCTCTTTGGCCTGGCGATTTTGCCCGCGATGACGCATTACGCGGACAACCTCGAGACGAGCCTGGTCGCCCAGCATCAGTACACACTCAAGGCGTCACTGGAGCTCGAGGGCACTGCCGAGGAGCGCGAGCAGTGGTCGGCACTCGAGCGCTTGCAGTCGGTTGACGGCGCGCTGCTTTCTGCCGCCCAGGATGCCGATGACGAGCTTGACGACGCGGCCGATGCGGCGCAGGCGGCGGCCGATGCCGCGACCGCATCTCCGTCTGCCGAGAGCCTGGCCGCGGCGCAGGACGCGCTTGCCAAGGTCCAGGACAAGAAGGATGCGCTCTACGCGCGCCTTGACGATCTTGCCGATGCTCTCGGCTGCAACCGCGATGAGGCCATCGACCTGATCGACAAGGCCTCTAAGATCGAGACTGACAACGACGATATCCACCCGGTCAATACGACCGACAACGGCGCGGGCGCAATCGCGCAGGCCGAGAAATATGCCGTTTGCCAGCTGCAATACGACCGCGGCGATGGTAATGGCGAGGAGACGATTTCTGTCTACGGCATCTCGGCAAACTCGCGCTACTGGAAGGGCCTCAACATCGGCGACGGACACGTCGTCTTTGGCGGCGGCCTGCTCGATAAGTTTGGCTGGAGCGAGGGCCAGAAGGTCACGCTCGGCGACAAGTACGAGGGCGAGAATTATTCCTTTGAGTACGTGGGCAAGGACTGTGCCTGGGGCTCCAAGTCGGACATGAATATCTATATGAGTATCGAAGACTTTAACGAGCTGTTCGACAACGACGCCGCCTACTTTAACGGCTATGTGAGCGACGAGAAGCTCGACCTCGACGCGCGCTACTTTGCCGGCGACACCACGCCCGACGACATGCGCGCCGTGGGCGACCAGTTCATCGGCATGATGAGCAAAATGATCGGCATGATGGTCGGGCTCGCGGTGTTTATCTTCCTGCTGTTTATGTACCTGCTGACCAAGGTTGTGATCGACCACAGCGCCCGTTCGATTAGCTACATGAAGGTCTTTGGCTATCGCGATGGCGAGATCTCGCATCTGTACATCCGCTCGATCACGCTGTGCGTGGTGGCGTCGCTCGTGCTGAGCCTGCCGGTCATCATTGGCTCGCTCACGGCCATCTTCCGCATGATGTTGCTCGCCTACAACGGCAATATTGAGATCTACGTGCCCGCTTGGTCTATGGCTGCATGCGTCGGCATTGGCTTTGCGACCTACCTGGTCGTGGCGCTGCTACACACGCGCTCCATCAAGCGCGTGAGCCTCTCCGAGGCGCTGAAGGTCCAGGAATAGAGAACCGCCCGCACGCGGGGGCACGAACCGAAGGAAGGGTGCCCCCGCGTTATTTGCCCGCCAGGCCCGACGTGGGCAAACGCGCGCAACGTCAGACTTCCCCGAACAGAAGGAGACCCATGGCAAGATCGGCAGAGGAGCTCAAGCAGCTCTCCATCAAGGAGTTCACCGAGGCGGCAAAGGTCTACGAATCCGGCCATGCCGGCATTTACGAGATGTGCAAGGACGACTATCCGCAAATGCTCGAGGAGCTTGAGCTCGAACCGTTCGAGGACGCGCTCGACGTGGGCTGTGGAACCGGAGCCGTCCTAGAACTGCTCCACGCCCGGTACCCCAGCAAGCACTTGACTGGACTCGACCTCACACCCGGGATGATCGACGTCGCTCGGGCAAAGCAGCTCGATAACGTCAGCTTTGTCGTCGGAGACGCGGAGGCACTGCCCTTCGAGCCCCGGAGCTTCGACGCCGTGCTCTGCTCCAACAGCTTCCACCACTACCCGCATCCGGAGAGGTTTTTCGCCGAGGTGGCACGCGTCCTTCGGCCCGGCGGGCGACTGGTCCTTCGCGACTACACCTCGAACGATGTCGCGGTCTGGCTCATGAACAACATCGAGCTACCGCTGGCACGCCTCTTGGGCCATGGCGACGTGAGCATCCTCAAGCTGTCCGAGCTACGCGCGCTCGTCGAGGAATTCGGGCTCACCCCGCTCAAGCTCGAGGCACAGAAGGGATTCCGCGCGCATCTGGTCGCGCGAAAGGGCTAGCGGTCCGCGCCAGGACGCTCCGTCACGCCAGGGCACGCCGTCAACGCCGCCACACCAGGGCACGCCATCAAACCAGATTGTGGCCACGCTAGAACGCGCCGCCAAACCAAGGCGCGCCGCCACAAACGTGACGGCGCGCCCCTAGCTGCCAGGTGGCGAGGCACTCATTTAAGTCCGTCCCCAATGAGTGGTTTCAGTCATTTAAGTCTGTCCCCAATGACTGGGTGCCGTACTTGACTTTAACTCTGCTTTAACTGGTACCATCCTCTTATGTCTGTAACGCCATATAGACCGAGGGGATATATCTATGACCGCAACTACACCCGCAGCACCCGCTAAGGTGTACTTCACCAACTTGCGCACGCATGCTCGCGAGAGCCAGCTCGACAAGCTCAAGCGCCTCATCCGTCACGCCGGTATTGAGCAGATCGACTTTGAGAACAAGTTCGTCGCCATCAAGATTCACTTTGGCGAGTTGGGCAACCTGAGCTTTTTGCGCCCCAACTACGCCCGCGCCGTCGCGGACGTCGTGAAGGAATTGGGTGGCAAGCCCTTTCTCACCGACTGCAACACGCTCTATGTCGGTAGCCGCAAAAACGCGCTCGAGCACATCGATACCGCCTACCAGAACGGCTTTACCCCGTATGCCACGGGTTGCCAGATCATCATCGCCGACGGCCTCAAGGGCACCGACGAGGCGCTCGTCCCGGTCGAGGGCGGAGAGTACGTGCACGAGGCTAAGATCGGTCAGGCGCTCATGGATGCCGATATCGTGATTAGCCTCACCCACTTTAAGGGCCATGAGCAGGCCGGCTTTGGCGGCGCCATGAAGAACCTGGGTATGGGAGGCGGCAGCCGTGCCGGCAAGATGGAGCAGCATGCCGCCGGTAAGCCGAACGTCGCGACCGAGCACTGCGTTGGCTGCCGTGCCTGCGAAAAGATCTGCGCGCACGACGCCGTCTCGTTCAACGACACCCGCGAGCGCGAGCTTGCCAGCGGCGCTACTCGCACGGTGCACGTGGCCACCATCGACCACGATCGCTGCGTGGGCTGCGGCCGCTGCATCGGCGTGTGCAACCAGGACGCCATCAAGCCCGGCTATGAGGCCGCGGCCGACGTGCTCAACTGCAAGATTGCCGAGTACACCAAGGCCGTCGTCGACGGCCGCCCGAGCTTCCACATCTCGCTTGCCATGGATATCAGCCCCAACTGCGACTGCCATCCCGAAAACGATACACCTATCGTCAACGATATCGGCATGTTCGCGAGCTTCGACCCGGTCGCCATCGACCAGGCCTGCGCCGATGCCGTCATGGCATCCGAGCCGCTGCCCAACACCGAGCTCACCGATAGCGCGGCCAAGATGGAGCACAACCACGAGCATCTGGAGGGCGAGCAGGCCAAGGATCCCTTCTGCATCACGCATCCCGACACCGACTGGCGCGTGTGCATCGCGCACGCCGAGAAGATTGGCCTGGGCACGAGCGAGTATGAGCTCATCGAGGTCAAGTAGCACCTAGCTATTAGACAAAACAAGCGCCTTTGTAGCACAACTGTTAGCAAAAGCCGCCCGTGAGCACAGTGCCCACGGGCGGCTTTTCGGAAGTGCTAGGGGGTCAGATAGGCCAGTAAACCGTACTATTTGCCTAAAAATACTCGTCGAGGAAGTTGTCGACCGTGTTCCAGTAGAGTTCGGGGTCGACCTGCGCGCTCTTGGCGTGGGTGGCGCCATGGATAGTGAGCTTTTGCTTGACCTTGCTGGCGCACGCGTCGTAGTTTTGGTCGAGCATATCGTACGGCACAAAAGTGTCCTGGTCGCCGTGGATAAACAGCATGGGAACCGTCGCGTGTTTGAGTTGCTCCACACTGCTCGCCTTATGAAAGTCGTAGCTCGCGCGCACGTTGCATACCAAGTTTGCTATATCGAGCAAGGGAAAGCTGGGCAGGCCGAACACATCCTTGAGCTGCAGGGAAAACTCGTCCCAAACACTTGTATAACCGCAGTCCTCGATAATGCATTTCACGTTTGCGGGCAGAGATTCCCCCGCGACGTTCATGGCAGTTGCCGCACCCATCGACTCGCCAAAGACCAGGATGCGCGCCTCGGGGTCAGCCTGAACGATTTGCTCGATCCATGCGACGATGTCGAGGCGCTCGGGCCAGCCCATGCCGATATAGTCGCCGCCGGAACGCTCATGGGCGCGTGCGGCGGGTGCGAGTACGTTCATGCCGCGGTCGTGGAATCGCTTGACGTATCGGGCCATACCGATGGGCTCGTTGGTATATCCATGCAGGCAGACGGCGTAGTCGTGTGCGCTCTCCGACGCAGCAAAATACCAGGCGGCAAGCTCGGTCCCGTCGTCCGCGGTGAGGCTGCTGCTCTCGCGGTTCTCCTTAAACCACGCCCGTGCCTCGGTGTCCTCGGCGTCCATCTGCTCACCTTTTTTGTCGTCTTTGCCATCCTGCATCATCTTCATGGTGTACGGCGCTTGGGGGTTCAGGGCAAAGTCAAACAAAAAGTTGCCGGCAAACCCCAGCAGCGCAACGACAACCACCAGCGCAACGACGCAGGCTATCTTGAGCTTTCGATGGGAACGTGCGTTTTGAGACATAAGAAGCTTTCCTATAAGATGTTAATACATCAACATTTAATGCAAGCGCATTATGGACGTTCGCCGTTGATGCGTCAACAGGCAAAGAATGGGTAAACAAAGGGTCACGTATGGTGCAAATTTCGCACGTACCCAGACGCTTTGATATAGTGTTGAGAACTCTTTACGTTGGAGGATGTAACCGGCATGTCCGATTCGAGCGACAGTTCTAAGCCGCGACCCAAGACCGCGGCCGTTCCACACTACACGGTGGGTGAGGAGATCATGAACTCCGTCACCCATGGTGTCGGCTGCCTGTTGGGTATCGCGGGCCTGGTGCTCCTGATCGTATTCGCCGCCCTGCGCGGCGGAGGCCCGGCCCACATGGCCGCGGCAATTGTCTATGGCGTCAGCATTATCCTCGAATACCTAGCCTCCACGCTCTACCACGCGATTCAGCCCGCGCGCGCCAAGCGCGTGTTCCGCATTATTGATCACAGTTGCATCTACCTGCTCATAGCCGGCAGCTATACGCCGTTTTGCCTTATCACGCTCGCAAACGACGGCGGCCCTATGCTGTTCTTTGCCGTATGGGCCATCGCCATTATCGGCATCGCCCTCGAGTGCTTTATGCGCGAGCGTCAACCGCACTGGGTAAGTGGCCTGGTCTACCTACTGATGGGCTGGCTCGTTGTCTTTAAGCTGCCCGAACTTGTGGCGCTGCTCAACCCCGTGGCACTTGCCCTGCTCGCCGTCGGCGGCGTGTGCTACACCGCGGGCGTGCCGTTCTATATCGCCAAAAACGTGCGCTATCTGCACAGCGTGTTTCACCTGTGGGTGCTCGCCGGCAGCATCTTCCAGTTCATGGCGGTGATCCTCTTCGTAATCTAGCGACCACGCCAGCGCCCGTGCCCCCGCTCGGTCGCCAGTGCAATTGCCGTATCCGCCGTCAACGTTTTAATCCGACATCCCGAATCTTGGAGGTTCGAGAAACTCCCGATGGACATAACCATCTCCCTTATCACCACCCTCGTTTTGACCCTCATCAACGGCTACTTCTCTATGTCAGAGATGGCGCTCACCACGGCCAAGCGCGCCGTGTTGGAGCACGAGGCCGAGGAAGGCGACAAGCGCGCCGAGCGTGCCATTAAGCTGGCTGCCGACTCCGACCAGCTGCTCGCCACCATCCAGGTCGCCATCACGCTCGTGGGCTTCGCCTCGTCCGCCGTCGCCTCGACGAGTCTGTCCGACCCGCTCGCCACGTGGCTCATGAGCTTTGGCATCGCGCCGCTCTCCGCCATCGCGCGCGGCCTGGCGCCGGTCATCATCACCGTCGCGGTCGCCTTCGTGTCCATCGTGATCGGCGAGCTCGTCCCCAAGCGCATCGGCCTGGCCAATGCCGAGGGCGTGTCCAAGCAGGTCGTGGGACCGTTGTCGTTTTTCCAAAAGATCGCCCGTCCGCTCGTGTGGCTGACCGGCGCCTGCTCCGATGGCCTGGCCCGCATCCTGCGCATCAAGAGCGCCGACGACCGCCAAAACGTCTCGGAAGAAGAGATCAAGTACATGGTCTCGGAGCAGGACGACCTGCTCGACGAGGAAAAGCGTATGATCCACGAGATCTTTGACTTGGGCGATACCGTTGCCCGCGAGGTCATGGTGCCGCGCGTGGACACCACCATGTGCGAGGACGACGAGACGGTCGCCGACGTGCTGTCCACCATGCGCCAGACCGGCTTCAGCCGCATCCCCGTCTATCACGAGGATCCCGACAACGTCGCCGGCATTGCGCACATCAAGGACCTGATCCAACCCGCGCTCGACGGCAAGGGTGACCAGCCCATCGCCGGCTTTTTGCGCGACGCCACCTTTGTGCCCGACACCAAGGACATCCTGCCGCTACTGTCCGAGATGCAGACCTCGCACGACCAGATCGTGGTGGTCGTGGACGAGTACGGCGGCACGGCCGGCATTATCACCATCGAGGATATCGTCGAGGAGATCGTCGGCGAGATCGAGGACGAGTTCGACCCCGACAACAAGTATCTCACGCGCCTTTCGCGCCGCGAGTGGCTCGTTGATGGGCGTTTTTCGTGCGATGACGCGATTGAGCTTGGTTGGCCGCTCGAGGAAAGCGATGATTATGAGACCATCGCCGGCTGGATTTTGGAGCTTTGCGACTCGGTGCCCGACATCGGAGAGGTGTTTGAGGTCGCGGGGTACAAGTTTAAAGTTCAGTCGATGCGTGGCCAGCGCATCTCGCTCATTCGCGTGATCGCTCCGGCCGAAACCGATAAGAAGGATTCCGAGTCTTCGGCAGAGAAGCCGGCGGCGTCGGGTGCGGGCTCTGTGGATCCGCACGATGGCGACGAGTAAGGCAAGGAAGAGTAGGGGAGAGTTATGGCAGGCCTGTTCAACATCCTTAAGGTCACCGTCAGCGAGGACAAGATCTGCGCGCATGTGCTGGTGAACCCCGGCATGCCGCTCATGACCTCGGAGGATATCGAGGCCACGGCGCGCGTGTATTACCTGGTGCCGGCGATTGCCAAGCACCTGTGTCTGGGCGATTCCGGTCGCGAGTTCCAGGACTGCATGGGCCAGACCGAGCTCTGCCACCTGCTGGAGCACGTGACGGTTGAGCTCATGAACGAGACCGGTCTTGCCGGTAGCATCTCGTGCGGCCGCACGCGCGTAAGCGAGCACGACGAGCGCGTCTTTGAGGTTGAGCTTTCGTGCCCCGATGACGCGCTGGCCATTGGTGCGCTGTCGTCGGCCACCTTTATGATGGACTGGGCGTACCTGCACGCCGACCAGCCTGCCCCCGACGTGGAGGGCACGGTCGCGGGCCTGCGCAACCTGGTGCTGGGCATGCGCGCCGAGGCCGAGGGCAAGGATCCTCACGAGGCCGTCGCCGCTGCGAACGGCGAAGATGCTGCCGAGGACGAGGGCGCTGACGAGGGTGGTGTGCCGGTCGACGCCGAGCCCGTTGCCGATGCGACCGCCGAGCCCGTTCCCACCGAGCCCCAAGGCGTCCCCAACTTTGACGATGAGCCCCAGGTGGCGATTGATACCGAGGGCGCGGTTGCCGAGAACCACGAGGCCTCCGCTGCCGTCTTTGGCGGTGCGGCGACGGTTCCGGCAGGGCCTGCGCATGAGGGCGGCCTGCCGCTCGTGGACGGCGCCGGCGAGGACCCGGGTGCCACGGTGGCCATGCCGGCTATGCCTCAGGAGTAGGCCTACGCGTTTATCACCATCACATACCTGCGCCTTTGCCGTACGCAGATGAGCGGAGCGGCAAGTGATGCGCTGCGGGTATAATGGACAGCATTCAAACGGTGGGCACCGACGTGCCCGCAGGAGAGGAATGATCATGGGTAAGACTTTCAGCTTTGTCTCCGGCGCACTTTTTGGTGCCGCTGCCGGCGCTATTGTCGGCGTTGCTCTGGCCCCGCGCTCGGGCGCCGAGACCCGCGCCATGGCTGCCGATATCGCCAACGACGCCTGGGACAATATGCGTGACACCTACGAGCACAGCGCCGAGGAGGCCCGTGCTGCAGTGAATGACTTTGGCCCGATGGTCGACGCCAAGACCGATGACCTGCGCGCCAAGGTCGACCTGGCCCGCGAGCGCATGGACCAGCTGCGCGAGCAGCTCAACGACGCCATTTCGGGCGGCAACGTGACGCCTGCCGCCGACGTCGTGGTCGAGAACGCCGTCGAGGCTGATACCGAGGCTGCGGAGCCCTCGACCGAGGCATAATGCGCGCCGGGGATTTTGTCGGCGCCAAGATCTATCGCAAGCCTACCGAGGACAAGCGCACCAAAAAGGACGGCACGCCGCGCAGCCCTAAAAAGCTCGGAAAGATTCACTTTCCGGTCTTTACCCCGGGCGGTACGCGCGTGGTCGGCTTTATGGTCCGCCAGTCCGATATCGCGGGCATGATCGAGCGTCCCGACCGATTCGTAGCGCTCGACGCCATTGGTGTCTACGAGGGCGCCATTGCGGTCGATGACGTCAAGGACACGTATGATGCCGCCGCCGCCAAGCGCCTCGACATCAACCTGGACGATTGCATCATCTGGGTCGGTATGGACGTGCGCACGGAATCGGGCGACGTCGTGGGCTATTGCTCGGATGTGGAGTTCAAGCCGCGTTCGGGCATCGTGCAGGCATTCTATGTGACCGCCGGTGCTGCTTCGAGTGTTTTGGTTGGTGACACGCAGGTGCCGCCGACGATGCTGCGCGGCTACGAGAACGGCGCGATGGTCGTCTCGGACGAGGTCAAGTCGCTCGGGTATTCGGGCGGTGCGGCTGCCAAGGCCGCCGAGGCCAGCGTCGTGGTGGGCGACAAGGTCAAAAAGGGCGCCAAGGTGCTCGACGACAAGGGATCGGTTGCCGTGGACAAGGGCAGTCGCGCACTGGGCAAGCAGCTCGGCAAGACGCGCGGCATGTTCAAGGCCTTTAAGGACGAATATCAAAAGGCGAGCGGAGGCTCGTCAAAAGCTACAAAATAGCGACGTACCAAATGATGGGAGGCAAGCCGGAGACCTGTTGCTCCGGCTTGCTGTGTTTACGGGGGAGGGCACATGCGCCAAAACGGATCCAACTTAAACGGGCGTTCGGGTGCGCGTCCGACGGCGCGCCGCGATCTGGGGCAGCTGCCCAGCGGTCAGCGCAAGCGTCACCGTAAGCCCGGCGCGATGTACCTCAACCATAGCCGTGGGTTTAGCGATCGCAGTGCACGCATCGGCAACGGGCGTTCGCCCCGCCGTTCGTCTCGCCTGCCCTATGCGCTCATCGCCGTGGGCTGCGCGTTCGTACTGTTTGTCGCCGCCGTCGTGGGCTACATCAACCGTAGCGTGGACGTCGTGCTCAACGGAGAGCAGACTGCGGTGCGCGTGGGCTCTACGCTGCAGACGCTTATCGATGATCAGGAGCTGACCGACACCTATTCTGCCGGCGACCTGCTAGCGGTCGACGACAGTGTGCTCAAGCGCCATGGCGGCGAAAAGCTGTCGGTGAAGGTTGACGGCAAGCGCGTAAAGCAGGGCAAGTGGGATAGCCGCGAGCTTACCGGCGGCGAGAAGATCACGATTAAGGATGGCCGCAACGTCTACGAGAAGCACGAGGTGCAGGCTACGACCATCGAGCCCAAGCTCAAAGTCGAGGGCACGGGTGCCATCGAGTACGTGCAAACCTGGGGCGTCCAGGGTCGTTCCGAGGTGTGGGTCGGCGAACAGTCGGGCAAGACGCAGGACCGCGGCGAGGTC
>UQSC01000005.1 GCA_900543615.1 uncultured Collinsella sp. | reverse complement strand
CCTCGGTCTCGTGGGCTCGGAGATGTGTATAAGAGACAGGTGCAGAATCGCATTCCACAGCTTATAGATTGCAACCTCATCGGCGTCTCCCGGGAACACCTCGTGCGCCCAAGCCACGACCGGAGCGCCGGCGATGCACCACGGATTGATGTTGTAATCCAGTCCACGGCGGAAAACTTTGCACTGCGTATTCCTCGCCTTTGATGCCGCGGCCGGCTTGGCTGGATCGATGCCCTTGAGGGCCGCAGGATCCGCACCCTCGATAAAGACAAAGCAGGCACCATCCTGGGCCAAGGAATCCAGCTGCATGCGCTTCCACTCGGACGTCTGCTCAAAATAGCTTTTCTCGACATGCTCGTACGTGAGCCTCGTCACGGCATCATCGGCCCAAATGACCGTCACGTGGCCGGCGCCGGCAGCATAGGCCTCCGCGACCACCACGCGCGCAAACGGCGCGCACTCGACCGGAGACTGAACGACGACCTCCTGGCCGGGCTTGACGTTTACGCCCTTGCGGACGACCAGGCGCGCGTAGTTTTTAATCTTGGGCTCCAGGGCCTTCATGCCCTCCAGAGCCTCTTCGACCGTCAGGGCAGCTCGAATCATGTGCCACTCCATCTATCTATAGAACAGTAAAAAGGCGCGCCGCAAAAACGACGCGCCTTATATCTTAGCGATAAGTATGTATGCAAACGCTACTTCTTCTTGGAGTCCTTCTTGTCCTCCTCGGCAGCTGCGCGCTCGATAAGAGCGTTGAGCTTGTTCTCGGACATGCCCTCGGCCTGCGCGCGGTACATGTTGCGCAAGGGACGAATACGAGCGAAGTCGTAGATAAAGTCACCTAGGATGATGACATAGGACAAAACGATGCCGACCATCTGGACAGGGCTGGACACCATGCCAGCGGGAGCGAAGTACAGCGAGGCCCAAATTGCCACGACGAGCACCATGCCAATGGCGAGCACAATCCACCAGATGCGACGGCGCTTGGTGTAGTCCTCGTCCTGCTTGAGGAGGATATTCGACACCGTATAGATGCGGTCCTCCTTGGCGCGCTGCTTAGCCTTGCGGGCGCGCTTCTCCTCTTTAGAGAGGCCCTCGAGGTTCTCGCCCTTCTCGAGCTCTTTGCGGCGTGCCTTAGACGAAGCCGGCACGACGCGAACGGAGCCCGCTGCTTGGCGGGCGGGCTTAGCAGATGCGGCAGACTTGCGCGCAACCCCGGTAACTTCGTGGGATTGCGTGCGCTTGTTCGTGGCGCTACGGGTACTCACTTATGCGTTCTCCTTCATGCTTGTGAACTGGGAGCCCGTGATGATCTGGAAGGCCTCGCGATAGCGCTCGGACGTGCCATCGATGACCTCGGCGGGCAGGTGCGGGGTCTCCCCCGTCATATCCCAGTTGGCCTTGAGCCAATTGCGGACGAATTGCTTGTCGTAGCTAGGCTGGATCTTGCCCTCCTCGTAGCTGGCAGCAGGCCAGAAACGGCTAGAGTCGGGCGTGAGGCACTCGTCGATCAGCGTGACCTTGCCATCGATGACACCAAACTCGAACTTGGTGTCGGCGATGATGATGCCACGGGTCGCGGCGTACTCGGCAGCGGCCTTGTAGATCTTGAGGGAAAGGTCACGAATCTGCGTGGCGATGTCCTCGCCCACGATCTCGCAGCAACGCTCGAACGAGATGTTCTCGTCGTGGTCACCGATCTCGGCCTTCGTGGACGGCGTGAACAGCGGCTCAGGAAGCTTGGAAGCCTCGGTCAGGCCCTCAGGCAGCTGGATGCCGCAGACGGTGCCGTTCTCGTCGTAGGTCTTCTTGCCCGAACCGGTCAGATAGCCGCGGACGATGCACTCGATAGGAATCGTCTGGGCCTTCTTAACCAGCATGGCGCGGCCAGCGAGGTAGTCACGATACTCAGCAAACTCCTCGGGGAAATCCGCCGGGTCGATGGAAACGAGATGGTTGGGGACGATGTCGGCAAACTTATCGAACCAGAATGCCGAGATGCGATTGAGTACCTCTCCCTTAAACGGAATCTCGTCGGGAAGAATGAAGTCAAACGCAGAAATGCGGTCGGTGGCGACCATCAGCAGGTTTTCACCGGCATCGTAAATATCACGAACCTTGCCACGGGAATCCGGACGACGCTCCATCGTTGTCACGTGAGTCACTCCTTACCTAAATACGACAGTAATGCGGGTTCTTTCCCGCATGTTTTCGCAAACTCGGAGCGGCAGGGACAAGACCCCTCCTTCACCGAGTAGCGAAAAGCTAGTGCTCCATTGTAGTAGATGCCGCGTCTGCCGTGTGCTCGCGGGGCAGATGAATTGTAAAAGTCGTACCCTTTCCAAGCTCCGACTCCACGGAAATGTAGCCATGGTGACGCTCGACGATCTGCTTGGTCACGGCGAGGCCAACGCCCAGGCCGCCAGCTTCGCGGGCGCGACTGGCATCGGCGCGCCAAAACCGCCCGAAGATGCGCGACAGATCGTCCTTGGCAATACCGATGCCGGTATCAGAAACGGCAATGCTGACGTGCTTGCGGTCACTGAGCACCGACACCACGACCCAACCGCCCTCGGGGGTGTAGCGCATGGCGTTGCTCATGAGGTTGATAACACATTGCGTGATCATGTCGGGATCGGCCTCGACGACATCGTCGTGACCCTGGGTCTCGTCCGCAAAACGCAGGCGCAGATCGCGGTCGACAAACAGGCGCTCCTGGGCATTGACGATGGAACGCACGAAAGGAACCATGTCCACCGGCTCAAGGTTGAGCGGAGCCGTGCTGTTTTCCATGCGAGACAGGTCGAGCATCTGCTGCACCAGACGAGCCAGGCGACGAGTCTCGGAAGCAACGGTCTCCAAATGCTCATCGTCGGTGGGATACACGCCATCCTGCATGGCCTCGACCGTTGCGAGCATGGCCATAAGCGGCGTGCGAAGCTCGTGTGCAACGTCTGAGGTCAGGCGCTTCTCGTGTTTCATATCCTTCTCGAGCGAAGTGGCCATCTCATCGAAGGTCTCACCCAGCTGATCGATCTCGTCATCACCGCGCAGTCCCGTGCGAGCCGACAGGTCGCCGTCACGGATTTGCTTTGCGGTACTGGTGATGCGATGAATCGGCTTGGTGAGCATGCGCGACACGAGCGATCCGATAACGACCGAAATGCAGATTGCAACAACCGCGGCGAGGGCCATGGCGTTAAAGGTCTTCTCCCTAAACGCAGAGTCCGCCTTGGTGAGCAGAGCGTCGGAGCCGATGGCCCACAGCTTTACCTGTCCGACATGCTCGCCGGAAGACGTTACAATCTCGACGTCAGCAACGCTATCGGAGTCGGTTGGAGCAGACGAAACCGGGCTATGCGATGCCCTCTTGCCGCTCGTGTCGTCGGTCGTAGCCTGGTTTTCGCGTACATCGGCGGTAGCGCTTGCCGAGGGCCAGGAATCGTCATAAACGATCACGCCCTTTTTATTGACGACCTGCATACCCAGATCGTCGGAAACCAAACTCGACGTTGCGACCGTGCGCAGTTCTCCCGCGGTCCAAGAGCCGTTTTCCTCATATGAGGTTGCCAACTTCTCGGCAGCGGAATTTGCGATTTCGACGATATTGGAGCGTGTGTAATCCGAAAAGACCGTGCCCCACACAACAGAGACAACGCCCACCAGCACCAATACCGTCATGAGCGATGTCAGGGCAAAAGCAAGTGCCATGCGCGAGGGATAGCTCATCGTTGGCCGTGAATCGGAACGAGGCGTGTTCCAACTAGCCTTGGAACCCGCCTCGCTCTCCTGCTTGTGCTTTTGTCCGATTTCAAAGCGCGCAGGTGTCATATGTGATTTCCCTATTTCTCGTCCGACTTATCGGTCTTGGCCGGAGCCTCGAAGCGATAGCCGACACCATGGACGGTGTAGAGCCACTTGGGCTTCTTGGGATCATCGCCCAGCTTGGCGCGAAGGTTCTTCACGTGGCTATCGATGGTGCGCTCATAACCCTCAAAGTCATACCCGAGCACCTTCTCGACCAGCTCCATGCGGTTATACACACGGCCGGGATGGCGGGCAAGCGTGGTGAGCAGCTTGAACTCGGAAGCCGTCAGATCGACTTCCTTGCCCTCGACCAAGATCTTGTGGCCCGAGATATCGATGACCAGATCGCCGAAGTCGAGCACCTCGACGGCGGGCTCGTCGGCCTGATGGGCACGGCGGAACAGAGCACGAACGCGGGCGACGAGCTCGCGCGGCGAGAACGGCTTAATCAGATAGTCATCGGCGCCGAGCTCAAGACCGATAATACGGTCCTCGATCTCGCCCTTAGCCGTCAGCATGATGATGGGGACATCCGAGGTATCGCGAATGGTGCGGCAAACGCGCTCGCCGGGAATCTTGGGGAGCATAAGGTCGAGCACGACCAGGTCGAACTGATGCTTCTCGAACTCCTCGATCGCGGACTGACCGTCGCCGACGCCCACAACCCAGTAGCCTTCGCGCTCGAGATAGGCAGCGACGGCGTCACGGATTGCCTTCTCATCCTCGACCAGCAGAATCTTTTTTGCATCTGAAGCCATAACACGGCCCCCCTGTCTCAATTAGCTAAGAACAAGCCCATTTTAACGCACCTGAGCCCGCCAGATGCCGCTATGACGCGGCAGCTCGGCGGGCGGTACTCACAATTACAACGCGTTTATTCCCCTGTTGGCGCCTTTTTAACCCCTCTAAGCTTAAAGAGAGAATAGGCGTGCAGTGACCGTCTCTGGTATACCCTGGCTGTTGCGCACCGTGGCGTACGTAAGGAATGAGTCCGATTTTCCCGCCGTAGCTGGATAATCGCCATACTCCAAAGCGCGGTCGGGCGACAGCAGCGAGCCATAGGTCTTGGCAGAGGTGTCGATCAGGAAATGCGACGCCTGTACCTTAACAAGGTATTTATTCTTCTTGCCAGCCGCACATGCGAGCGGCTCGCGTGACAGGAAGAGGTACGGCCCTCCCTCATTACCGATATACGTGCCCATATTGCCCAGGCTGCCCACGCCACTATAGGCCGCCTCGATAGAAAACACGAAGGTATCGCCCATATATACGGCCTCGAAAGGCGAAACTGACGAAGGAAGGACCAACTGGGCACGCTTGGTGTTGTTGCCGTCGGTCAGATCGATTGCCGTTATGCCGTAGTAGACGCCCTCGTCGTTGCGGACACGCGGCGAGATGGTCAAAATGCCGTCGCTCGCGCGCGGGGCCGATGCAAAGCGGCCCGTCGATTTCCAAATTGTCTCGGCCTTGGATTCATCAAGCGAGCGACGATAGCAAAACGAATCGCTACTCGTTTTATTGCCACCTGCCGAGGGCATTTTATACCAGATGACTGATGACCCGAACGCCGTAAACAGCGGCGGATCATAGTCCTTGCCACCTCGATCGAGCTCAACCACGTCGCCAGAAAGCGAAGCGCCCGACAGATTTTGACCGTAGAGCTTCCACGATGAATTGGCAAAGTTCATCTCAACCCACGCGAATACGCTGTCGCCGGCACGGACATCGTAGAATGCATATCCCGTGCCCTCGATAGGATCCTCGATTAATGTGGTAAGCGAGCCATCGCCCAGGTTGAGCACACCGAGTGTGTTGGCGTGCAGTGCCGATGCGGGCGCCATCATCGCCGCGGCGTAATCGCCGTCGCAGTAGTACAGCAGCGTACCCAGAGGCAGCGTCCATGACGCCGCCGGCTCAAGATCGATGTCGACTGCCTCGTACTCATCCGTAATCGAGATGATTTTGGAATCATCCTTGATAACCTGCGGCTCGCCGGCGGCATCATCGCTGGTGCCCGTTTTTTTCGAGCATCCGGCAAGCACCGTGGCAGCGCCCGCGGCAGCCCCACCGAGTACAAAGCCGCGACGCGATATTCCGTTCTTGATGTGATCGGCGATACCCATTAGGCGATCTCGGTGCGAGCGGCCTCGATAGCGCGTGTAAGCTGGTCGGCGCAGGAGGTCTTTTTCATACCGCAGGTATTACCGGCGAGAACCTCGATTACGCGATCGGCAGGAGCGCCCTCGACCAGCTTGGAGATAGCCTTGAGATTGCCGTCGCAGCCGCCGGTAAACTCAACGCCTATCACCTTGTTGCCGTCATCGGAAAGGTCAAGGTGAATATTGCGAGCACACACGCCCTGAGGCTTGTAATCAAACGAAATCATGCGATCCCCTCTCAGAATGTTATTCGAGACGACTATTATCCCCGTCTTTCCCTAAATGCAACGAGGCGCTTTGCCGGCAACACACATTACCAGCAAAGCGCCCTAAAAAGCTAACGTTATGCCCGAACCTACTCGAAGCTCAGCTGCTCCAGACGATCAAAGACCGTGTCGATACGGGTGAGGAAGTCCCACGGATCAAAGATCTCGTCGAGCTTCTCCTGACTGACGGTGCAGCGCGGGTCGGCCTCGAGACGCTCCTTAAAGGTGGGGCCGGAGACACAATCCTGTACCTCGTGCCAGGTTGCCATAGCGTTCTCCTGCACAATGGCGTACGCGTCCTCGCGGGTGATGCCCGTGTCGACGAGGGCGAGCAGTACCTTGGAAGAGAAGATGAGGCCGCGGGTCTTATTGAGGTTGGCCATCATGCGGGCGGGATACAGCTGCAGGCCGTCGATAACGCGGATGAGGCACTGGAACATGTGGTCGAGGGCGATGAAGCTATCGGCCTGGGCGACGCGCTCGGCAGAGGAGTGCGAAATGTCACGCTCGTGCCACAGGGCGACGTTGTCGAAGGCAACCTGCGCGTTGGCCTTCACGACGCGCGACAGACCGCAAACTTTCTCCATGGTGATGGGGTTGCGCTTGTGCGGCATGGCTGAGCTGCCCTTTTGGCCCTTACGGAACGGCTCCTCGGCCTCGAGCGTATCGGTCTTCTGTAGATTGCGAACCTCGGTAGCGATGCGCTCACAGGTGGCCGCTGTAGTGGCAAGCACGCCGGCAAGGTAGGCATGGTGATCGCGGCTGATGACCTGCGTGGACAGAGGATCGTGGACCAGGCCCAGGTGCTCGCAGACGTACTCCTCGACGAACGGCTCGATGGAGCTGTACGTGCCGACAGCGCCCGAAATAGCACCGAAGGCAACATTCTTGCGGGCGTCCTCAAGACGATCCAGATCGCGCTTGAGCTCCCAGGCCCAAGAGCCAAACTTCATGCCGAAGGTCATCGGCTCGGCGTGGATGCCATGAGTGCGGCCGGCACAGAGCGTGTTGCGCTCCTCAAAGGCGCGACGCTTGCAAATCTCGCCGAGCTTCTTGACGTCCTCGATAATCAGGTCGCAGGCCTGGGTGAGCTGGTAGCACAGGGCCGTGTCGCCCAGATCCGAGCTGGTCATGCCATAGTGAACCCAGCGGCTGGGCTTGGGGTCGCCCTCGGGAACATCGGCATCGATGTATTCCTTCATGTTGGTCAGGAAGGCAATGACGTCGTGGCGCGTGACTTCCTCGATCTCATCGACCTTCGCCTTCTCAAAGTTGGCATGGTCGCGGATCCACTGGGCCTCGTCTTTGGAAATACCGATCTTGCCGAGCTCCGCCTGGGCCTCGCAGGCCAGAACCTCGATCTCCTGCCAAATGGCGTACTTGTTCTCGAGGGAGAAGATGTGTCCCATCTCCGGGCGGGTATAGCGATCGATCATAGCGGCTCCTTTTTGGTTATTGGCACGTTGGTCGTAACCCAATCATTGTACCGTGCACAGGTGCAAGTATGGGCAGTAGGCATTAACCTAACATTTTGGAATTGGAGCGGGCAACGGGACGTCTGCGCATTTGCTTCGCAAAACCGCACCGGCTTCAGTGGCATACCGAGATCCGGGGAAGTGCGGGAGCAAAGCGGGCTGAATCTACCATTCCCGAAATCTTCCTTGCTCCATGGAGCGGGCAACGGGACGTCCGCGTATTTGCTCCGCAAATCCGCACCGGCTTTAGGCGAGCCCCTCAGCCTCACGAAGCCGCGGGGGAAGACTTTGTTGAATTGGCCGTCCCCATGTCTCCCGCACTCGATGGAGCGGGCAACGGGACATCCGCGTATTTGCTTCGCAAATCCGCACCGGCTTCAGGCGCCTGTCGGCGCCTTCGCCTGCTCGCTACAAACGCTTCGCGTTTGCTTTACGCTCGCACCCTGTCGGGTTCGAGTCCCGGCGCTTTATTGAAAAAAGCACGGCACCGTAATGGTGCCGTGCTTGTGCTTCTGGCTGGAGCGGGCAACGGGACTCGAACCCGCGAGTGTCAGCTTGGGAAGCTGATGCCTTACCACTTGGCGATGCCCGCATATGTGGGGGATAGTATAACGCGGTTGTCTTGTTCGATACAAGGGTGGCGATGCTTGTTTTAGCTGTGGAGATTCGTTTGAAAATCGCGTCAATTGTGGAGATGAGGACCTTTGACCTTCAGTTCTCCCTATCTTCTACCTGCACTTTTGCTTGATTGTTGTATTTGAGCTCAATTTGTCAGGAAATGGGCAAGCTTTTGGTCAGGCTCCGGTACTTACCCGCATGAACCTCGGGGGTAGCCTCATCCTACGCGTCGCAGCCTCCCCGTGCGGCGCACGAGGGATAAGGAGCAGCCATGTCCAACGCACCCACGCACTCTGTCCACAGCGCAATCGCAACAGGTCCGCTGCTCCTGCTCCTCTTCCTGCTTTTCGGCTGCCTGGCACCGGGAGCCGCATTTGCCGTCGATGGCTACGACCAGCTCGGCTTCCGCACTATTAGCGATGATTGTGGGCCCTTCTTCATCGGCAAGTATGAAGCTCAAGACGCCTCGATTGCCTACTGCATGAACCAGGAGCGCCCCGGCCCCACCAAGCCGGGCGGCCCATGGCTCAACTTTGATCAAGGCTGGGTGTGGCTCGACGACGAGTTCGCGGCAATCGTTTGTCACGGATATCCTACCGCCACGTCGTTTGGCGGTTACCATCTTTCACCCGATCGCGCCCGCGCCGCAACCCAGCTTGCCGTATGGATGCTCAACGGCACTACCCATGTCGACGGTACCTACTCCTACACGACCGCTCAGGGCAAAACCAAGAGTGGGCACTTTACCGCTGACAATGAAGTCGTGGCGGCGGCGCGGTGGCTCCACGACAGCGCAAAATCAGGAAGCATCAAAGCCGCACCGCACCGCGCGCGGCGCTATCTAGGAACCGTATCGGGCGGCAGCAGACGTCAAGACATGCTCTATGTACTGCCGGCGGTCTCTGTTTCCTTCCAAAAGCAGTCTGCAAACGCTGCCATTACCAGCGGAAACAATACTTATCAGTTTGACGGGGCAACATTCGATATTTTTGAGAGCGCCAGCGGCGCGCGTGTCGGCACCATCCAGATGGACAGCAACGGTCGGGCGCAAGCAACTCTTCTGCCCAACACTGCATACTACCTAGTTGAAACGATGGCGCCGGCCGGCTATGTCCCCCGTCGTGATCGCATCGCCTTTACCACGGGGAATGACGGTGGACAGGTCGCCATTGATGAACAGCCCGGCACCATCAACCTGCGTATCGTAAAACTCGATGCCGCGACGAATGCCGGCCCCCAGGTGGGTTCTTCACTCGCAGGAGCAGAGTTCACGTGTGTGTCACAATCAACCCCTGGATGGGCGCAAATCCTCACGACCGACGAAAGCGGTCGGGCCACCCTCGCCGATGTCCCCTTAGGAACCTTTACCATCTACGAATCAAAAGCCCCCGAGGGCTACCTGCCATCCAACGACAGCTGGACCTATACCGTTGGAGCCGACCAGCTCGGCGATTCAGGCGTGGTCGAGATCGAATCTCGCGTTTCCGATATCCCCATTGCGTTTGACCTTGAGATTTCCAAATTCAAGGATTACGGCAATAGCGACCAATCCGGCCTGGAGCAGCCGGCAGGTGGTGTTGTCTTTGAGGTTGTCAGCAACAGCTCTCAGCAGGTTGTTGGCACACTGACCACAAACATCTATGGCTTTGCCTCCACCAAAGACCAGCCCGAAGCATGGTTCGGCACAGGTAAGCGACCCGCCGGTGTCCACGGAGCCGTCCCATACGACCGTGCCGGCTACACGGTTCGCGAGGTTCCGGAAACCGTCCCCGAGGGTTTTAAACGTGCAGGGGAATGGACCGTCGGGGCCAATCAGATTTCCAACGGCGCCGAGCTTCAATATATCGTGGACAACCACGCGCTGTCGACGCATCTCCAGATTGTAAAACGCGATGCCCAAACAGGCGCTTCTGTTCCACTAGCCGGATTCACCTTCCAACTCCTAGACAGCAATCACGAACCTGTCTCACAAACTTGCTGGTATCCAGCACATAACGTAATGGACACCTTTACGACTGACGCGACCGGGACCGTCACACTGCCCGAATCGCTCGTGCCGGGCACCTATTATGTACGCGAAACCTCGGCCAAAGAGCCCTATCTTGTCGGCGAAGAGATCGAGGTAAACATACCCGCCGACATGAACCTAACGCCCATTGCAATCGCCTCGTATTATGACCACGCCGCGACCGGAAACATCAGGATCGCTAAAACCGATGCCGTAGACGGCAGCAGCCTCGCGGGCGCCGTCTTTGAGATCCGTGCCTCGGGTGATATCGTGCGCCCCGACGGTAGCATTGCCGCGCTCGACGGTGAGACTGTCGCTACCGTCACGACGGATGAAACTGGAGAAGCACGCGCGGACAACCTCCCGCTGGGATCTGGCACCGCACGCTACGAGGTTGTCGAGACTCAAGCGCCGGCAGGCTTCTTGCTCGATCGGACAACCCATATTGTCGACCTTACTTATGCCGACCAGAAAACACCCGTTGTAGAAGCACGGCTTAACGTATCCGACGATTACACCAAGGTTGATATCTCCAAGGTCGATGCAAGCGGTGAGCAGGAAGTGGAAGGCGCACAGCTCACCTTATATGGTCCCGATAAAACCGAAATAGACTCCTGGACCTCATCCGACAAGCCACACCGCGTCGAACATCTTGCACCCGGCACCTACTCGTTGCGCGAAATGATGTCTCCGCGAACCTATGACCTTGCCGAGGAGATAACGTTTGAAATAAAGGAAACGGGAGAAGTCCAATCCGTCGCAATGAAGGATGCACCCATCGAGATCAAGGGGCAGGTCGACAAGCGTCAGGAACTTGTCCAACCTATCGAAAAGGGCCTGTTGGCTAACGGCGATGGTAAAAATCGCGCCGCGACGCAAACTAATACGGATGGACTTTTCTCCTATACCATCGACGCTCGAAACGATTCCGCTACTTGGGTTGATGAGTTTACGATTACCGATGATCTTGAGTGCGCCAAAGACGGCACGGCGAGATTCATCTCAATCGAAACCCCCGTCGCCATCGGCGACCTCAACGGTCTGTGCAACGTGTGGTATCGCACGACGCCGTTGGACTCGACAGACGTCGATGAGCCGGCGAACGCGACACTTGACGATGGACACGAAAATCCTTGGCTTGAGTCCGACGAAGTAAAAGAGAGCCTTGGTGAGGACTGCCGCCTCGTCAAGTATGACGGCTGGCGCCTCTGGAAGGCGGATGTCTCGACCACGGAATCCACCACACTCGAGGCGGAAGAGCTCGACCTTGCATCCAATATCGTCGTAACGGGCATTCGAATTGAATACGGTGCGGTAGCTGCCGACTTTACGACTCGAAGCGATGCGGATTCTTGGACCCGCGATGATCTCAAAGATGAGCACGACGACCTTGACGATGCCAAAGCAATCCTTGGCACAGACGCTCGGGGCGCAGTCGTGCACATGCAGGCAACGTCGGCTTATACGCCCCAAACCGCACTCACCAACAGCGCGCGCGTCGATCTTTGCCGCAACGGCGGCGGCGATAAACTTGAGTCACATGACGAGGACCGTGTCATTCAACGCTGTACCCTACCGCAGGACCTACCGGCAACAGGATCAGTTCCCATCGCCGCTTGCATCACCGCGCTCCTGACCTCGGGTGCCGCAGCCCTATGGTTCGCTCGCCTTAGGTCGATCCCAAAGAACCGCTAGCACGATGAAAAAGCGGGCGAGCCAGTCCCCCGGCTCGCCCGCTTTCAATCGTTTAAATCGCCGTATCTACTCTGCAGACGAAGATCCACCATCAACGATTGCTTGCTCGGACTCAGGAATCCCATCGGCACCCGTGCTCTGTTCTTGCTCCACCTCTTCGCTGATTGCGGAGGCGGGGGTCGAGCCCTTTGCACCCACGATGTAGGCAGCCCCAAATCCTAACGCAATGGCAATCAAGGTCAAAATCACGTAGACAGGCCAATGGCGCTTAATATACGAAAACACGTTGACTCCTTAGAGCTCCGCCTACGAACGGCGGATAACCTCGGTAACGACCTCGGATACCGTGGCAATGTTCGTCGGGTTGACATTGTGGGGCAGGTCGTCCTCGGTACGAGCGCAAGCCAGACGTGTGCCGTCCACACCGGCGATGGTGAGGGCTCGGCGGCTCGCCTCGAGCGCGGCGTAGGCATCGGTCTTGGCATAGGGCATCTCGAGCGCGCCACAATCGACATGGAACGACTTGCAGACCTTGCTGACCAGGTTCATGATGCGGCGATCGCCCTTGAGCAGCTGTTGTTCGCCCTCGACCGTCACAACCGAAAGCCTACCGGCGCCGACGGATTCAAGATTGATAAAGAATACGCCGCGGAGCTTATCGCGATGCGAAGCCAAGAAGGCCTTCATGCCGGCGCCATCACAATCCGAGGCGCCCGTTGCCACAAACCAGATATCGTGACCGAGCAGCTCATCATCGCCCATAGAGGCGACAGCCGCGAGCATATCTTCGGAAGAAGCACCATCGGAAGACGTAGCGCCACCCTTCCAGCCATCGTTATCGTCCTCGAAGTTATCCCACGAACCGATACCGCGACCGGACTTCTTGGCATCGTAATCGTCTTCGACGCCCAGCCAGTCACTCATGCTGTCCTGCTCGTTTTTCTTTTTACGGCCGAACAGACCACCCAGGCCGCGCTTACGAGACTTGGGTGCCGCCGGGGCGGGAGCCGAAATGGTCTCGATCGGCTGCGCGCCCGACGCAACGGGCATAGGAGGCGCAACGGGTGCCGATGTGGGTTCGGGACCTTGGGCGGTAGCAAAGGGGTCGTTGACCTGGGCAGAGGGATCGGGAAGGTCGAACAGCGACGTGCGAGACGCAACGTTTGCCTGCTTCATAGACGGCAGCGACGGATCGGGGACCGAAGCCAGCGGAGACGAGGAGGGCGCAGGCGACGGTGCCGACGCCGGATCGGGAACATTCATCTGCGGACGCGGCGATGCCTGGGAGGAAATCTGGGCCATAAGGGAATCGACCGTTTCGTCCTGGTTGGGAACAACATTGGCAACCGTGGCACCGGAACCACTCGGGGTCGGCATGGTGAAAATCTGCGTGGAGTAAGGCCTCGACTCATCTGTCTCGGGAGTCTCGGAAACCGCAGACACTTCCTCCTGCTCGGCCTCGGTCGAATCACCTTGATCGGCTGCCGCGTATTGCTCTTCGTCAGAGTTGGCCTCGACGGGCTCGTCCTCGGCGGCATCTTGGATTTCGGCAGCATCAATGGGCTCGTCATCGTCCACTGCGTCGCCCTGTTCATCGGAAACAGGAAGGGGCTCGGCAATCGCGGTGCCTTGCTTTTCAAACGTTATCGTGGAATCGAACTGCGCGGCATCAAACGACATGGTGCTATCGACGTGCTGCTGAGCCTCGAAAGACGTCGTCGCTTCAACAACATCCGCGGACGTCGGTTGCTGGGACTCAAAGGACGTTGTAGCTTCGGCGGCGTCGACGGGCGCGGACTGCACAGCCTCGTTCTGCTCGAACTCTTGCGCCGCGAGCTCACGTGCCGCCTCGGCTGCCTGCTGCTGAGCGATAGCCTCCTGCTCGGCAGCCTCGCGTGCGGCAGCGCGCTTCTCCTCGAAATCGTCGACAAATTTCTTGCCCTTTGCAAGCGCACCCTTAAAGAAGTTGGAAGCGCTGGCGCCAATCGACGAGAACGCGGATGCAATGTCGGCATGCGGCGTTGCCGCGGGAATCTCGGCCGAGAAATCAGTATCGCTCTCGTAACACACGCGCCTCGGCTGTTCAACGTAATCGTCGTCAGACTCGTCCGCAACGTCTTGCGCCGGCGCGGCGGGAGCCAAAATGTCCAGTCCTGCCGCAGGATCGATCGCGGACACCGCCTCGGACTCGGCAACGGCAGCGGTAACCGCGGCAGACTCATCATCCACGGTGACAACGGGGGCAGGCTCGGGCTCAAACGTCGGCTCCTCGCCCTCCTCGTAATCGAGCGTGCAGGACTCGGGAAGCATTCCGAGCGCACGGATGGCATCCGAACCAAAGCGGATGTTGCCGGCGGCGTTGCGATAGAGCTTGGGCTCGGCCGCGGCAGGCTCCTCCGCCGACTCGGCAGCGGAAACCTCGTCATTGAACTCTTCAGCCTGGACAGCCTGATTCTGATCCTCGGGCACGATGGCGCCAATCAGCGTCTCGTCGGCAGACGCACCCTCAAAGCCCTCGATCTGCTCGTCGAAAGCCTCACCCTGTTCGGGCTCGGTCTGAGTGTCGGGAGCAATCGGCTGACCGAACTCGTCCTCGGCGTAGGTAGGCTCTTCGTACTCGATGGTGTTGCCGTAGTCGTTTTGCTGCTGGGCCGCGGCATACTCCGCCGCTGCACGCGCCATTTCCTCGGCACGACGCTTTTGCTCCCCAAAATAGGTATCGAACGGAACATCGTCGGGAAACTCGTTTTCGCCCTGGAAGGGAGCAACGTTATCCATAACGCCGAGCATAGCGGCGACAGAAGACTTGTTGCACACCGCGCCGGACGTATAGGGAAGAATGTGGCGGTTAGAGATGATGTTTGCCGCGTTGGCAAGCGCAACGAGGGAAGCGAGGATCGCGACAATCCACAGCAGAACCTTAAGCGCGCCGGGGAGCGGCAGGATGCGCAGGATGGCAACGGCAGCGGGGGCAACCGTGGCAACGGGCAACAGCTTGGCGATGAGCGCACGATACGAAGCATAGGGCTCGCGGGCGAGCAGCTCAGCACGGGGAGAGTCGTAGTGTGCGACAACGACCACCGGGCGGTTGCGCGGAGACGCGAGCGGGCCCGAGGCCTTGTGGTAGGCGATGACATTTTGGCTCACGCCTGTCTTGCCCAGGCGCGAAACCACGGGATGCCCTGTGCGCTCGAGCACGTAGAGCACGGCACCGACAATGGCCAGCAAGGTGCCGACCAAGCCGATACCGCCGCCGATGCCCATCAGCAGGGCGCCGGCAAACGCAAGAATACCGGTAACGGCAAATGCCAACCTACTGGGCGCCGGGGCATTGAACTCCTGAACCTCGGGGTCAAAGCCGTGGTTGCGGAAGATCTGAGCGATATCCTCGGCAGCCAAGCGCTCTTCTTCGCTGCATGCCGGCGTAATGCCGGTGTTCTGCAGCAGGTGGTTAATATAGTTCTGGGTGTTCGCCATGTGCGCTCCACATCCATAATCCGACAAATAGGCCCAATGCATGCACATTAGAACCGTATATAGTCGAAAGTATACCCCGAGCGAGCGCAAACGACCGAATTCGGGCTATCTTAACGCCCCGAGCGGACAAGGATATAGCCTAATCTCCATATCGGACTAAAATCATGGCAGCAAACCACCTTCTCATGCGAGGACTCTATGACGGCAAGCGACACGACCGAGACAATTAAAAAGGGAAATTCGGAGCCCAGTTTCGATAAAACGGCTCAGCGCATCCTCAATCTTTTCTTCGTGCTCAATAGCTCCCCCGAACCGCTGACGACCGAGCAGATCGTCTTGGATTCTGACCTGGGATATGGCTCGGGCAATATCGACTCGGATAAGCGCAAGTTTCGACGCGATCGTGACAAGCTGCTCGAACGCGGCATCTTAATCAAGGAGGTTCGCCCCACCGGCGCGCAGGAGACCGAGGAAAGCTCGTGGACAATCGACCGCGAGCACACGTTTGCGGCAGGCGGCCTCATTACCGCAGACGACGCCGATATCCTGCTCAACGCCATCGACCAGACACTAGCGGCCGGCTCATCCACTTTTGCCGCACCGCTTGCCGATATTCGCTCCAAGATTGCCTATCTCACCGGCAGGACGACGGTAGACGAGGCGCCGATCAGCCGCTCTCCCACCGTCGATGCGGTTTGGAGCGCCTTTGCCGAGCGTTGTGCGCTGCGATTTTTATATCAGAACGGACGCGGCGAGCAGAAAGAGCGTACCGTCCGCGTCTACGGCATGTTCGAGCGCGAGGGCGTGGCGTATTTCTGCGGCCTCGACAATGCCACCGACGACATCAGGACATTCCGCTGTGACCGTATCGTTCGTGCTTGGCGTCCTTCGAAGGCCTACGCCATCCCCGCGGACTTCAATCTCAACGACTATCTGTTCTTTGAATTCGATTTTGCCGACCGACCGCCCGTTGCAGCTACGTTCTCGTTCGCCCCTCAGACGCAGACCGATATGATCAACGGCCTCACGCGTGGGCGAGGTGAGCTCACACACACCGATGCAGGATGGACCTGGACCGTTGACGTGCGCGACCTTGAAGCCGCCGCCTCATTTTGCATGGCCCACGCCATGGACGGCATGAGGCCCATGGCCCCCAAATCGCTCAAGCAGGCATGGAACCACCTCATTGAAAGGACGGTGCACGAGCATGCCCGTGCGTAAACTCACCAGCGAGCAGAGACTCTCGCGCGCCATCGACATCATGGAGGCCCTCTACGCCGCCGGCGAGAGCGGCATGACACGAACCGAGATTTGCAATCGCCTTGACATCACGGGGGTGTCGCTCGACGAGATTCTCGAGATCATCTCGACGCTCGCGGACCGAGAATCGGGCGCGCGCATCATCTGCGAATGCCGCGGCGAGCGTGTGGTCCTCACCGGTGACGCCGGTCGTGTGCTACCGCTGCGCCTGAGTGCCGCCGAGGGCGCTGTGCTCAACCACGAACTTGAATCGTTGGGGATCGAGCCGCAGACGGCAGCTCGGATTCGACATGCCCTTCTACCCGAAGAGCTCGGCTATAACCAGCGCGTCTTTGACACCGTCAACCACGGGTCGCACTGGCAGCAGCTGAGCTGCGCCATTCAGGACGGCGTTCGCTGCCGCATCTCGTATCGCTCGATGGACGATACACGGCCACGCGAGCGTCTGGTCGACCCCCTGCGCATTACGGCAAACGGCGACCAAACATACCTGATTGCCTGGGACATCACAGTCGATGAGCAGCGCACCTATCGCATGGATAAAATCGAGGGACTCGCCTTGACGGAAGACTCCGTCGTGCCTCACGCACCGGACGCTGCATCCCTCCACGATTCCCTTGCCCGGACGCAGCGTAGCGCAAAGCTCTTGATGCCATTCGATATGGCGGAGCATCTGGACTGGGCCGGCATCACCCTAATCGAGCGCAGCGGGGCAGACGTGGCAACGGTAACCGTGCATTACGGCTCCGAGCGTTGGCTACTGAGCCAGATAATCGCAGCGGGCGGAGCCATCCGCATCTTGGATGACCCCGCCTTGTCAAAGCGTCTGTGCGATATGGCAAAAACCCTCGTCTGCCCGCTTTAGCGCCGCCGCTCGTGGCGCGCACGCCACAGTTGCAGATAGTGCCCGATCTGCGCCGATTCGATGCGCTGGTAGGAGCTCGTGGGCAGCGACGTTAAGAACTTCTTTCCGTAGCCCTTCGTCACCAGGCGCGGGTCGGCCAGAATCAGCACGCCGCAATCGGTCGACGAGCGGATAAGGCGGCCGGCCGCCTGCTTGACCTCGAGCACCGCCTCGGGCAGCGAATAGCGCGCCCAAGCGCGGTCTTCGCGCAAGTTGCGCTCGCACGAGAGCGGGTCCGTGGGGCTCGAGAACGGCAGCTTGGGAATGATGACGCAGCGCAGCGTCTCGCCGCTGGCGTCGAATCCCTCCCAGAAGGCCTTAAGCGCAAAAAGCGACGAGGTCGGCTCGTTGATAAACCGGTCGCGCAGGCGACGAGGAGATGAGTTGCGCTGCTGGCAGTTGAGTTCCAGACCCGCACGGGCCATCTTGGGCTCAACGCGGGCGTACAGGTCTTCCATGTCGCGCCGATTGGTGAACAGCGTAAGCACCGATCCGCCCATGGCAAGATGGGCATCGACCAGCACGCGCTCGAGCGCCGCAAGATAGCTCTCACGATCGCGCGGATCGGGGATATCGCCCGCAACGACTACAGTCATGTTCGAATCGAAGTCATAGCTCGAGTCCAAGTGCAACGATGAGGATGTTGAAGCACCGATGCGATCGAGGCCAACCGCGTGGTTAAAGTGTTCAAAGCTTTTGGACACCGTCATGGTCGCCGAGGCAAAGATAGCCGTGTGAACCTCGGGCAGCCACTCGGTTGCCAAGGCCTCGCCAATGTCGATGCGCTCTGCGGTCATTGACTCTCCACCGGCACGCAACCTGCGATTGACCTGCAGCGAATACACGTAGTGTTCATCGGCGCCATCAATGATGAGTTTGAGGTTCTCGGCCAGCTCGTGCAGGCGGCGCGAGATATCACCCAAGTCGACAACAACCTCGGGCTTGTCGGCGGCGACGGCTTGCACCAGCGCGTCGACGCTCTTGTCAGCTTGTTCCAATGCGTCGATGGCAGTGTAGGCCGACGGTAAGAAATCATGCCAGTCGTCAGATTCGCGCAGCTCGGGGCCAATCCATAGATTGGCATTGTCATAACCCCCACGGGCACGGCGGCCGAGCTCGCGAACGCCATCGAACACGTCGGCGATTGCCATGCTCGCGCGCGCAACCGTCGACGTCGCCTTGGCAGTAAGGCCCAGATAGAGCGTAGAGCCCTCAGAGGTTGCCAAATCACGGGAGATCTGGCTTAGCGCACCGGTGCTCGAGCCACCCAGGCGCTCAAACAGAACGCGTGATTCGTCCGCCGACACCACGCGCGCCCACTGACGGCGCGCCTCGCGCTCGATAGAATGAGCCTCGTCGATTACCCAATGACGAATCGGAGGCAAAATCCTGCCCTCGGCCGCAACATTGCGGAACAGCAGGGAATGGTTGGTGACCACCACATCGGCATGCGCCGCACGACGGCGAGCGCCGTGGACCAAACATTTATCAGGGAAAAACGGGCAGAGGCGACGAGCACACTCGCGCGAGGCCGTTGTAAAGTCGGGGCGGTTGACGCTGCGCCACCGAATGCCGAGCGAGTCGAGGTCGCCATCGGCTGATTGGCAGACGTACGCCATAATGACCGCGACCGCCGTGAGCGTGTCCGCCGGATCGCGCTTGGTGGTAATCTCGACCTGGCCGCGGCTCATGCGCTCGAGCTTGCGCAGGCACGGATAGTGGTCATACCCCTTGAGAGCGCAAAATGACAGACCACCTTCCAGTTGCTCGGCAAGTTTTGGAAGCTCATGGTACATGAGCTGGTCGGCTAGATTGTTCGATTTGGTCGCAATACCAACCGTGATGTTGTTACGGCGTGCTGCCTCGGCAAAAGGCACCAGATAGGCCATCGATTTGCCGACGCCTGTGCCCGCCTCAATTACACGATGAGTGCCCGTGACCAGCGCATCGCGGACCTCGAGCGCCATCGCGATCTGCTCATCACGCGGCTCGTAAGTGGGATACATGCGATTGACCAGGCCACCCGGCGCATAGTCTGCCTCAATCTCCTCACGACTCGGCATCTTGAGGACCGGTAGTTCGTCGGCGTCCACCCGATCGTCGGCGCGATCGGCCTTGAGAACGTCAGCACGAGCGGCGCTGAGAGAGAAGATAGAACCAGGGTTCTGCCCTGCCAAGAATGAGAAGATAGGACGATAGGACCAAGGCACGTCCGGATGCATGTCGGCTAGGCGCGCCATGAGGCCCTGGGGCAAGTCGGTGAGTGCCACAAGCAACACGCGCCATACGCCACACAGGGCGTCGACGTCGGCATTGGCACGGTGTGATACCGAGTCACAGCCAAACAGATCGGCCATAAAAGACAGCCTGTGCGAGGCCAGGCGCGGTAGCGCGATGCGCGACAGCGCCAGCGAATCGATCCAAATATCGCTCACGTTGACGCCGCCTTTGACCGACTCGATAAACGAGCGGTCGAACGTGGCGTTATGTGCAATCACCGGGCAACCACCGACAAAATCGGCGAGGGCGGCGACGGCCTCAACGGCCGACGGGGCATCTGCCACATCGGCATTTGTAATGCTCGTGAGCTCGGTAATCTCGGCAGGAATCAGCTGCTTGGGATGCACGAAGGTATCGAAGCGGTCGATAACCTCGCGGCCCGAAAGACGGGCCGCCGAGATCTCGATCAGCTCGTTGTCCTGCACCGAAAGACCCGTGGTCTCGGTATCGAGGACAATCACATCTTCCTCGATAAGGCCGAAGGACTGCGTTTTGGCGCGTTCGGCAAGCGTGGCATAGGAGTCGATGACAAACTGCGGCGTTCCTGACGAAACCGCGTCCTCGATTAGCATGCAACGCCCGCTCGACGAAGACCCATACGGATCAGACTGTCACAGACCTGCGGGAACGTCATGTCGTCGGTGTGGCGGATCTCGTCCGGATACAGCGACGTATCGGTCATGCCGGGAATGGTATTGGTCTCGAGGATAACGGGGCCGTCCTCGCTCACGATAAAATCGCTGCGCGAGATGCCCAGGCAACCGAGCGCCTTGTGAGCGGCACAGGCAAGCTCCTGGGCACGAGCGTAGTTCTCGGGTGAAATCTGCGCCGGAATGCGATGGATGTCCGTAGGGTCGACATATTTCACGTCCAGATCGTAGAACTCGCAGTCCTCGGGCTTGCGAATCTCGACAATCGGCAGAGCGCGCACGTCATCTTCGCCGTATACGCCGACGGTGATCTCGGTACCCTCGATGCACTTCTCGACCAGCACTTTGTCGCCGTACTCAAACGCCTTGGCGATTGCCGCGGGCAGCTCGGAGGGCTCATGGACCAGGGAAATGCCATAGCTGGAACCGTTGACGGCCGGCTTCACAAAGCAGCGCTCGCCACAAACCTCGACGATATGATCGATATCGACTTCATCGCCCACCTCGAGCGCAAGGCCGGGGGCAACGGGAATGCCCGCCTTGGCGTACAGGAGCTTAGAGACCTCCTTGTCGGCACCGCAGGCGCTGGCAAGCACGCCCGAGGCCGTGTAGGGGATACCCAGGGTCTCCATAGCGCCCTGCATGGCGCCATCCTCGCCGCCGACACCGTGCATGGCGATAAACGCCACGTCAAAGCCGCCGGTCGCCATGGTTACCATAAAATCATCGGCAGCCGTGTCGAGCAGCTCCACCGAAGTGTAGCCGGCCTCCTTCAAGGCAACCACGACGTTCTTTCCCGAATTGAGCGAAATCTCGCGCTCAGCGGAATGACCGCCCGCCAAGACCGCTACGTGCATGTTCTCTAGGCTTTTACCCGGCATGGGCAGACTCCTCCTCTATAATTTCTGCAGCTGATACCATATTGTAGCGATACCCTCTACGTTTCCCCAAAATCGAAAGGCTTCCATGAATCCCAGGACTAAATCTCAGGACATTCGCGACTTGAGCCAAAACGATATTCGCGACCTTGTGGCCGAACTTGGCCAGCCCGCCTTCCGCGCGAAGCAGCTCATCGAATGGGTCTTTGAGAAGAACGTTTGTTCGTTTGACGATATGACCAACCTTCCCAAGGCTTTCCGCGAGCAGCTTAAAGAGGCTTTTGCCTTTGACACGCCCACTGAACTAACCAAGCAGGTTTCCAAAGATGGCTCTCGCAAGTATCTGCTCGAGTACCACGACGGCGTTTCCGTCGAGACTGTCGGCATGCCCCGCCGTAACAAGCTTTCTGTCTGCGTTTCCACCCAGGCAGGCTGCGGCATGGGCTGCGCCTTTTGCGCTACCGGTCTCAACGGCCTCAAGCGTTCTCTGACCGCTCAAGAGATCGTCGACCAGGTACTTCATGTATCTAACGACTTTGGCGAGCGTGCCACGAGCGTTGTCTTCATGGGTCAGGGCGAGCCGTTTGCCAACTACGATGAGGTTCTCAAGGCGCTGCGAATCCTCAACGACCCCGATGGCATCGGTATTGGCGCTCGCCACCTCACCGTCTCTACCAGCGGCGTTATTCCAGGTATTCGCAAATTTGCCGACATCCCCGAGCAGTTCACGCTTGCCGTTTCCCTGCATTCCGCCATCCAGTCGACACGCAATAAGCTAATGCCCGGTGTTAAGAAGTACACGCTACTTCGCCTTCACGAGGCGCTTCAACTCTACACCGAGAAGACTGGCCGCCGCCCGACCTATGAGTATGCCATGATCGAAGGCGTCAACGATACGAATCCAGAGATGCAGGCGCTCTGCGACTTCTGCGAGGGAACGCTGTGCCACGTTAACCTGATTCAGCTTAACGACATCGAGGGCAGCCTGCTCAAGCCGTCGCCGATTCATAAGGTTGAGGATCTTCAGCGTCGTCTTGAGTCCCGTGGCATCGAGACCACGATTCGTAACTCCCGTGGTAACGATATTGACGCCGCTTGCGGACAGCTGAAGCAGCGCTTCAAAGTTCAGAAGAACGCATAGGGGAGTCGCACCCCAAAACGTTTCATGTGAAACATCGAACGGCCTCGGTTGCAAGATATGCAACCGAGGCCGTTTCATTTATTGACCTTAATTTTGAATCAGCTGCTACTGGTCCCATTTTTTACGGCCAAAATAAGGGGTCCTTGCCTCGTGAATCAGACAAGAACCCCTCAAAATATGCTAAGTAATTGTTAGGTACCTAATAGCCTACATTTTCCCATTGGTTGCTAACCCAACCTTGATTAATCTTGGGATTCTTCGTTACCTGAGCAGTGCGCATGGCAACATCTTCTGTCATAACATCCATTTTCTTCTTGGATGTATCGACAATATCTTGCGCGCTACGAAGCAAACGACCTCGAAGCTCATCGTCTGTCGCGATCTTATAGCCAGCAAAGGCACCAACCGCGACAGTCGTCGCCAATGCAATCGCAGTTAAAATCCTATTCCTCATCTTGGCCTCCTTGATCAAACTGAATCATTTCACCAAGAATACGAGAGAGCTCTTCCTCGTCTTTAAACTCAATCTCAATCTTATTCTTTCCTCGCGAGCTCTTCACACGCACGTTGGTATTAAAAACCTCACGAAGCACGCGGGCAGCCTTTTTAAAAGACTGAGGCGTTGCAGGCCTCGGAGTCTTAGGTGTCTCTCCGGCAGAAAACAACGGAGCAAGATTTTCTGTCGCTCTTACGGAAAGGCCCTCTGCAACAACCTTCTCAGCAAGTCGAATTCGAGCATCCTCATAGGGAACTGCAAGAATCGCACGTGCATGACCAGCAGTAAGTTTGCCCTCAAATATCATCTGCTGAACAACTTCGGGAAGATCAAGAAGGCGTAGCGAGTTTGTAATTGCAGAGCGTGACTTGCTTACAGCCTTTGACAATGCCTCCTGGGTCATACCGCTGGCATCTATGAGCTGGCGATAGCCCTTAGCCTCTTCGACAGGATTCAGATCAGAACGCTGAAGGTTTTCGATAAGTGCAAGAGCAAGCATCTCTTCATCATTAACATCTTTAATGATGACAGGCAGCTCCTCAAGACCAGCAAGCTTTGACGCTTGGTAACGACGCTCACCAGCGATGATCTCATAGCCGTTTCCATGCTTTCGAACCAAAAGCGGCTGCAAGACGCCATGTTCTTGGATTGACTCGCTCAACTCACGAAGTTCAGTTTCGTTAAAGTGAATTCGCGGCTGATTAGGGTTGGGAACGATATCCTCAATAGGTAGTTTTGTTTCAGATGCGGCATTCGAAGCCGATGCAGCCGAACCACCGGTCTCATATTCGGCCTCTGAGACCAAAGCATTGAGTCCACGTCCCAATCCGCCACGTTTCTTTACACTAGGCACGCTTGATCACCTCTTTTGCAAGGTTCATATATGCTTTTGCACCCTTATTTTGAGGTGCATAGGTAATTACCGGTTCTCCAAAAGACGGAGCTTCAGAGATTTTAACCGTACGGGGGATCAACGTCTTAAACGCCTTATCACCAAAGTACGATTGAACCTCCTCAACAACCTGATTCGATAGAGAAGTACGCGAGTCATACATGGTCATAAGCACACCGTAGGTGTCTAAGCCCTTGTTCAGACGAGATTTGACCATCTTCATTGACTCAAGCAGCTTCGTAACGCCCTCGAGTGCGTAATACTCGCACTGAATCGGAATCAAAACGCTGTCTGCTGCGGTCAAAGCGTTGATAGTAAGCAGGCCGAGCGAAGGAGGGCAGTCAATGAAAATAAAATCGAACTCGTCCTGAATCGGCTCAAGCAAATCTTTGAGACGGGTTTCACGAGCAATTGCGCTTACGAGTTCAATTTCCGCGCCTGCAAGCTGAATTGTAGCCGGAATTACGAATACCTTTTTGCAATTTGTATCAAGAACAAGCGATTCTGCCGGCACATCATTCAACAATGCATCATAGATGCAGTGATCAAGGTCTTCTTTTTCAATTCCGAATCCACTGGTGCTGTTTCCCTGCGGATCAAAATCGACAATCAGTGTCTTACGACCCTGCTCACCCAGTGCTGCTGCAAGGTTTACAGCCGTCGTTGACTTACCGACGCCGCCTTTTTGATTGATGATTGCAATGATACGCGTGTCTTTTGCGCTCTTAGAACGCTTAACGTCGCGAAATCCCACGGTCCCTCCTGGTGTGTATTAAAGCTGTCAAACGGAGGATGTTTCACGTGAAACATTCCGAATCGATAGCAACCGCCATGTTTCACGTGAAACACTGCAAGTTGTTAGTATCCATTATGTTTCACGTGAAACATCTAGGCAAGCGGATTCTTCTTTGCCACGCCATTTGCACGAGGCAATGAAACGGATGCTGAATGACTCTTCTTAAGAACAATGAACTCCCTGTGACCCAAGCCTTCAGGCAAATCAATTGCGTCATTCAGAAGCAAAGTGAAGCCGCAAATCTTAGCTGCTGACATGCCGGAAGCAAGCTCCTCATCCGAAGGATTGCCCTTGGTGATAACAAATAGCCCTCCATCCTTCAGGTACGGAGCCGCATACTCAACAAGAATCGGTAGAGGGGCCAGTGCGCGGGCGGTTACAACGGAGAACTGCTTCTTATGGCTTCGAGCATATTCTTCAAGACGATCATGAACCGCATGAGCATGTTTCAATCCAAGAGCATGGACAAAGGAATTAACCGCATCAACCTTCTTGCCAACAGAGTCAATATAAGTAGCTTTACGATGCGTGGTTATGGTTAATGGAATACCAGGGAAGCCCGCACCTGTTCCCATATCGAGCAAAGCTCCCTCAGGAGCCTTATTGATATAGGGGAGCAAAACAAGTGAGTCGAGGATATGAAGTACGGCAGCATCTTCTACGTTAAGAATACGGGTGAGATTGGTTGTCTTATTTGTTTCTAGAACCAAATCCAAATGCTGGATACATTTCCTCAGCTCAATATCAGTTACGCTCAAGGAATATTCTTTGCAATAGGAAGTTAGGCGACTCAACATCGCGTCAGCCTGATGATCAGTAAGTACTAACAACGAAAGCTCCTTTCTGACAAAAATCAGCGTATCGAGAACTTTTGACAAAAAAAAGGGACGTGGAAACCACGTCCCCCTAGCATAAGCTCGAGTAGATTATCGAGCAACAATCACCACATGGCGATCAGGGTCAGAACCCTCAGAATGAGTATCGACTGCATCGTTGCCACGAAGTGCAATGTGAACCAGTCGGCGCTCGTAGGCATTCATGGGTGGAAGCGAAACACTCTTATGAGTGCGGATGGCACGCTCGGCAGCAGACTGAGCCATGGAGGCGACCTTATCCTGACGGCGACTCTTGTATCCCTCGACGTCCACTACAACCGGATACCTAAAGCCAAGCTTGCGGCTCACCAGCAAAGAGAACATAACCTGAAGAGCATCAAGAGTGCGACCATGACGGCCAATGAGAACAGCAAGGTCGGGAGCCGTTACATCCAAAATCAGCTCACCCTCGTCGCCCTCATACTCATCGATAGGAGAGTTGGCGGCATCGAAGTGCGAAAGGATGGAACGCAGGATGGAAATCGCAACATCGGCAATGGTGTCGAGCTCCTCATCGGTCAGCTCTTCACCAGCCTTGTAGCGCTGTGCAATCTCGGGATAATCGCCCGCGACCTGCGGGGCAACCTCCTCAAGCATATCCTCGATGATCTCTTCAGACATAACGTACTCCAAAAGTTAGGTACCTAAATAAGATTGATATCCCACTACTTCTTCTTGTGCGGGCGCGGCTTCTTCTCGCGACGAGTGACCTCAACCTGCAGCGGCGCGTTCTTAAGACGCTCCTCCTCATCGGCCTTGGCCTTCTCGATAACCTTCTGCGTCACAAAAATCTGCTGGATAACCTGCCAAGCAGACGAGACGTCGTAGTACAGCAGAACACCAACGGGAAGGCTCCAGCCCATCCAAAGCATCATGACCGTCATGACAACAGCCATCATACGCATGCTCTGAGCCTGCTGGCCGGTCTGGTTGCGCGACATATAGAGCTGCGGAATCAGGGTCAGGACGGCGAACAGAATCAGGCAGACCAGCGCAGGCAGCGCAACCATAAAGCCATCGGCAAAGGAAGCGCTCGGCGTGGTGGTCAGGTCGGGCAGGATGTTGAAGAACGAGAACGTGCCGTCGTTAAAGTACTGCGGCAGGTTGCGCAGCAACGTAAACAGGGCGAACAGGACAGGCATCTGGATCAACAGCGGCAAACAACCAGCCATCGGGTTGAACTTGTTCTCGCTGTAGAACTTCTGCATCTCCTCGGCCTGGCGCTGAGGATCGTCGGCATAGCGCTCCTGAATCTCGAGCATCTTGGGCTGCAGCACCTGCATGCGAGCCGTCGACTTGGTCGACTTGAGCATAAGCGGCGTCAGCAGTAGACGGATGATGACCACCAGGATGATGATGGACAGGCCCCAGTCGACCGCAAAGGTCTGGATGAGCTTGAGCAGCTCGAAAAGGATGTTAACGATCCAATCCCACATGTAAGTTTTCCTCCGATAGCGAGTGCCCGCTAGGGCACAGGGTCATAACCGCCGACGTGCAGGGGATTGCAGCGAGCGATGCGCCTCACGGCAAGCCAGCAGCCTCTCAAAACACCGTACTTCTCAATCGCCTGGACGGCGTATTGCGAGCACGTTGGGTAATAAATGCAGGCGTCAGGCAATAAGGGCGAAATAACCTGTTGATATATGCGAATAGGAGCGATGGCAACACGTCGCAAAACGTGATTGCTCATCGCTCCTCCCCGGCAACGCCGGCGCGTTTCACAAGCGAACGCAATGCCTTGTCCATCTCCTGCGGCGAGGAAACCCTCGTCTTGGGAGTTGCGAACAAGATGATGTCATAACCCGCAACGGGAAATCCACAGCTGCGGGCGGCCTCGCGCATCACACGCTTAGAACGGTTGCGCACAACTGCACAACCGAGCCGTTTAGCACCAACGAAGGCGACCCTTCCGGAGTCGCCTTCGCCAACCGATTCACATATGGTCATTCGAATCAGAGGGTGATTGAAACGACGCCCCTGACTGAACACATGCTCGAAATCTTGCCGAGACTTAATAGTCTTCATGCGAGATGTGTGTATCGCTGCTAGACAGTGAGACGCTTGCGGCCCTTGGCGCGGCGACGGGCGAGCACGGCACGACCACCCTTGGTGGCCATACGGGCACGGAAGCCATGGGTCTTGGCACGCTTACGCTTATTAGGCTGATACGTACGCTTCATCTTAAGTTCCTCCTGCTGCATTTCGAGTGTCCGCGGGAGCGCGGACACAGATATAGACACGTGAGCTTGAAGATTGTAGGGAAATCAATGTTCAAATGTCAAGAAATCAAAGGTAAAAGGTCGCGCAGTTCACACGGTTCCCCCATAAGCCGAGTTCGATTTAGCGGTGCATGGCAACTTTTCACGATATTTCATCGAGTTTTCAACAGGTCATGTTGGCAATGTTGAGAACTTTTCGTCCGTTTTCCAAAGTTTTCAACAGGTTTTGAAAAGTTGTCGAAAGATGAGAAACATTGCACGGTGAGCTACTATTTGTTCGAAACCTTTTGAAAGATTGCGAGCGGCATGTCTGACGACTTTTACACCATGGTCGATTCCGGAGACCCGGCACCCGATAACGAGCACATCACCGGCGTGCGCGAAGAGCATGCGGAAGGCGAGCAGACGACCACGCAGGCGCCAAAAGCCATGTACGCCGCGCGCATCGCCGTCTATGACGACATGCTGTCGACACCGCGGGTGATCGTCATTGATCCGCAAGATGTCCGCACGTATTTGGAAGAGACGACCAACACCGTCTACCAGTGCATGAAAGAACAAGGTGGCCACATCTCGCTCATGGTCATCCGCGAGATTGTCGAAAACTTTATCCACGCACACTTTGCCGAGCCCATCATCTCGATTCTGGACGGCGGAGACACCATCCGCTTTGCTGACCAAGGACCCGGCATCGACGACAAGGAACGTGCTTTCGACTTTGGCGTTACCAGCGCAAACAGCAAGATGAAGCGCTATATCCGTGGAACCGGAGCAGGGTTTCCCATGGTGCAGGAGTATTTGGAAAACGCCGGCGGTGCCGTATCCATCGAGGACAACATGGGCAACGGCACCGTGGTTACGGTAAGCCTGAACCCTAAACGCGTGCAGGAAATCGAGCGTGCCGGCGGACGCGGCGCTGCCGTGCGGCCCGAGACGGAGCAGCCCACATATCCCCTGCCGGGAGCTTTTGCGCAGCAGCCCATGGCAACGCAGCAGATGCAGCCCCCCGTGGGACAGATGCAGCAGCCCGGAATGCTTCCCACACAAGAACCCCAGGCGGCATCTATGTCGATGCCGCCAAACATGCCAGAGGCCATGCCGCTGGCTGATCAGGATGCAGCAGCAATGCAGCAGGCGACGGGGGCGCCGGGTGGCCAGCAAATGGGCTATCAGCCGTACCAACAGGGATATCCATATCAGCAGATGCCGCCACTGGGGTATGGCCAGCAGTTCCCGCAGCAGTACCAGCAGGGATATCAGCAGCCGTACCAGCAGATGCCGCAGCAGCAGTACAACCCCTGGGCCCAGCAGACGCCTCCGCAGCCTTACCAACAGTGGCCTCAAAGTTTTCAACAGCAAATGCCGCCGACGCAGAGTTCTCAACAACCAGCAGCTCAAATGATGTATCCTAATGCAGTAAATCAGTATGCACAGCCACAACCGGACGTGTTCGTAAGCGATCGCGGCAACGCCGCGCTGGGCTATCTGGCGCAAAATCAAGCGTGCGGCGCAACCGATCTGGCGAGGGCGTTTGGAAACTCGGCCCCCACTTGGTCACGCACGCTCAATGACTTGGCGCAGGCCGGCTTGGTCATCAAGCATGGCCAGAAATACCATCTGACCGAACTCGGCGCCGCTCGCGTGCGAGCTCAGAGCTAAAGAACGGGAGAGACAGTGGACGAGGAAGCAAGCATCATCCTGGGGGATGCCATCGCCTTTTGTCAGCGCGACGGCCAAGATGCACGCCTCATCAACATGCTGGGGCAATCGCGCGCCATAAGCCTGACCGAAGATACGCTCACGATCGAGGCCCCCTCGCGCTTTGCCATCGCGCAGCTCAAAAAGCATCAGCCAACTATTGAGGCCTATCTGGAAGAAATCGCCTTTGCACCGATCGCGCTCGACATCGTGGCACCGCAAGGCGCCGCGACGGAATCCGCTGCCGCGACGGCGCCCGCCACGGCTCCCGCCGCTTCCCCGGCGGTGCCGGCCTCCGCAGGCAACGTGCCGACAATCGAGCACCAGCACAGCGATGTTTCCCGTAAAACCATGGCACCGTTGCCGACCGCGGCGGCGACGTCAACGAACGCACCCGTCACGCACATGCCCATCGCTCACGACGCAGCGGCGGGCGCGGATTCGGGCATTGCAATCAAGAACACGCTCTCGGCCGACGATTTTCATCGCATGATGAACCAGATGAAGGGCAGAGCGCCGACTAAATCCACGCAAGCTGCGACCCCCGCCTCATCCATGCCAGCACCGACCGTGCCGGCCGAGCAGAATACGGATGGAGCCCCGCTCGCCGCGAACTCAAAATTTACCTTTGAGAACTTTGTCTACGGCCCCGAGAACAGCCATGCCTATCGCTCGGCGCTCAAGTTTGCCGCCCTCGCGGACGAGCGCGGCACATGCACATCACTGTTCATCTACGGCAAATCGGGCCTGGGCAAGACGCACCTGCTGCTTGCCATCAAAAACGAGCTCGCCGAGAAGTCGCCCGAGATCAAGGTCAAGTATGCCAACTCCCAGGCATATCTGGACGACCTGATGACCGAGTTCGACCGCCAAAAGAAGAGCAACGCCCCCATCATGCAGGCGTACCACGGTGTGGACGTGCTCATCATCGATGACATCCAAAACATCATCGGCAAGCGCGCGAGCGTGGACTACTTTTTCCAGCTCATGGACGAGTTCATCCGCAACAACAAGAAAGTCGTCATCGCGGCAGACCGCGCCCCCAAGGATCTGAGCATGGACGAGCGTCTGACCAGCCGCTTCAACGCCGGCATGCTCTGCCTAGTCGCAGAGCCCAGCTACGAGATGAAATACAAGATCTTGCAGCGCTATTACGAGAACACCATCGTCGCCGCTCCCGAGGCAGGCGACGACTCGCTGCTGGCGGCCTATGGGGGCGACGGCGGGCACCTGACCGATGAGCACTTTAAGCACATGGCAGAGGTGTCGGGCACCAACATCCGCGAACTCGAGAGCTTCTGCGAGCGCTGCGCCGGCGAGGCGGGCGACCGCGAACGCGAGGGCGGGGAGCTCACCTTTGACGATATCGACGCCATCGCCAGCCAGTACTTCGACACATCGGCCAAAAAGATCAACGTCCAGACGGTTCAGTCCGTCATCGAAGAGCAGTACGGCGTGACGCACGAGGAGCTCATCGGCCCGCGTCGCAACGCCAATATCGCCAAAGCACGCCATATCGCTATCTACCTGGCCATCGAGATGTGCGAGATGACGACCACGGCGGTGGGCGCCGAATTTGGCAACCGCAACCACTCGACCGTCAGCACGAGCTACAAAAAGGTCCAGAAGATGATCCAGGAAGACCGCACCGTCACCGAAGACCTTAAGTCGCTGCGCGATAAAATTACACTGCGCTCGTAGGGAAATAGAGACACCTGTTGAAAACTTGTCGAAACCACGGGCATAAGGTGTCTAAAACCCAACCCGCGGTGATGAAAAGTTTTGCGCAGGTTTTGAACGTGGAAAACCACCCCTGTTGCACACAGGCTGCTGTCGATTCTCTTTTTGGGTCTGACCTGCGTCTTTGGGAGTAATCAACAGTTTCGTCAGTGCTATTACTATTATTAAGATATTTATATCTATAGAAAGGTATTAAAAGATGAAGTTCACCGTCAGCCAGAGCTCGCTTACACAAGCCATCGGCGTCGTTATGAAGGGTGTCGCTTCGGCATCCACCCTCCCCATCCTGTCGGGCGTGCTCGTTAAGGCCCAAGACGGCATCTTGGAATTCCAGACCTCTAACTACACCATCTCGATCCGTCATCGCATCGCGGCGCATGTCGAAGAAGAGGGCGAGATGGTTATCCCCTGTAAGATGCTCTCCAATATCACCAAGACCCTCCCCGATGCTCCGGTCACCTTTGAGCTGTCCGAGCGCCAGGTGCTGATTGGTTGCGAGAAGAGCTCTTTCCGCCTGAACACGCTCGATGCTAATGACTTCCCCGAGTTTCCGGCCTATGCCATCGAGAGCGCCGTGGAACTGCCGACCGATATCTTGTCCGAGATGGTCGGCCGCGTGTGGCGCGTCACCTCGACCGACAAGGCCCGCCCCATCCTGGGTGGCGTGCACATGAAGGTCGAGAACAACACCGTGCGCCTGGTGGCGACCGATTCCTTCCGTTTGGCCGTGTGCGATACGCAGGTCGAGACCTCGACCCTCGAAGGCTCCTTTGAGCTCAACGTTCCGGCTGACGCCTTTAACGACGCACTGAACATCATGGCCAGCCAGGCGACCATCATGATCGGGGCTACCGACACCCAGGTCGTCTTCGAGGCCGGCAACACCACCTACGTGTCGCGCCGCATCGAGGGCGTGTACCCCAACTACAAGCAGCTCATCCCCGATTCGTGCGTGACGAGCGTCAAGATCGACGTCGCCGCCTTTAACGCCGCCCTCAAGCGCGTGGCCGTTATCGCGAGCGCCAACCCCGCCGTCAAGTTCGAGATCGATGTCGAGAACGGGCAGATGGGCCTGTCCTCCATCTCCAATGACCAGGACCTTGCGCAGGAGACGATCGATGTCGAGGCCGAGGGCGAGTCGGGTACCATCGCCTTCAACTACCACTACATCTTCGGCTGCCTCAATGCCCTGTCCAAGGAGAAGGAGATCACGCTGGAGCTCAAGAGCTACTCGCAGGCGGGCATCTTCAAGTCCTACGACAAGATCAACTACCTGTACCTGGTCATGCCGGTTCGCATCTAGCGCTGCGCCATGACCATGTTCGCCCGCGATCTTTCCGTCGCGCACTACCGCAGTTTCGAGAGCTATCGTCTTGCCCTGGACGAGGGCGTGACGATACTTGCGGGACCCAACGCGGCGGGAAAGACCAATCTCATAGAGGCGCTGCAGCTGCTGACGAGCGGCGCCTCGTTTAGGCATCCGACCGCAGCCGAGCTCGTCCATGATGGCGTGGGCTCGTGCAAGATCGAGCTGAGGCTCGAGGGCGACGGCCGCGTACTTGATATGGGATTGAGCGCGGAGGACGGTAAACGCTCGTTTAGCCGCAACGGCAAGAGATGCTCTGCCGCCGGTGTGCGCGGGGTTCTGCCGAGCGTGCTGTTTTGCCCCGACCATCTGGACATGGTTAAGCGAGGCGCCAGTGTGCGCCGCGCCGCCCTCGACGACTTTGGCATGCAACTGAGCGCACGCTATGCCGATCTTGCGAGCACCTATGGTCGCTGCGTGACCCAGCGTAACGCCTTGCTCAAGGAGGCCTGGTGCTGCCGCGAGATGCTCGGCGCGTGGAACGATTCGATTGCCCGCGCGGGCGCGGCTCTGCTCGTGCACCGGTTGGCCCTGCTCGACCGGCTGGCGGGCCATGTGCGTACTGCCTACGGGCAAGTGGCGTCCGGTGAAGCCGCCAACGTGTCCTATGCGTCCACGCTGGGGGATTTGCCCCAGGTCGAGGATCGCGAAGAGCTGAAGGGCTGGGCGTACGAGCGCATGCTGGCTGCCCTTGATGGGCACGCCGACGAGGAAATTCGCCGCGGCGTGACGCTGGTGGGACCGCATCGCGACGAGATTGAGTTTACCGTTGCGGGTCGCTCCGCCCGTTCATTTGCCAGCCAAGGACAGCAGCGAACGTTGGTACTGTCCTGGAAGGTGGCCGAGGTGGCCGTGGCTCGCGATGTCCTGGGCACCGCCCCGCTGCTGCTTTTGGACGACGTGATGAGCGAGCTCGACGGCGAGCGTCGCGGTGCTTTCCTGCGGCTGATCGGCGATGATATCCAGACGGTCATAACCACGACCAACCTGGGGTACTTTACCGATGACCTGCTTGATCGAGCCAAGGTGGTGAGCATGGGTGAGACGTGCTAATTACGAGCGCGAGAGCGAAACGGTCGCCTTCAGTGGCTTTTTGAACGCAGAGCGTCAGCGCATCCTGGCGGCCGCGACGCCTGAGCGCCGCGCGCAGATGGAGGCTGCAGAGGAATCTCGTGCGGTCTATCGCGCCTGGAATGCGGTGTGCTCGGGCACGCGCGAGGGGCGCCATGTGACGGGCCTGCGCTACCTGCCCGAGTCCAATGAGCTGCTGGTATATCTCGACTCGCCCTCGTGGACGCAGGAAATGACGTTGTTGCGCGAGATCATCCGCGCGCGCATGGAGCGCGCCGGTGCGCATGTGGACGGCCTGGTGTTCAAAACCACCGCGCCCGGTCACACGCCGCCCGCCGCCAAGGAGCGCCTTCGCCCAGCGACGACCGAGCGCCCGCCGGCCCCACACGCCGACCTCAGCGATGCCGAGCGCACCGAGATTGAGCGCCAAGTGGCGCCCATCGAAGACCAAAAACTGCGCGAGGCCCTCGAGAACGCCATGAGAGCCAGCGCCGAGTGGGCCAAGGGCGTGCAAAGCAAAAAAGAGCCTTAAATCGCATCTGGTGGCCTTGTAGAGCCAAATACCCTCGTTCCCGAGGGTATTTTTTTACGATAAACTAGTAAGGCTGTACACATTTTCTTGACTGAAGGAGGACGTGTGGCAAACGAAAACGATTACGATGGCGGCGAGATTAAGATTCTCGAAGGTCTCGAGGCCGTTCGTAAGCGCCCGGGCATGTATATCGGCTCGACGAGCGCCAGCGGTCTGCATCACCTGGTGTGGGAGATCGTTGACAACTCCGTCGACGAGGCCATGGCCGGTTTCTGCACCGAGATCCAGGTGACGGTCCACGCCGACAACTCCATCACGGTCGTCGACAACGGGCGCGGCATCCCCGTCGACGAGCACCCTGTTAAAAAGATCCCGACGCTCGAGGTCGTCATGACGATTTTGCACGCCGGCGGTAAGTTCGATAACTCGGCCTATAAGGTCTCGGGCGGCCTGCACGGCGTGGGCATCTCCGTCGTCAACGCACTGTCCAAGCGCGTGGTCGTTCAGGTTCGTCGCGACGGCAACACCTACGAGATGGAGTTCTCGCGCGGCAAGACCGTCAAGAAGATGGAGGTCGTGGGCACCTCGGATTCGACGGGCACCACCGTCACCTTCTGGCCCGACGACGAGATCTTCGAGACTTGCATCTACGATTTCGATACGCTGCACAACCGTCTGCAGGAGACGGCGTTCCTCAATAAGAACCTCAAAATCGTGCTGACTGACGAGCGCGAGTCTACTCCCCACGTGGAGGAGTTTTGCTACGAGGGCGGCATCATCGACTTCGTCAAGTTCCTTAACGAGGGCAAGGACGTCCCCGAGGCCTTTAAGGAGCCTATCTACATCGAGGGCAAATCGGACCCGGACGCACCTGTGGCCAAGATGGGCGAGGTTGAGGTTTCCCTGCAGTGGAATAGCGGCTACGGCGAGAACGTCATGTCGTTTGCCAACGACATCTACACCCCCGAGGGCGGCATGCACCTTGAGGGCTTCCGCACGGCGCTCACCCGCGTGATCAACGATTACGCGCGCAAACAGAACCTGCTCAAGGAAAAAGACGCCAATCTGACCGGCGACGATGTGCGCGAGGGCCTTTCGGCCGTTATCTCGGTCAAGCTGCCCGATCCGCAGTTTGAGGGCCAGACCAAGGCCAAGCTCGGCAGCTCCTATATGCGCGCGCTGACGCTCAAGATCGTGACCGACGGCCTTGCCGATTACCTCGAGGAGCACCCTAAGCCCGCTCGCGAGATCGTCAAGAAGGCGCAGCAGGCCTGCAAGGCGCGCAATGCCGCCCGCAAGGCGCGCGAGGCGACCCGCCGCAAGAGCCTGCTCGAGACGGCGTCGCTGCCCGGCAAGCTCGCCGACTGTTCGGTGCGCGATGCCGAGCTGACTGAGCTCTTTATCGTAGAGGGCGACTCGGCAGGCGGTTCGGCCAAGGACGGCCGTCGCCGAGACATCCAGGCGATTCTGCCCCTGCGCGGCAAGATTTTGAACGTCGAACGCGTTGGTGACCATCGCGCGTTCTCGAGTGACACCATTCAGTCGCTGATTACCGCGATCGGCTGCGGCGTCACGACGAGCGCCGGTGACGGCGGCGACTTCGACATCACCAAGGCGCGCTACCACAAGATCATCATCATGACCGATGCAGACGTCGACGGTGCACATATCCGCATCCTGCTGCTGACGTTCTTCTACAAGTACATGCGCCCGTTGATTGATGCCGGCTACGTTTACGTCGCGTGCCCGCCCATCTTTGGCATCAAGGTTCGCAACAAGATTCACTACGTGTATCCCAACGGCCGCCAGCCCGAAGACGAGATCCTGCGCGACACCATCCAGAGCCTGGGACTGAACCCCGACGACAACGACGAGGACGGCAAAGCCAAGGACGGCAAGATCACTAAGAAGCGCAAGGGTTACACCGTCCAGCGCTATAAGGGCCTGGGCGAGATGGACCCCAAGCAGCTTGCCTCGACGACGATGGACCCCAAGACCCGCATTCTGCAGCGCGTGTCGATCGAAGACGCCGTGGTGGCGGACCGCGCCGTGCGCGAGCTGATGGGTTCCGAGGTCGGCTATCGCCGCGAGTACATTGAAAAACATGCGCATGACGCGCGTTTCCTTGACGCTTAAGAGGAGGTAACGTGGCAGACGATATCAACAACAACGAGGGTATGGACGAGGCCGGCGATGCCGGTATGCCCGACGATCTGAAGCGCCTCCTCGCCCGTGCTGAGCAGGGCGAGGACGGCGATCCGGACGCCTATAACCCCGATGCCGATGATGATGAGGAAGAAGACGACGACGGCGAGCTCGAGGAGAGCTTTGGCGAAGTCGACCGTGGCGCCTCGGCCGGCGAGGATATCAACGGCGGCCAGCTCCAGATTTCGGAGTTTGGCCGCGAGATGAAGCAGTCGTTCATCGAGTACTCGATGTCGGTCATCACGGCGCGCGCCCTGCCGGACGTGCGCGATGGCTTAAAGCCGGTGCACCGTCGCATCCTGTACGCAATGAACGAGAGCGGCATCTACCCCAACCGTCCGCACAAGAAGTCGGCCTGGACGGTCGGCGAAGTTATCGGTAAGTACCATCCGCACGGCGACTCCGCGGTCTATGAGGCAATGGTCCGCCTGGCACAGTGGTTCTCCATGCGCACGCCGCTCATCGACGGTCACGGCAACTTCGGCAACATCGACGGCGACGGCGCCGCCGCCATGCGTTACACCGAGCTGTCTCTTATACACATCTGACGCTGCCGACGAATAGCCTT
>UQSC01000004.1 GCA_900543615.1 uncultured Collinsella sp. | reverse complement strand
ACGAGATCAGCCTCGGTCTCGTGGGCTCGGAGATGTGTATAAGAGACAGGCACGACGCTGCGCCGGTCGGTAAGAACGCTGGGCGGCATGCGCACCCACCACCTATTTGCATAAAATGCCACGCTGAATGCATATTTCGACGGGGCGGTTGCTTTTTGCCCACGGGTACCCCAGGGGGCGCCGTGCGAATTTCGGAGTATTCAGCATCCCGGAGTCCGCGGGCGTGGGAGCGGGCGCGCAAAACCACGCCGAAAGCCTTGATTCTGAGCCCCCGGTGTCTCGGGGACCGATCGTTTTTTATAGGATGCGGCCCATAGTGCCTGCCTTTCGCCCAAAATCCAGTATGCAGGCATCCTCGGCTGCTGAATACTCCCAAAAATGCACGCCACACCCCACCCTAGGCACCCGCAGCAAGAAGACGAATAGCTTCGGCCTCCCTAGTTGTCGCAGGAGGCCCCAGGGCTTACCTCCCAAATCTTTCCGCAGGACGGAAGGACCCCGCCGCGCGAAGCGCGCAGCGGGGTCCTGCCATGTCCGAGGACGATTTGGGAGGTAAGCCCTGGGGCCTCCGATGAGAGCAGTTCCAGCCGAGGCTATTCGTCGCCGAAGCTGATGCCCAGCGCCTTGGCCTCGCGCACCAGGTCGCTCTGGGGGTCGACAAACTTCAGCTTGCCGGCGACCTCCTCGAGCGGCATGTGGCACATCTTGCCGTCACGCAGGGCGATCATGTAGCCAAACTCGCCGCGCAGGCAGCCAAGCGCGGCCTCGACGCCGCACTGGGTCGCAAAGATGCGGTCCTGAGCGTCGGGCTGGCCGCCGCGCTGCGTGTGACCGGGGATGGCGACGCGGGTCTCGCGACCGGTCTTGGCCTCGATCTCCTTGGCGATGTCGTAGACAATCGACGGGCTCGTGCGCTCGGCGAGTTTCTTCTTGTACTCCTTCTTGGACAGCGCCGCGTCCTCCTTAGAGATGGCGCCCTCGGCGACGGCCACGATGGTAAAGCGGCTGCCGGTCTCCATGCGATGCTCGATGGTCTTGATGACCTGGTCCATGTCGTAGGGGATCTCGGGGATCAGGATGACGTCCGCGCCGCCCGCAACGCCGGCATACAGCGGGATCCAGCCAACCTTGTGGCCCATGATCTCGATGACGAACACGCGGCCGTGGCTCGAGGCGGTGGTGTGGATGTCGTCGATGCACTTGGTGGCGACGTCGATGGCGCTCGTAAAGCCAAACGTCATCTCGGTGCCCCAGGTGTCGTTATCGATGGTCTTGGGCAGGGCGATAACGTTGAGGCCCTCTTCGCGCAGGCGGTTGGCTGTCTTGGTGGAGCCGTTGCCGCCCAGCATAAACAGGCAGTCGAGTTGCAGCTTGTGATAGGTGTGGACCATCGCGGGCACCTTCTCGACGCCGTCGGCCTCGGGAGTGTCCAGACGCTTGAACGGTGTGCGGCTCGTGCCCAGGATAGTGCCGCCGCGGGTGAGGATGCCGCTAAAATCGGCGGGCGTCATGACGCGGAACCTGCTGTAGATAAGGCCTTGGTAGCCGTCCTCAAAACCGTAGATCTCGATAGGTTCTTCGCTATTGGTCATGAGCGTTTTGACGATGCCGCGCATGGTGGCGTTGAGCGCTTGGCAGTCGCCGCCACTAGTAAGAAGACCAATCCTAAGCATGATGAATCCTTCCGGGCAAGTTATAACATGCGCATAAGTTTACCCCCGCACACTGTTGATGCGGAGGTAAAACGTGTTAGCTCAGATGTATAGAAATGTAAGTAACGTCAGGCGAGCGTAAGGTCGATGGGCCTGGCTCCTTAAAGCGCGAAGGCGTCGACGTCGCCCCAGTGACGGCGCAGCGTGATGGCAGCAGCGGGTTCGGTATTGTCAAAGACGACCGACCATTGCGTATTGCTGGTGATGTCTTCCGGATTGGGCTCTTGCGCTGCGGCGCGCAGGGCTTCCCAGGCAATCGTTTCGTCCTGGGTACCGACATGGGCGTCAAGGACATTGGCGATTGCGACGGCGCGCTCTTTACCATGGCCCAGCTCGCCATTCTTTTGATTGGGCAGCACTTCGTCACCATAGCAGGCATAGAAGTTCGTAACCTGGCGTACAGGAGTCGCTTTGAAAGCGCGGTCCGGATCGCGCGGATCCCACTCTACTACGCGCGCGTCACCGGAGGCGTCGTTGATAAAGAAGTGATAATCGCGTCCGGCCATGGCGTGCATGTCGTAGGTGGAAAGCAGGTCCACAGCCTCCTGCGTGGTGGCGGCACGGTCGAGCACCAGACGGATGGCGAGCGAGGTATTGATGACGGGGCGTTGCGTGTCCTGGTCACAGGGCTTGGAATCCAGAGTGAGTACGGCAATGGACACGCCGCATTCGTTAACACCGTCGAGCTGGGCAAACGGGCCCATGAGTGCGGCGGCGCGTCCGGCGACGGAGTCAAGCGGAGCGTTGGTGCCCAGGTTGTTGAGGGCCGCAAAGCCGATGGAGGCATAGCCGTCGCGCGGGTGATTGCGCACCAGCAGCGCCGAAGTATCGTCCTTAAAGTCGTAATTGCGACCGGTGCGCACGCGGCCTCCGGCATCTACGGCGACAAAAGCGCTGCAGGCAAACTGGGGCGCCTGGACATGTGCCGGCATGCCGGGCAACACCTGCGCCATCACAGCATCGATGTAGGCCTGGTCGTCGCGCACATCGGCGGCGATGATGCGATCGAGGTCGTAGTCGTAGGCGATGTCGATTGCGTACAGGTCATAGCCATCCGCGTAGCCAGTCAAGCGTTTGAGCGACGCGGCGGACTTGATTTGCTTGCGATAAACGATACCGGTGACAGCGGCAAGGCCGGCGGCGACTCCCGCGACACCGCAGGCGATGGCAATGTTACGTGGCTTCATGAGGGCTCCTCTCGTCCTGTTAGCGTAATTGTCGCAAAAGGTGCACGGGCATGATGGCTCAACTTGGCGAGCGGCGCGGGATTAAACATGGAATGAAAGGCGCGGCGCTGGCGCGGCGGGGTATGCTGGAGGAGACCATCAACCCAGTGAAAGGGGAGAGCATGACGGATCAGGAAACGCCCGAGCGCGTGCACGTGACTGCCGACGATATCGAGGCCGCCAACGACCTTATCGACTTTATCGAGGCATGCCCCAGCATGTTCCATACGGCGGCGACCATTATGGCCGAGCTCGACGAGGCGGGCTTTACCTACCTGCCCGAGAATGCGGCGTGGGACATCGAGCCGGGCGGGCGTTATTACACGCAGCGCAACACCTCGAGCGTCGTTGCCTTTAAGGTGGGCGAGGACCTGGCCGCGACGTGGGGCGAGGACGGTGTTGCCGGTGACTATCATTTTCAGCTCACGGCGTCGCACAGCGATTCGCCGACGTTTAAGGTCAAGGCCGTGCCCGAGCTCGATGGCGCGGGCGAAACGCTGCGCCTGAACACCGAGGCCTACGGCGGCATGATCGACTACACCTGGTTCGATCGCCCGCTGGCGCTCGCGGGCCGCGTGTTGGTACGCGAAGGCGACCGTATTGAGAGCCGCCTGCTTGCCACCGAGCGCGAGGTCGCCATCATCCCGAGCCTTGCTATCCATATGAACCGTGGCGTCAACGAGGGCTTTGCTCCCAACCGAGCCGTTGACCTTTGCCCGCTTATCAGCACCGGCGAGCTTAAGCAGGGTGACTTCGATGCCCTGATCGCCGAAGAGCTGGATGTTGAGCCCGAGCAGATCCTGGGTCGCGACCTGTTCCTGGTCAATCGTCAGGATGCACGCATCTGGGGCTGGGCCGATGAGTTTATCTCGACGCCCAAGCTCGACGACCTGGCCTGTGCCTATACCTCGCTACAGGCATTTTTGGGCGCCGAAAACGCGCACGACGTCTCGGTCTTCTGCTGCTTCGATAACGAGGAGGTTGGCTCCGAGACCAAGCAGGGTGCCATGTCGACCTTCTTGGCCGACGCGCTGCGCCGCATCAACGGATCGCTGGGTTTTGACGACGAGTCGTACCATCGCGCACTTGCTGCCTCGATGCTTGTAAGCTGCGACAACGCACATGCCGTGCACCCCAACCACGCCGAGAAGTGCGATGCCCGCAATCAGGTGGTGCTCAACGGCGGTATCGTCATCAAGGAAGCCGCCAACCAGCACTACTGCACCGATGCCTTTAGCCGCGCGGTGTTCCAGGCCATCTGCGATGACGCCGACGTGCCCATGCAGGCCTTCGCCAACAAGAGCGATATGGCCGGCGGCTCCACGCTCGGCAATCTGTCCAATATGCAGGCGAGCATGCATGCTGTGGACGTGGGCCTGCCGCAGCTTGCCATGCACTCGAGCTACGAGACCGGCGGCGTACGCGACGTGATGTACGCCATCCGCGCTCTCACCGCGTTCTACGAGCGCAACCTAACCATCAACGGCGCCGAAAGTGTGGAGCTCTAAAATCGACCAAAATGAGATGACAATTTTGGCAGGTTTTATCTGGACAAATGCCGCAATGCCAACAGCTGGACAGAATTGTTAACACACCGCGGGTTGAGCAAACGTCAGCGAGCGACGCCCAGAGCGAACAAGTTGGCATGAAAAAGGCAAGCCATAGACCTTCTGGTCATGCCTTGCCTTTTGAATGACAATTTGTCGCTCTGGGCGGCTCGCAGCGTCAACCGGTCCGCCGTTCGTTAGAACGGCGGAACCCTAGTGTTCGATCCAGCAGCGAAGCGTCTCGCCGGCCTGCAGATGACGCAGATTCTCCGCGGCGATGTCGACGACGTTGTTGAGCGTGGCGGCCAGGTGGAACCAGCCCGAGACGTGCGGTGTGATGAGCATGTTGGGCGCATCCCACAGGGGGCTTGTCGCAGGCAGCGGCTCGGGGTCGGTGACGTCGACCGCGGCGCCGGCAAGGTGTCCGGACTCAAGAGCGGCAACCAGGTCGTCGGCAACCACGAGGTCGCCGCGGCCGCCGTTGGCAAAGAGGGCGCCCGGTTTCATCGCGGCGAAGAACTCGGCGTTCGCCAGGCCGCGGGTTTCGGGTGTGCTCGGCATAAAGGATGCGACGACGTCGGCCTCGGCCAGGCGCTCGGGCAGGGCGTCCATGCCGTCCATGTCCTCAAACACAATGGGGTAGACGAGCGGATGGCGCTTGATGCCGCGGACGTGCGCACCCATACTGCGGCAGAGCGTGGCGAAGTGGCCGCCGATATCGCCCGCGCCCAGCACCAGTACGTTGGCGTTTTTGAGCGAGGTAACCGGCCCCAAATCCTCCCAGCGATGCTCGCGCTGCAAATCGTGATAGCCGGGCAGGCGCTTCATCATGGAAAGGGCCATGGCAAACATGTGCTCGCTTACGGCCTGGCCGTAGGCGCCCACCGAGCAAGACAGTTTGGCGTCGGCTGGCACGGTGCCGGCGGCCAGGTAATCGTCATAGCCGGCGGTCTGCAATTGCAACAGCTGAAGATGCTCGCATGCCGTGAGCATGTCAGGGTCGATGTTGCCCAAGATCACGTCGGCATCGGCGACCTGCTCGCGCGTGGCGGCGTCGGCGCTCGTGTAGATAAAGTCCTCGCCCGGAGCGCTCGACTCAAGAATTGCGCGATGGCGGTCGTTGACGGGCAACAAAACCAGGATGTTCACAAGCAGTCCTCTCCGCTCGACCTGCCAAAAAGGGACAGGTTTATTTTTGGCAGGTTTTATCAGGCAAAACGCTAAAAAACGCCGGATGCAAGACGAGCGTGCCCGTCAGCATCCGGCGCATCTACAGCTACCAGCTCAGCAGCTCGTAACCGTCCTCGGTCACCACGAGCTGTACCTCGCACTGGGCCGAATCGCTGCCGTCCTTGGTGCGCACGCACCAACCGTCGCCCTTGCTAATCTTGATGTCGGGCGCTCCGGCATTGACCATGGGCTCAATGGTAAAGACCATGCCCGGAGCCATGATGGTGTCCACATCGGGTGCCTCGGTGGTAAAGCCCACAAACGGGTCCTCGTGGAACTCCTTACCGATGCCGTGTCCGCCGTACTCGCGCACCACGCTAAAGCCGGCGTCCTCGACCGTCTTTTGCACGGCCTCGGCCATCACGGACAGTGGCAGCCATGGCTTGACGGCTGCCAGACCCGCCTCCACGCTGGCGCGGGTGACGTCGACCAGGCGCTGGCGCTCGGCCGAGACCTCGCCGATGCAGAACATGCGGCTCGAGTCGCTAAAGTAGCCGTCTAGGATCGTGGAGCAGTCCACGTTGATGATGTCGCCCTCGTGCAGCACGTCCGTATCACAGGGAATGCCGTGGCAGACGACGTCGTTGATCGAGGTGCACACGCTCTTTGGGTAGCCCTCGTAGTGGAGGTCGGCCGGTGTGCCACCGTGCTCGACGGTGTAGTCGTAGATCATCTGGTCGATCTGGTTGGTGGTCATGCCCGCGGCGATGTGCTCGCCTACGTAGTCGAGCACGCCCACATTGATGGCGGCCGAGCGTTTGATGCCCTCGATGTCGGCGGGCGTCTTGTAGAGCGTGCGGGGCAGAACCTCCCAGCCCTCCTCCCACAGGCGCTCGAGGCGCTCGTCGAAGGCGCTGTGACATTTCTTATATTTTTTGCCGCTGCCGCACCAGCAGGCGTCGTTGCGGCCGGGTACGGGTCCGTTGTCATACATGGCTAACTTCCTTTCATCTGCAGCTAGTATAGCCCACCCACGCGTCCATAAAAGTTGCGGTGATATAGTTCCGATTTAAGCGGTTTAACAGCATAAACAGGAACTATATCACCGCAGCTGATGGAGCGGGATGGCGGGCACTAGCTGCTGCGTGGTTTTGCTAGTAGCTCACCTGGCAGGGAATGCCGAGGGCGCTCACGCGCGCGGCAATCGTGTCGAGCACCTCGGGCGCCGCTTTGGCAAGGCCGGCGACCGGTGTTTCGCGCGCCACCGTGTAGATGGTCGCCTCCTGCGGGCGAATGCGCTCGAGCGCCGCGAGCCAAGGGCCGACGTACTCCTCGCCGGTGTTGTCGATGAGCTTGCCCTGATACTCGCCGGTCAAAAAGATCGTCTGGATAATAACGTGACCGTCAAAGCTTGCGAACGTCTCAATCTGGTGCTCGACGTCGTAGGGGCCAACAGGCTGGTCGAGCAGCTGGATAAACGCCGGGTCGACGGTATCGAGCTTGAGGATATTGTCGTCGACCATCATGAGCGCGTCGTGCACCTCGGGGCGGTCGGCGCGCGTGCCGTTGGAGAGCACGGCGATCTTGGAGTTTGGGGCTAGCTGGTCGCGCAGCACAACGGCGCCGGCGATGGCCTGCGGAAATTCGGGTGCGGCGGTGGGCTCGCCGTTGCCTGCGAAGGTGATCACATCGGGGAGCTCGCCCTCGGCTGCCATCTCGCGCAGCTTTGCCTCGAGCGCGTCGAGTACCACGGCAGCTGTGTTGTACGGCTCATGGCAGGGGCGCTCGGCGTTGAGGCCGTTTTCGCAGTAAATGCAGTCGAACGTGCAGATTTTGCCGCTGGCCGGCATCATGTTGACGCCGAGCGAAAGACCAAGGCGACGGCTGCGAACGGGCCCAAAGATGGGGCTGGCATTCAAAAACGTAGACATAGGCATATGCTCCTCAAGACAATTGTGCCTAAGCATAGCATCGGCTCCAAAGCAAGGCGTGGGCTCTTGCTTTACAAGTTTCGTTTTTTCACGTCGCTCATTATGCGGTGCCATGAAAAGTCTCGGGTCAGGTACAGTTAATCTGTTAACAAGGCGTAAGGAAATGCGGGTCCATCCAACCGCACTGATGTACAACTGGATGGGCATTGATGATGGGGGCACAACATGGATTTTACGGTCGAGAATGCGGGCACCACGATCGCCTGCCGCGAGTATGCCGGCCCGGTTGTATCGTCCGATGCACCCGCCTTGGTGTGCGTGCACGGCGCCTGCGTCGACGGCGTCTTTTTTGACGCCATAGCCCGCGAGCTCGCCCGCGACTGTCGCGTCATTGCCTACGACCGCCGCGGTTGCGGCGAGAGCGGCGACGCTGCAGACGGACGCTACGACCTCGCCGTCCAGGCCGCCGACCTGCAGGCTGTTATCGAGCATATTGGCGCTCCCGCAAACGTGCTCGCGCACAGTGCCGGTACGCTGGTGACCCTGGAGCTTCTCCGTGCAAACCCCGCCATAATCTCGCGTGCGATTCTGCATGAACCCGCCGTGACGGATGAGGGTGCCGGCCTGGGCGCGGCCCCGGTTTTGCTCGAGATGATCGCCGCGGGAAAGGTCTCCAGGGCATTACGGGCCTTCCTGGGTGCCATCGGCGATTCGGACCCTGAGGCCCCCAAGTTAACCGAGGCAGAAGCCAAGCATGCTCTGCGCAACGGCCGCAGTTTCATGGCGAACGAATACGGGATTACTATGACCTGCGTTCCCGATTGGGATAGCGTTCGTGCGTCAAAAACGGTGGCCGCCGTGCTTTTGGGCGAGCTCTCGATTGGTACGCCCCGCGAGGCGGGAACGAGGATAGCGGCTGAGCTTTTGGACTGTCCACTCGTAATGGTTCCCGGCGCGCACAACGGCCTGCGTGATCGCCCGGCAGCGGCTGCCCAGACTGTCCGTGGCATCCTGGGGCTCTAGCAGCTGCAAAAAACAAAACAGGCTTCACCCGCAACCGTTTCGGCCGTGTTAACAAACGTGCTCAAAACCTCACGCCTGCGGCTTCAATCGTACCGTCTGCCAACTCATAAAAATGTAACAGCATTCACGTGCTTACCTGCATCGGCAAGGTGTTACCCTTGTAGCATTTGGAACCCACCGCTACCATGCGAACCCATCGAAAGGGCCCCATATGCTCAATAATCACGAGGTCAATCTAACCGGCGAGGAGGCTGCCGCCGAGGTCGCCCGCGTCGCGAAGACCTACCCCGTGGTGCGTTTGCTGTCGGCCGATCAGATTAAGAGCGAGCCTAACTGCTTGCTTGCCGGCGATCGCTGCCCTTGTCTGCGTCAGTCGAGCCTTGAGGCCTTGGCAGGTTCCGATGATGTGTCGGAGCAACTGCTCAACGATGGTGTTGAGTACCGCGCCCGTCTGCGCCCTCTAAAGGTCGAGGGCGAGCCTCACGTCCTGCTGATGGTGCGTCCGATCGATGGGCAAGAGGCTGCAGAAGAGGACCTTGTCTACACCGACGTGCTGACGAGCGTGTGCAATCGTCGATATTACGAGGAAAAGCTCCGTAGCGCCCGCATGAATGCCGGCGTTGCGATGATCGACCTTGATGATTTCAGGGTCTTCAACGATACGTGTGGCCGTCATGCCGGCGACCTTGCACTCGGTGCTGTGGCGACAGCCATACGCAGCGGAATTCGTTCGACTGACGAGCTTGTGCGCTATGGCTGCGACAAGTTTGTGGTCGTCATGCCCAATATTCCCTCCGATGACTTCGCCCGTCGCCTGCATCAGGTATCCGAAGCCGTTCATTCCACGATTGTTCCGGGCCATGAGTACGTGAGCTTGACGGCATGTGTTGGTGGCGTTCGCATTCATGGCGAGACGGTCGATGAGGGCGTTGGCCGTGCTGTCCAGTTACTGAGCCGCGCTAAGGCAAAAGCCGGTACGGTCGTGACCGATGCCGATTCCATCGAGGCCTTCCAAAGCGAAAAGCCTTTGGTGCTTATTGTCGATGACTCCGAGATGAACCGAGCCATTCTCAACGAGATGCTCAAGGACGAGTATTGCATCCTCGAGGCCGACAACGGTCGTGCAGCGCTCGACATGGTTGACCGCTATGGCGATGAGTTGTCGCTCGTGATGCTGGACATTGTCATGCCGGGTATGAGCGGCTTTGAGGTACTGGCCAATCTGTCGCGCCGATCGGGTACCGACAATCTGCCTGTCATCATGATTTCGAGCGAAGATTCCGATGATATGGTTCTGCGCGCGTACGAGCTGGGCGCTTCGGACTATATCAACCGCCCGTTTGACTCCCGTGTCGTGCGCCGCCGTGTGAGCAACACCATCCGCCTATACGCTAAACAGCGCCGCCTGACGAACCTGCTGTCCCAGCAGTACAACGAGCGCGTCAAGAACAGTCGCATGCTCATCGACATCATGGCCGGCGTCATGGAACTTCGTAACGGCGAGAGCGGCAGGCACGTTACGAACATCGAGAAGCTGACCGAGCTGCTGCTTGGCTGTCTGGTCCAGCGTAGCGGCACGATCTCCCTCGACAATGAGGAGCGCTCCACGATCGCCCTGGCTTCGGCGCTGCACGATATCGGCAAGATGTCGATTGACGATGCGATTCTCAACAAGCCCGGACGCCTTACGCCCGAGGAGTTCGAGATTATGAAGACGCATACCACGATCGGCGCCGACATGCTGCGTGAGCTGGGTAGCCATCACGCCGGCAATGCGCTTATGGAATATGCGTACCAGATTGCGCGTTGGCACCACGAGCGCTGGGACGGCAAGGGTTATCCCGATGGCCTTAAGGGCGACGATATCCCCATCGCCGCGCAGGTGGTCTCGGTGGCTGACGTGTACGATGCACTGACGAGCGTGCGCGTGTACAAGGACGCTATCCCGCACGAGGAGGCGATCCAGATGATCCTGGACGGTAAGTGCGGCACCTTTAACCCGCTGCTGCTCGATTGTCTGCTCGAGGTGCAAGACCAAATTGCCGAGACGTTGGCACGCCCCGCCGATGTCGTCGCGTTTCCCACGATTTAGTTTGACCAAAGGAGTTTTTAATCCATGATTTCCATGCGTGAGGCGTATGAGAAGATCGGCGCCAATTATGATGACGCGTGTGCTCGGCTGATGAGCGGGGAAATGCTTGCCCGCTTTGCCCTCAAGTTTTTAGATGACGAGAGCATGGACAAGTTGGAAGCTGCCATGGCGGCAGGAGACGCCGAGGAAGCGTTTATGGCAGCGCACACGCTCAAGGGCGTGAGCCAGAACCTGGGATTCGATAATCTGTACGAGCCAGCGGTCGTGGTGACCGAAGCGCTGCGCGGCGCCGATGCTGTTGACGGCGCTCGCGAGGGAATGCATGCGTTGCAGCAGCAATATGCGGCTACGATGTCGGCCCTGCGCGAGGCGGCCGAATAAGAGCTTGCGGGCCTTGGGCTGCGTGCCGGCAGCATATAGGTAATAGGGCGCCCCGTCGGACCATGTGGCCGGCGGGGCGCCCTTGTCTGTTGTGCTGTCCGTGAACTAACGGGCCTGCTTGACCTTTGCCGCTGCCTCGACAAACGACTTCCACAGGTTAAAGTCGGTCTCGAGTGTCTGCCAGGTGTACTCGGGATGCCATTGCACGCCCAGGCAGAAAGGCTGGCCTTCGACTTCGATGCACTCGGGAACGCCATCGGTTGCCTTGGCGACCAAGCGCGTGCTTTTACCCAGACGATCGACGCAGCAGTGGTGTGCAGAGTTGGTCTGGATCAGCCTGTGCCCGCCAACCGCGCGCTCCAGCAGCGAGCCCGGCACGACCTCGACGGGATGCACGGGGTCGTTGAGCACGTGGGTATGGCGCCACTGCGTGCGGCCCTCGCGCGCACCCAGGCTCGGCACGTCCATGCACAGGGTGCCGCCAGTGGCGACATTGAGCAACTGCGTGCCGCGGCAGGTGGTAAAGAGCGGCTTTTTGGCGCGGAGCACCTCGTTAACCAGCTTAAACTCAAAACGGTCGCGAATCTCGCAGCACAGCGTGGGGTCGTAAGGACGCTCGTCGCCCCAGCGTTTGGGGTTGACGTCCGGGCCGCCGGGAATAGCGATACCGTCAGCGATTTCCACGTAATGACGGATAACATCGACGTCTTCGGTAATAGACATCTGCAGAGGCAGGCCACCGGCGGCAAGGATGGCATCGACAAAGACACTTGCGATTTCCTCGTTGGGGGAGAGCGTCTCGCTCAAAAACGGTTTTGCCTCTTCCCAACGCGGCGCGACGAGGATGAGCGGACGGTCGGCGGGGTCGACGTCGACATGCGGGGTGTAGGACGATGAGGTGCGGGTTCCGATCATAGGTGTAACTTTCGAGTTTGGATGGTCATGGCGAGCGAACATGGCAATTGAGCTAGTGGCCCTTGATGGAGTTGAGGAAGTCCTGGGCGCGCTTGGTCTGGGGGTGGTCGAAGAACTCGTCGGGCGTGCTGGTTTCCACAATCTGGCCGTCGGCCATAAACACGACGCGGTCGGCCACGCGGCGGGCAAAGTTCATTTCGTGCGTGATGACGATCATCGTCATGCCCTGCTGGGCCAGACGGACCATGACCTCGAGCACCTCGTTGATCATCTCAGGGTCAAGGGCGCTCGTGGGCTCGTCAAAAAGCATGGCCTTGGGTTGCATGGCAAGCGAGCGGGCGATGGCTACGCGCTGCTGCTGGCCGCCCGAGAGCTGTGCGGGCACCTTATCGGCCTGCTCGGCAACGCCCACGCGGCCCAGCAGGTTCATGGCGCGCTCGCGGGCCTCGTCCTTGGAGACACCCAGCACATCGACCGGTCCCAGCATGACGTTCTGCAGTACGGTCATATGTGCAAACAGGTTGAACTGCTGAAACACCATGCCCAGCTCGGCGCGCATGCGGGCAAGATCCTTGCCTTCTTGCGGCAGGGGCTCGCCCTCGATGAGGATCTCGCCCGAGTCGATGGTTTCCAGACGGTTGATAGTGCGGCACATGGTCGACTTGCCCGAGCCCGAGGGCCCGATCACAACGACGACCTCGCCGCGGTCGACCGAGAGATTGATGTCGTTGAGGACGTGTAGATCGCCATAGTGCTTATCGACGTGTCTGAGCTCGATCAGCGGCTGATTGCCGGTGGAAGAGGTGCTCTGTGCCATGGTGCTCGGCTCCTTATGACTCGAAATGGTAAAGCGTTAGCGGATGATGGTCGCGCCGGTCTTGTGCGAAACGTAGACAGCGGCCTTGTTGATCGCGACGTTGATGAGGATGTAGATGACCGCGATAACCAGGTAGACCGACACGAGGGCGTCGTAGTTGGTAATGAGCACGCGGGCGTTTTGCATGAGGTCGGGGTAGCTCACCACGTAGGCGACGGTGGTGTCCTTGACCACGACTACAAGCTGAGAAATCAACGACGGAATGATAAACCGAATCGCCTGTGGCAGCACGATTTTAAAGGTGATTTTAGCCTTGGAGAGACCGAGTGCCTGGGCCGCCTCGACCTGGCCGCGCGGCACGGCGTTGACGCCGGCGCGGAAGATCTCGGCCAGCACGCCGGCGGCAGCGAGCGCGACGGGAAGCGTGAGCATCCAAAACGACGGCAGCGCGATCTTGTACTGGGGCAGCACCAAAAAGAAGAAGTAGATGAACAGCAGGCTCGGCACACCGCGGAAGAAATCGGTGAGCACGCGGCAGACCAGCTGCAGCGGCTTGATGTCGCTGGTACGGCCGAGCATAAGGGCTAAGCCCAGCACCAGCGCGATGGCGCCAGCGGTGAGTGCGACTTTAACGGTGCCCTCAAAGCCGGCAAGCAAGAACTTCCAGGTAGTGAGGTGTGTAAAGAAATACCAATAGTGGACCGAAAGCTGACCGGTCACATAAAAGCGCTGCAACACGAGGATGGCGAGTGCGGCGACGGCAACAAGCGAGATGGCGGTGCCGATGCGAATCTTGGCGCGCATCTTGGGGCCGGGAGCCTCGTAGAGTGCATCGCGCATGGTGAGTGCAGGGGAGGAATGCTTGCTCATCGGAGGATCCTCACCTTCTTATCGATGTGGTTGCCAATGTGGCTCACCACAAAGGCTGTGCCCAGGTAGCCGAGCGCCGAGATAAAGAACGCGGCGACGCCGCCGAGCGAGCGCGTGTTGATGTAGCTCACCACGCCGGTGAGCTCCTGCGGTTTAAGCGGCACCTGGCTGCCGAGTGCGGTGGTGAGCATGACGGCGATAAAGAGGTTGGTCATGGGCAACACACTCGAGCGCAGTGCCTGCGGAATCACGATCTTGGCGAGGATGCGGTTAAAGCTCATGCCGAGCGAACGTGCGGCTTCGACCTGACCGACGCCAACAGTGTTGATACCGCTCATAAAGTTCTCGGAGCCAAAGGCCGAGCCCAAAAGGACCGTGGCGACGATAACGCAGGTGCGGTAGGGCAGGACGACCTTGAGCGGCGGCAGCGCGTAGACGACGATGATAAGCAGCGCGATGCCGGGGATGTTACGGAAGACCTGGACATACAGGTCGCCAAAGACGCGCAGCGGCTTGAGCGGCGACACGCGCATCACAGTGACGGCAACGGCCAGCACCATGGCGATGGCAAACGACTCAAGCGTCATGCCCCAGGTTGCTAGCAGCGCGTCGATATAGTTCTGGCCATAGAGCGACCAGAGTTCGGAGAGACTCATGCGGACCTCCCGCCGATAAGGAAAGGGGCTCCCGTGTGTACGGAAGCCCCGACAACTCAGTGAGGAAACAGTTTACCGCAATAAAGCGCATCGTGCGTTTCCGTATGGTTTCGTTGCGGCCGTTACCAGGCTTGCTGCCTAGGCGCCGATCTCGGGCAGCTCGGGAACGTTGGTGTCGCCCGTACGGTCGCCGATGCAGATCTGCCACAGCTCGGTCCAGGTGCCATCATCCTCGATCTTCTTAAGGAAGTCGTTGACAAAGGCGACGCCGTCGGAATCGAGCGGCAGGCCAATGCCATAGGGCTCCTTGCTGCCGAAGGGCTTGCCGGCGATCTTGTACTTACCGGGCTCGCGGACCAGGGCGCTCTGCTGCATGTTGTTATCGATGACGTAGGCGTCAACGCGGCCCTGCTGGAGTGCCTGGCGGGCCTCCTCGTCGGTCTTGAACTCCTGCTGGCTGGCCTTGGGAGCGAACTCCTCCAGGATGGCGGGGCCGTTGGAGCCGGACTGGACGGCGACGTTCTTGTCGGCCAGGTCGTCGACGCTCTTAATGTCGTCGTTATCGGCGAGCACCAGGATGGCCTGCTGGGTGTAGTAGTAGGGGCCGGCAAAGGAGACAAGCTTCTTGCGCTCGTCAGTGATGGTGTAGGTGGCAAAGACGGCGTCGACCTGGCCGTTCTGCAGGACGGACTCGCGCGTGTCCGAGGTCACCTGGGTGATCTCGACCTTGTTCTCGCCCAGAATGTAGTTGGACAGGAGCTGTGCGATACCGGCGTCGAAGCCGCGGGTCTGACCGTCTTTCTCGTTGAGGAGGGAGAAGAGCGTAGAGGTCTGAACGCCGCCGATCTTAAAGACGCCGGCGTCCTTGACGGCCGTGGCCCAGGTGCTGGCGGCGATGGCGTCGTCATCGGCCTTGGGGCCGTTGTCGACGAGCTTGTCGAATGCCTTAGCGTCGAGCGTGGTGGAAGCTTCGGTATCCTCGGAGCCCTTGGAGGAGCCGGCGGCGGAACCCTTGTCGGCCTCGGCGCTGGTGTCGGAGCAGCCGGCAAGACCAAGGCCGGCGACGGTTGCGAAGGTAGCGGCGACAAAGCCGCGGCGGTCGAGAACGACCTGCTGGGAGAGGTTCTTGCTCATAGTAGAACACCTTTCTCAATAAAATCCCTAGCGGTTGAGTAGAGTTATACCCTATCGCGCTCAAATGGGTCAACACGAAATAACTCAGAAACATACTTGCCTTATGGGTTATTCTACCTACCAAAAAGGGACAGGCACCTTTGTGGAGGTTCTTGCAGATGTGGTGGCATGCCTTGCTGTTTTGTCTCGATCTGTAACATCTGCAGCCATTTTTGCCGAGTAACTGTTACAGATCGAGATTTTCTCTTCAGGGGAATTCGAATGTCTCAATCTGTAACATCTGGACGGTCAAAAGGTCCCTATCTGCTACAGATTGAGACAAAGGTCTGGGACTACGACGTCTTATCTCGATCTGTAACAGGTAGACGGGAATTCGGGCCCTAGATGTTACAGAGTGAGATAATTGAGCTGTGAAAACAAAAACCTCCGCAGGGATGCTTCCCTTGCGGAGGTTTTCTTACTCGTTGAGTAGTCTCACGGCTTCGGCGGCCATGTTCTCGACCGTCATGTCGTTCTGAGCAAGCAACTCGTTGGGGTCGTAGCGGTCGGGGAAACCCTTGGCGATGCCGAAGGTGCGCGTGCGCAACGGCGTGCAGGCCAGGTAGCACGCGACACGCTCGCCCCAGCCGCCGTCCAAGATGCCGTCCTCGAGGGTGACGACAACGCGATGCTCGGCGGCAAGGCTGTCGAGGAACTCGCGGTCGAGCTCGGTTGCAAAGCGCGGGTTGACGAGCGTGGCCTCGATGCCGTACTCGGCGGCCAAGCGGTTTGCCACGCGTTCGCCCAGCTCAAAGAAATCGCCGAGCGCGAGCACGGCAACGTCGTGACCCTGGCGCACCACGTTGTAGCGAACGGCGCTGTAGTCGGTGTCTTCAGCGGGCGCCAGATCGGGACGGTTCACCAGGCCAATACCAGGTACACGAATCGCCACGGGATGCTCGCGGTGGTCGAGCGACCAGCTCAGCATGGACAGGTATTCCTCCATGCAGACCGGCGCCAAGTAGTGCATGTTAGGAAGTCCGCCCAGCATGGAAATATCAAAGAACGAGAGGTGTGTCTCAGATGTGGTGCCAAAGATCGACGCGCCAAACACCAAGATGGTTGCGGGGGCATCGTTGAGGCACAGGTCGTGCCAGAGCTCGTCGTAGGCGCGCTGCAAAAACGTGCCGTACACACCAAAGACTGGCTTGGCGCCCGAGCGAGCAAGCGCGGTGGCAAAGGTCACGGCGTGCTCCTCGGCAATGCCCACATCGACGAACTGTTTGCCGGCGGCAGCGCGAAGCTCGGGTGTAAAGCCCATGATGTAGGGCGTGGCGGCCGTGATGCCCACGACCTGCGGATCGCGCTCGATGGCAGCGCTCAGGGCCTCGCCCGTAATATCGGCATAGGTGCGCGGTGCGGGCTCGCTCGGATGACCCGGGCAGAGCTTGCGGCCGGTCGCCATGTCAAACGGACCCACGTGGTGCCAGCGTTCCGGGTCGCTCTGGGCCGGCTCAAAGCCCTTGCCCTTGGCGGTGGAGACGTGCAGCACGATGGGATGATCGATATTGCGCAGTTCCTGCAGCGCATCGACGAGGGCCAACACATCGTTACCGGCGTCCAGATAGCGGTAGTCGAGCCCCATCGCGCGGAAAATGTTGCGCTCACAGCCGCCGTTGCTGGCGCGCAGCTCGGCCAGATTGCGATAGAGGCCGCCGTGGTTCTCGGCGATGGACTGGTCGTTGTCATTGACGACGATGATCAGGTTGCTGTCGAGCTCGGCGGCATTGTTAAAGCCCTCAAACGCCAGGCCGCCCGAAAGCGAGCCGTCGCCAATGATGGTGATGACGTTGTACGTATCGCCCGCCAGGTCGCGCGCGTGGGCAAGGCCGCAGCCCAGGCTCACCGACGTGGAGGTATGGCCCATGGCGAACAGGTCGTGCTCGGACTCGTCGGGATTGGCAAAGCCAGAAGCCTCACCATAACGCTCCGGATCGATATAAGTGTACGCGCGCCCCGTCAGCGCCTTGTGGGCGTAGGTCTGGTGCGAAACGTCAAAGACAATCTTGTCGATGGGGGAGTTAAACACGCGATGAAGCGCAACCGTAAGCTCAACGACGCCCAAGTTGGGGGCAACGTGCCCGCCGACGGCGGCGGAGCTTTCGAGGATTGCCTGACGGATCTCGCCGCAGAGCAGCGGAAGCTCGGCGCGGTCGAGAGCCTTGACGTCCTCGGGCGTTGTCGTTTGCGTAAGCAGCATCGTTGTGGGTTACTCCATGCGAATCGAGCGCCGGCGCTCCCTCGGCCGGCACAATTGCACAAGACAGTCTCGCACATTTTGGCGTTTGATATGTGACGGCGGCGCGGTAATTCGCCAACTGGTGGGGCAAAACGTTTTGTCCGATGCCATACTGATGTGTTCCATGATGTTTTTATCGATTGTGCACAGGCCGTGGCTTGTCGCCGTGAGTCGCTGGAAGGAGGCAGCATGTCCGATGTCGTTCGTGCCGAGAAAATCGCGTGCGAAGTAGACCGTGCTGCCCGTCAACTGGCACAGGCGGGCCGTCTGGACCTGACGCGCGAGTTTATCCAGCATGGCGATGTGACGGTGTATACGCATGTGACCTCGGTGGCGCGGGCAAGTCTGTCCTTTGCCGAGCGCCTGGGCCGCGTCGGTGTCTCGGTCGACCGCGCCTCGTTGCTACGCGGGGCCCTGCTGCACGATTACTTTCTCTATGACTGGCACGATCCCGACCCACGCCATCGGCTGCATGGCTTTCGCCACCCGTTTTTTGCCCTGGCACGTGCGGAGGAAGATTTTGAGCTGACGTCGCGCGAGCGGAATATCATCGTGCGGCATATGTTTCCGCTGGTGCCAGTGCCGCCGACGTGTCGTGAGGCTTGGATTGTATGCCTGGCAGATAAATGGTGCGCGCTGCGCGAGACGGTCGCCGGCCGTCTACCGCGCAAAGGCGGCGCGAACGATTCGAACGAGGGCTCGAACGAAAAGAGGAGAGGGTAGACGGTGGGGACCGCGATCGACATGGCATTTGACGGCGCGACGCTTGCCGCCTGCCCGCTCTCGGCGCTGGTGCTCTCGTTTGCCTTCTACGGTTTTTGCGGTTGGGCATGGGAATCGACAGTCTGCGCCATGCTCAACCACGGGCGCTTTGCCAACAGCGGCTTTTTGCTGGGACCGTGCTGCCCCATCTATGGCGCGGGCGGCATTGCCTGCTGGCTGCTGTTGCGCGGGATTCCGGATGCCTCGAGCCAGTTTGTCGCTGCGGCGCTCGTATGCAGCGTGATTGAGTACAGTGTGGGCGTGCTGTTGGAAAAAACAACGGGCGCTCGCTTTTGGGACTATTCGCATCTGCCGTTTAACCTGCACGGGCGTATCTGTCTGTACTGGGCTTGCGCGTTTGGCTTGGGTGCGTTGTGTATTTGCCGTTTAGTGGAGCCGGCATTGCTGGGGCTGCTTGGCCATCTGCCGGTGCTGATTGTGCGGCTGTCCGCCTTTATCGTCGCGGTCGCGATGATGGTCGACGCGTTGTGCTCGCTGGCGAGCTGGCGGCGTCTGTCCGATCAGCTGGAGCGCGTGCGCGCCGACCTTGCCGACCGCATCAACGAGTCGCTTGCCGATGCGTCCGACTCTATGCTCGAACGTATTCCCGATTCGGCGATCGACTCGGTGGCACAGACGCATATCCGCAGCCGTGCCGTTAACGCGTGGCTGGCCGAGCTGGGCGACGCGACGCTCGATGCCCTGCGCGAGAAGGCTTCGATGCCGACGTTTATCTCGGATGGTGCTCGCGGCCTGGCGCTCGCTGCCCGCCGCGTGGCCGATGCCGCGCCGAGCATGCCGCGTCCGTCGCTCAGTCGTCGCCTTGCCGGTAAGCGCATGAGCCGTCCGGTGCCGAGTGTATCGCTCAGTCGTCGCGACCTACGCTTCTTTAACGCCTTCCCGCGCTTGCGCATCAATCGCTACGAAGGTGTCATTCGAGCAACTAATCTCCGCGACCGCGCCCACGAGCTGTTTCGGCGCTAGCCGGGATGGGCGCTCACGGCTCCCTTGTTCGCGTATTTCCCGTTCGTTTCGCGTCCATTGCCGCGCCGTTTCCAAGATTGCGGCACCGTTTCCATTCGACAACGCAGCGTTTAACAACGCCGCATCTGGTCTACACCAGTTGCCCCTCGGCCGCATTATGGGCGCCGTCAACGTTCATGCGACCAAGGGGGAGCGAATGTACGATACGGGATCGACAACGTTTATGCTCATCTGCACCATGCTCGTGTTTTTAATGACACCGGGTCTGGCGTTTTTCTATGGCGGCCTGTCCAGGCGCAAAAATGTCATCAACACCATGCTCATGTGCTTTGGCGCCATTGGCCTGGTCGGTGTGTTGTGGATTGTTGCCGGCTGGTCGCTGGCCTACGGCGGCGACGGTTCCATCCCGTTTATTGGAGGCCTTGACCAGCTGCTGTGCCTGCCGGTGCTCAATCAGGTGCTGCAGGCGGCCGAGGGTACCGCGTCGGACGGCGCCGTCTACCCGGAGATTATCAACATCGCCTTCCAGATGGCGTTTGCCATGATCACGGCCGCTATCGTCACGGGCAGCCTGGCCGGCCGCGTTAAGTTTGGTGCCATGGCGGCTTTCCTGGGCATTTGGCTGCTTGTGGTCTATGCGCCGCTCGCCCACATGGTTTGGGGCGGCGATGGCTCCTTTATCGGCGACATCATCGGCGCGCTCGACTTTGCCGGTGGCGACGTGGTACACATTTCGTCCGGTCTGACGGGTCTGATTCTCTGCCTGATGCTCGGCCGACGCCGAGGCTTTGGCATGGTGAGCTACCGCCCGCATAACGTGCCGTTTGTGGCGCTGGGCGCCGGGCTGCTTTGGTTTGGCTGGTTTGGCTTTAACGGCGGCAGCGAGTTCAAGGCCGACGCCGTGGCGGCACTCGGCATCCTCAACACCGTGACGGCCAGCGCGGCGGGCATGGTCTCGTGGCTTGCCGTCGAGCGCGTGCACACCGGTCGCCCCACGCTGGTGGGTGCCAGCACCGGTCTGGTTGCGGGCCTTGTGGTGGTCACGCCGGGTGCGGGCTTTGTCGAGCCGTGGGCGGCACTGGTCATGGGCCTGATCGTCTCGCCCGTCTGCTACTTGGCCATCAGCCATCTCAAGACCAAGTTCGGCTACGACGATGCGCTCGATGCGTTTGGCTGCCACGGTATCGGCGGCATCTTGGGTGGCGTGCTCACGGGTCTGTTCTGCGTGCCGGAGCTTTCATGGACCGGTAAGGGCGGCCTGTTCTACACGGGCGACGTGTCGCTGCTCGTCTCGCAGGTTCTGGGCATTGTAGTGACGGTCGTTATCGTGATGGTGCTCGATTTGGTGATCGCCGCGGTGGTCAAGGCACTGTTCCACGGCAGCCTGCGTGTGGACGAGGCCGACGAGGCGCTGGGCTTGGATGCGAGTCAACACGGCGAGAGCGCATATCCCTCCTTCTCGGGACTCGATTAGCAGCACGGCTTTCCCAGGCTCCGCACCTTGCCCTTCAAACCGTCGCGCGGCTTCCCCAGGCACCGCACCTTGGGTTTCAAACCGTCGCTTGCGTACAAAAGTACGCGGCGCTCCTCTTTCAACCCAATCTGCGGCACCTGGGAAACCCGCGTCATTGAATGGCAATTCATTTCTTTATTAAGGAGAGGAATTCATTATGAAAAAGATCACGGCTATCGTGCGCCAGGAGAAGCTTGAGGTTCTTAAAGACGCGCTGTTTGCTGCTGATGTTCGTGGTATGACTATCAACCAGGTGCAGGGCTGCGGCGCACAGCATGGCTGGAAGGAGTACGTGCGCGGCAACGAGTTGCTTGTCAACACGATTCCTAAGGTACAGTTCACACTCATTTGCGCTGATGAACATGTCGATGGCATTGTCGACATCATCTGCAACGCTGCTCGCACCGGTGCCGTTGGAGACGGCAAGATTTGGGTCGAGCCGGTCGAGGAAGTCATCCGCATCCGTACCGGCGAGCACGGTCCCGCCGCGGTGTAGAATCGACCGTCTACCATCCGCAACGTTAAAATGCTGCAATGAGGCACAAGACATGCGTTGCGGATGGACGGATTATGGGTCGTAATAAATATCCCGAGGAGACGGTCGCGAAGATTCTCGACGCGGCGCTGGAGCTATTCTGCGTACAGGGTTATGAGGGGACGAGCATTCAAGACATCGTCGACCGCCTCGATGGCATGACCAAGGGTGCTGTCTATCATCACTTTAAGAGCAAAGAGGAGATTTTCAACGCCGCATTTGATCGGGCAATGGCTCCGATTGTTGAGCGCCGTCGCTCAACGCTTGGTACCGGTAATATGACCGGAGCCCAAAAGCTTAAGCGGCTGTACGCGCCCGAGTCCGTCGTTCCGCAAATCGAGCTATGGGCACGCATGCATCCTGCGGCGGATCCGGTAAAAAGCTCGCGGCTGCTGGCGATGCAGTACCAAGGTTCGTTTGACGAGTCGGCCGATGGCAATCTCTTGCCAGTAATCGAGGAGGGCATCGCCGACGGCTCCATTGCGTGCGAATGCCCGCACGAAGCGGCGGAGGCCGTATCGTTGTTGGCGAATCTTTGGCTGCTGCCATTGTTCCGTCCGCTCGAGTCCAAGGAGCGAATGCTTGCTCGCGCACAATGTTTGGCGCAGATGGCGGCCGCGGTGGGGCTTGATTTGGGTAATGAAGTGCTCCAGACAACGGCCCAGATTTGGGACGTATGGAACCGTGCCGGGTGGTAATATAGATACCAACGGTATGTAATTGATTTGTGAGGGTAGCCACGGCTGCCCTTTTCAAGTCATTAAATACATACTAACAGTATGTATTTGGGGGCAGGCTTATGGCTGGGATGCGAAGAATTAGCGTTTCATTGGCGCCAAAAACAGTGCGATCTATCAGGCTATTTGGTCTTCTTGTTGCACAGCTGTGTGCGTATTCGATGCTGTCGGCACTGTGCTTTGCGTGCCCGCTTTACTTGTTCGATTGCAGCGGCTCCTCAACGTTATATGGCGCCGTCGCGGCGATAGCGTTCATACCGGGCGTGCTCGCGACTCCGGTTGGCGGGATTTTGGCGGATCGGGGAAGACATCGCGGGGTTCTTGTGGCGCTCGGCATTGTTCTGATGGCTGCATCACTGCTGTTTATCCCCATGAAGCGTTCGCTGCCTCTTGCGGTTGTCGTGGCAGCAATGCTTTGCGTCCAATATGGCATCCAATCGCTGCTGAAACCGATGCTTCAAATTGAGGCGGTGCGCATGACGGGCCAAGAAAAGGTTGAGCGTGCCACTGCGTTGGTCTCGCAGATAATCATGATGAGCAATATCTTGGGGCCTGTAGTCGGGACGGCAGTCTATGGGTGCTTTGGTATCGATACTCTATGCGAAACCGCGGCGTTGACGTTTACGATTTCAGCCCTGCTGTTCGGGGGCGCACTCAAGCAAAATGCCTCATCTGAAACGATGGGAGACGGCGCGACTCGTACGACACGCCGAAACGATTTTCGGGAGTTGATTCGGTACCTGTCTCAAAACTCATCATTGCTCGTTGTGTTTTTGATTGCGGCTATTTTGAACCTTGCGTTAGTTGGGTTAACGATTGGTGCTCCCGTTATTGTTGCAAAGCATCTCGGAATGCAGTCATCCTTCGTTGGGATTATTGAGGTGGCTATGGGCTTAGGTGGTCTTGTCGGCAGTGGTTTGGTCGGTATTTGGCCGCATCGTTTTTCCTTCAAGGGCATATGTCGATATGTTGCGATGATCTGTTTTGGAGTCGTGCCGATTATTGTCACGCTACTGAGCGGTCCTGATGAATTAGCGTTTGCCGCGCTTGCGGCCGGCTCGGCATGGGTCATGGCGTGGGCAAGCATTACATCGGTCGAAATCGTTTCATTTGTTCAGCGGTCAGCGCCAAAGGAATTCTGCGGAAAAGTGCTGGCACTCGTTTATATGACGCTTTCCTGTGCAACGCCTATTGGCCAATTGGTTTACGGGCTCGCATATGATCGATGGACACCGGCGATTGTATTCGCAGGCATGTTGGCGGTGCTGACGTTGACGACGGCGCTGTTTTATCGGCTGAAAAGTCGCTTGTGGCGATTGCCTTAACGCGCTGGGGCACCGTGGATTTGCGGAAGCATTGTCCCGCCGCGCAGGGACGCCATTGTCTGGGCATGCCTCTCCTTCGTCTACAATATCGTGCAGACGAAGGAGAGGCATGCCCATGATCAAGATGTTTGCGAGCGACTTAGACGGAACGCTGTTGAATGCCCTGCACGAGGCAGACGGGACCATTCGCCGTGCCATTCGCGAGCTGACCGAAGCTGGCCTGCATGTGGTTCCCGCGACCGGACGCTCGACGCTGCCGATCGGCGAGCATGGCTTTACGGGCCTGGCGCTTGACGCCTGCTGCTCCAATGGATCCATCGTGCGCGACAGTCATGGCGAGGTGCTCAAAACCTGGACCATCGACCCGCAGGTTACCGAGGAGCTGCTCAAGGCGTTCCCGGACATTTGCTTTGATTGCTCCACGCCCGATGGCATGTTCTCGAGTGGGTCGTTCGAGATGCACCAGGCGGGCTTTAAAAAGGACAGCCCCATCAAGCGTATTGTGATGCGCGGCATGCGTGCGCGCGGCGGGTATCACGAGGAACAGTATTTCGACCAGTCGATCGGCGACATCCTGCGCCACGATGTGTGCAAGATCAACTGCCGCGTGACCTCGCCCGAGCTGGAGCGTGACCTTAAAGCATATTTGGCCGAGCGATCGGACCGCGTGGTCAACGCGCCGTTCGATCCGGTGATGTTCGAGATCACGGACGTGGCGTGCAACAAGGGCGAGAGCGTGGCCTGGCTGGCGGGCTACTACGGTATTGCCGAGGATGAGGTCGCGGTCTACGGCGACGGCGGCAACGATATCGCCATGCTCAATCGTTTTCGTCACAGCTACGCGACCAAAAACGCAAGCGATGCAGCCAAGGCCGCCGCGAGCGCGACTATCGGCAGTTGCATGGTCCACGCCGTTCCCAAACACATGCTCGCCACCATGCACAAGCAAAACTCCCGCACCGTCATCGAATAATGTGACAAAGGGACAGCCCCTCTGTCACATGGGAGATGCCGGCTTTTGGCGTATAGGACTGTCTCGCTTTCGCCACCAACAAATTTCGAGTTATTCGGCCTGTCGGAGGTCGTTAAATGGCTAAAGATGCCCTCTCGGGAACATTCATACCTCTAATGGTGTTTGATTCGGTGTCGTAAGTGCGCAAATGGGCATGTATGCGCTCAAATAAGGACAAAAACCCTCAGATAATCCCGGCGGTGCATTTATGCAGAACTAGCAGCGTGGCCGAATAACTCGAAAAATGTAGGTGGCAGTTCGGCGACAAGCTCGGGTACGGCAAAGGAACTGTTCCTTCGCCGTACCCGAGCTCCGATCTTCTGAAATACGAACAAACATTCGCATATCTAACTGCGCTTTGATAGAATTGATACTGTTGGCGGCAGTTCCATGTGCCGGGCAACGCCCTCCATCTGATGGGAGGTGATGCCCATGACCGATTTGATTGATTTCGTGAGACTTCTGACCGCTTTGGTCTCGTTCTTCACGGCGCTTGTCGGCCTTTCCGAGGCACTCAAGCAGCGTTCGAAGCGCAACAGAAGGGGTCGCCGCCGCTAAGGCGTTGACCCCCTAATGCAAACAACGGCGCTGCCCAGCTTTGCAGAACTTGGGCTGCCGTCGACATTATTCTACCCACGAATGACATTTTGGACAATCGGTAATGCCGCTCCAAAAGCCAGGTGGGTTGTGACAAAGGGACTGTCCCTTTGTCACATCCAAAATATTGCCTTTACGTGTTGATGCACACGGTGTGCAATAATACTCGCACTGTGCAATAGCGCACAGGTTGAGTAACAAGGAGGACGCTTGTCCCAGCTCGAGAAATGCGATCGCCGGTCCCTTCGCTCGCAGCGTGCCCTTCGCCAGGCACTTGCCAGCGAGCTTGCCGAAAGCGGCGACCTTTCGCGCATTAATGTCGCGTCGCTCACCGAGCGCGCTGGCCTTACGCGCCGCACGTTCTATTCGCACTACCGCGATATCCCCGACTTTATCAATCAAATCGAGGACGGCTTGCTGGCCGAGATCCGTGAGCGCATTGAGCTCATCACCGCAGCTCAGCTGCCCGATCTCTATCACAGCATCGATGAGCTCGAGCCGGCGCCCGGTTCGGTTGAGCTGCTGCGTTATCTTGCGGCCAACCGCGACTTAATCGGTGCGCTGCTGGGTCCGGGCGGCGACCAGGCCTTCATAAAAAGGATCATCGACACCGCTCGTGAGGCCGTGGTGCCGCGTGCGCAGACGGGCATTTTGGGCCTGGCGCTGGGCACGTTCTTTGACTACTACGTCACCTACGTCGTGAGTGCCGAGGTCGGCATGATTCAGCGCTGGTTTGAGCGTGGGCTCACCGAATCGCCCGAGGCCATGGCGCGCATTATGACGGTGCTCGCTTTTGTGCGCCCTGGTGACCTGTATGGCCAACCCATTGATATCAACGTGCCGGAATACGGCATGAAGCTATTGAACCTGCAGCTCGAGGACGCGGCCGACACCGCCGCAGCCGTCGAGTCCAACAACTAAGAGGAGAGACAATGAGCAAACTCGTCGAGGGCATTAAGGACCGTATGGTCGCTGCCGCGCGTGAGGCTGCACCCGCCGTGGTGGATGCCGCGCAGAAGGCCGCGACCGCAGCTGCCGAGAAAGTTGCCGAGGCAGTTGCCGATGCCAAGAACGCGGCAGGGGAGACGTCCGTCGCTAGCGAGCCCGCCACCGCCGCCGATCCCGTAGCCGCCGGCCAGGCCCCCGAAGGCGCGATCTTCAACCCCGAGAACGCTCGCGGCAACCTGCACCTGGGCATCGACGTGGGCTCCACCACCGTTAAGCTTGCCGTGCTCAACGACGACAACCAGATCGTCTACGCCAAGTACCAGCGCCACCACACCGACGTCCGCGCTTGCGCCCGCGATTTGTTCGAAGGTGCTGCGACCGTGCTGCCGACGGCCCAGATGACCTGCGCCATTACCGGCTCGGGCGGCCTGCTGCTGTCCCAGTGGCTCGACCTGGAGTTTGTCCAGGAGGTCATTGCCAGCAAACGCGCCGTCGAGACCCTTATCCCGGCCACCGATGTCGCCATCGAGCTAGGCGGCGAGGACGCCAAGATCATCTACTTCGACAACGGCATCGAGCAGCGCATGAACGGCACCTGCGCCGGTGGTACGGGCGCGTTCATCGACCAGATGGCAACCCTGCTGCACACCGACGCGAGCGGCCTCAACGAGCTCGCGGCCAACGCCACCACCATCTATCCCATCGCCAGCCGCTGCGGCGTCTTTGCCAAGACCGACGTCCAGCCGCTGCTCAACGAGGGCGCCCGCCCCGAGGACGTGGCCGCCTCCATCTTCCAGGCCGTCGTGACCCAGACTATCTCGGGCTTGGCGTGCGGCCGTCCCATCCGCGGCAACGTCGCCTTCCTGGGCGGCCCGCTGCAGTACCTCTCCGAGCTGCGTCACCGCTTCTACCTCACGCTCAACCTGGACGAGGAACACCGTATCGTGCCCCAAAACGCTCACCTGTTTGTGGCGAGCGGCGCCGCCATGGCGCACGAGTCCAACAAGCTCAGCACGTTCCCGCAGCTCATCGAGGCCATCGATGCCCTGGGTGACACACAAGGTGCCGAGGTCGAGCGTCTGGATCCGCTCTTTGCCAACGACGAGGACTTTGCCGAGTTCAAGAACCGCCACGACCAGGAAGTCGTCCCCAAGGGCAAGCTCGAAGGCTACACCGGCCGCGTGTTCATCGGTATCGACGCCGGCTCCACCACCATGAAAGCCGCGCTCGTGGGCGAGGACGGTCAGCTGCTGCACACCTGGTACGGCAACAACAACGGCGACATCCTAGGCACGGCCAAGGTCATCATGGCCGATTTCTACAACCACATCCCCGCGGGCTGCACCATCGGCCACGTGACCACCACAGGCTACGGCGAGGCGCTGCTCATCGAGGCCCTCAAGGCCGACTCCGGCGAGATTGAGACCGTCGCGCACCTGCGCGGCGCCAAGGCGTTCCTGCCCGGCGTCGAGTTCATTCTGGACATCGGCGGCCAGGACATGAAGTGCCTGCGCGTCAAGGACGGCGTCATCGAACACATCATGCTCAACGAGGCTTGCTCGTCGGGTTGCGGTAGCTTTATCGAGAGCTTCGCCGTCTCTATGAACATGGACGTCCGCGCGTTCGCCGATGCCGCCATCCATGCCAAGTCCCCCGTCGACCTGGGCAGCCGCTGCACGGTCTTTATGAACTCGCGCGTCAAGCAGGCGCAAAAGGAAGGCGCCACGGTGGGCGACATCGCGGCCGGCCTGTCCTATTCCGTCATCAAGAATGCCCTGTTCAAAGTCATTAAGCTGCGCGACCCCAAGGAGATCGGCAGCCAGGTGATCGTCCAGGGCGGCACCTTTATGTCCGATGCCACGCTGCGCGCGTTTGAGCAGCTCACCGGCGTGCATGCCGTACGCCCCGACATCGCCGGCTGCATGGGCGCCTACGGTGCGGCCCTGCTCGCCCGTGATCGCGCCGGCGCCGACGGCACCTCGACCATCCTTTCGGCCGAGGACATCGCGCACCTCACCGTGACGCAAAAGCACGTCCGCTGCGGCCGTTGCTCCAACAACTGCCAGCTCACCGTCAACGACTTTGGCGGCGGCAGGCGCTTCATTACCGGCAACCGCTGCGAGAAGGGCGCCGGCCACAAAAAGCAGAAGACCGAGGCCCCCAACCTCTTCAAAAAGAAAAACGAGTTGCTTTTTAACCGCGAGGTGCTGAGCCCCGACGAGGCCCCGCGCGGCACCGTCGGCATCCCCCGTGCGCTCAACATGTACGAGAACTACCCCTTCTGGCACGCGTTCTTTACGCGTCTGGGCTTTAGCGTGCAGCTGTCCGACCAGTCAAGCAAGAAGACCTACCAGGCGGGCATCGAGTCCATGCCGTCCGAGAGCGTGTGCTACCCGGCAAAGATGAGCCACGGCCATGTGATGAACCTCATCGACCGTGACGTCGACTTCATCTGGATGCCGTGCGTGCGCTGGGAGCGCAAGGAGGATCCGACGGCAGGCAACTGCTATAACTGCCCCATCGTCATGAGCTACCCCACGGCGCTGGCGCTCAATATCGACGAGATTCGCGAGCAGAATATCGAGTTCCTGTACCCATTTGTGCCCTATCACGATAAGACCGAGCTCAAGCGCCGCCTGTACCAGGTGCTCGCCGTCGACCGCGTGGCCGATGCTGAGGCCGGTCGAGGTCGCGTGCGCGGTCCCAAGATCACGCGCTCCGAGGTCGATGCCGCCGTTAACGCTGCCTTTGAGGCCGATGCGCGTTTCCACGAGGATATTCAGACCATGGGCGAGGAGGCTCTTAAGTGGGTCGAGGACCACGGCGGTCACGGCATCGTGCTCGCCGGCCGTCCCTACCATAACGACCCCGAGATCAACCACGCCCTGCCCGAGCTTATCTCGAGCTTTGGCTTTGCGGTCTTTACCGAGGATTCGCTTGCGCATCTCGTGAAGCCTGAGCGTCCGATTCGCGTCGTCGACCAGTGGATGTACCACAGCCGCCTGTACGCCGTCGCCCGTTTTGTGACGATGCGCAACGACCTGGACCTGATCCAGCTCAACTCCTTCGGCTGCGGCCTGGACGCTCTGACCACCGATCAGGTGCAGGAGATCCTGGAGGCCAGCGGCAAGATCTACACCGTGCTCAAGATCGACGAGGTGTCCAACCTGGGCGCCGCGCGTATCCGCATCCGCTCGCTCATGGCGGCGCTCAAGGACCAGGAGGCCGAGCGCTTGGCCGAGGCCACGGCCGCGGGCGAGGCTTACGAGCAGGGCGATGCCGCGCCGGTGGCCCCTTCCACGGATGCCCCCGCGTTCGCGAGCCGCAAGTACACGTTCGAAGCGCAGCGTGAGAGCGCTTCGACCGCGTGGCCCAAGGTGCCCTTTACCGAGCAGATGCGCGAGGAGGGCTACACCATCCTGTGCCCGCAGATGGCGCCGATCCACTTCGACCTGGTCAAAGAGGTGTTCCGCGGTGCCGGCTACAATCTGGAGCTGCTGCCCTCGACCGATCACGACGCCGTTGAGGCCGGTCTGCGCTACGTGAACAACGACATTTGCTATCCGTCCATTTTGGTGACCGGCCAGATTATGGAGGCCATCGAGAGCGGTCGGTATGACCTGTCCAAGACGGCCGTGGTTATCAGCCAGACCGGCGGCGGCTGCCGTGCCACCAACTACATCGCGCTCATCCGCAAGGCCCTGCGCGAGAGCGGCCACCCCGAGATCCCGGTGATCTCGCTTTCGGCCGTGGCGCTGGGCGAGGACAACCCCGGCTTTAAGATTACGCCGGCGCTGCTTAAGCAGGCAGTCTACGCGGTGCTCTTTGGCGACGTGATGATGCAGATGCTCTACCGCTGCCGCCCGTACGAGGCCACGCCCGGTGCCGCCAACGCGCTCTACGAGGAGTACATGACACGAGCCCGCAAGCTGGCGCCCAAGTTCAACCGCCACAACTACACCAAGCTGTGCCGCGAGGCCATCCGCGCGTTCGACACCATGCCGCTTGTGGGCGAGGGCACCAAGCCACGCGTGGGCGTGGTCGGTGAGATCTTGGTCAAGTTCCACCCCACGGCCAACAACCATGTGGTCGACGTGATCGAGCGCGAGGGCTGCGAGGCCGTGGTGCCGGGCCTGCTCGACTTCTTCCTGTACTCCATGAGCAATGCCGAGCTGCAGAAGGACGAGCTGGGAAGCTCTGCCACTACGCGCGCGGGCATGCAAGCGCTTATTAAGCTCGTGGACTGGATGCGTACGCCGGTGGAGGAGATGCTCGAGAAGTCCCGCCGCTTTGAGGCGCCCGAGCGCATCGGCACCATGGCCGACAAGGCCCGTACGGTGCTTTCGGTGTGCAACAACATGGGCGAAGGCTGGTTGCTTACGGCCGAGATGCTCGACCTGATTGACCACGGCGCACCCAATATCATCTGCACGCAGCCCTTCGCGTGCCTGCCCAATCACGTGGTGGGCAAGGCCGTAATCAAGGAGCTGCGCCGCCAGCACCCCGAGAGCAACATTGTCGCGGTGGACTACGACCCCGGTGCGTCCGAGGTCAACCAGCTCAACCGCATTAAGCTCATGATCAGCGTGGCCAAGGAAAACATGCGCGCCGGCAAGGGCTTTAAGCTCGAGAAGGTGGCGCCGCTCGCGATGGACGAGGTCACCGGCCAGATGCGTGCCCACGATGGCTGCGTGAGCTGCGGCTCGGTCGACGAGAGTGCCGTGGCGTCGGTCGCTGAGCGCCTGGGACGCGGCATTAAGAAGTAACTGGCCTGCTTTGGGCTAGATATGAGACAAACGGGCGGTAGCCGTACCGGCTACCGCCCGTTTTTGCTGGACATATGTTGCGTAAATCGTTTTGTCGCAGCCTTCTGTGCACTCGAATTTCGGAAGTGCGGGAAAAAACGCGAACCTCCTGAGCACACCGCCTTTTTAGACTCTCACGACCTGCGGTTTTGTTGTAAAAAAAGCCGGTCTGGTCGGCGAATCCCGATTTTTCCCCGCACTTCCGAAAACAGCGGTTCAGCAGCGTCAAAAAATGCCCTCAAAATCGAGAGTTAATGAACAGATGTAGCCGTTCGCCGCAAATTACCGTCCGTTTATAGAACCCACCCCCAGCGTGCAGTCCCCTTACGGTTGAATAAATACACATCTATGGAATTACGTAAGAGAGGACTGTTCCTATGAGCTACAAGACCGTTTGTGTTGCCGGCGGCGGCGTGTTAGGAAGCCAGATTGCCTTTCAGGCTGCCTACTGCGGCTTTGATGTAACGATTTGGCTGCGCAGCGAGGGCAGCATCGGCCGCACCCAGCCCAAGATCGATCATGTGCGCGAGGAGTACATCGCGGCAATCGAGGGTATGGCGGACGGTACGGGCGAGTGGTGTGCCGGTATCGCCGATAGCGACCAGACCTTCGACAGGGAGGCGGCGCTCGCCGCCGTTGAGCGTGCCTACTCCACACTCAAGCTGGAGCTCGACCTCGCCAAGGCCGTTGCCGACGCCGACTTGGTCATCGAGTCTATGGCCGAGGACACACAGGCAAAGATCGACTTCTACAAGAAGCTCGCCCCGGTCCTTCCGCAAAAGACCGTCGTCGTGACCAACTCCTCCACGTTACTGCCGAGTACCTTTGCCAAGTACACTGGCCGCCCCGAGAAGTACCTGTCGCTGCACTTTGCCAACTCCATCTGGAAGAACACCATGACCGAGGTCATGGCCCAGGACCAGACCGACAAGCGCTATTTCGACGAGCTCGTCGACTTCGCCAACGACATTCGCATGCTGGCACTTCCCGTCAACAAGGAAAAGAACGGTTACCTGCTCAACTCTATGCTGGTGCCGTGGCTGCTCTCGGGCCTTGACCTGTATGTTTCGGGCGTGAGTGACCCCAAGAGCATCGACCTCGCATGGACGCGCGGCACCGGCGCTCCCAAGGGCCCGTTCCGCGTATTCGACACGGTGGGCATCCAGACGGCCTACAACATCGTCATGCAGTATCAGAAGGTCCCGGGCCTGGTGAGCCCGCTGCTCAAAAAGATGATGATGCCCTACAACTTTAAGGCCATGGCATCCGTCCTCAAGCAGATGCTCGACGAAGGCAAGCTGGGCGAAAGCTCGGGCGAGGGCTTCTTCAAGTACTAACAATGATCCCTCGGGGACGGAGGAAAACGGATCATTTTTGGTCGCCAGCAGTGAGAAGATGGACCCAGAAATAGAAAGGAGTGGCAATGGGCCGGCTCGGGCTTTGAGGACAAGCTGCTGCAAGCCCAGGGCGATTTCTCGCTCAATGCAGGCCAGCACAGCGTGACGTATCTGCCGAGTTCTGACACGGCAACGACCGGTCGCTACCAGGTGCTGCTGTACGACAACAACTTTGGTGCGGCCGAAAGCTATCCCAAGTTCGACTGGGGCCAGCTGGGCGCCGGGGTGGTGACCGACTACAGCCGCGGCACGCATTCGTTTGGACGCATCTTTACGGTGGATGAGGTGGCGTGCACCTACGAGCTCGAAGACCAGATCGCGGTGCCGTTCTCGGGCTACGTCAGCAGTGCGCAGCGCGTCGGCAATTCGAACAGCATGCTCGTGGCATCGGGCATGGCCAAGACCTTTATCGAGTACGACCGCTACGGACTGCCCATCGCCACCTACGAGATGGAAGCCGAAAAGTACATCTACCGCGTGTACAAGTGCGACCTGTAGGGCCGCGCTTAGGGTTGACCAATGGAGTATGAAAACACGCCGTTCACCGATGCCCCCTCCGCGAGTGACAGCCATATGGTTTGATGTCAGAAGCATATAGTTGTCACCAGCCTGCTGGCGACGTTCCCCCTGATATCGGAGGTTCCAGGTATGTTTCGCGCTCCGTTAAACAACTATCGGTTGGTCTAACATGGGTCGCCGTGCTACTTCGATAACCCTTGCAGTGGTCTGCCTGGCTGTGCTCCTGGGCGCTACAGGGCTGTTTGCTATAAGCCGGGAAACGTCCTATATGCAGGAATGCGCTTCCGAAGGGTTTGCCATTGACGGTTACTATCGGGACGACAAGACGAGTCTGGAAACCCTGGCCTTTCTTGAAGAGGATAACCATCGGTGGCAACTGGTCGACAAAGACGGCAGCTGCGTTGACGGGCAGTTTAAGCGTACGGATGACCCCAACATCCTGATATTAAAGAAGGAAAACGGCGAAGAATTCGGCACGGTTCACGTTGCGTATATATCGCGCCGACGCAATCAGGGGCAGATTTACCTAATTAGAAATACTGAGGTGACCCGATTTTATCTTGTGAGCACCGATCCGGCGTTTACGGTGGAGTCTGGCGATGTCGATGCGGACGTCTGATTCACGGCAATAAAACAGCGAGCGGGGCGCGGGTATGAACTGCACCCCGCTATTTGCTCGTGTCCGTATTGCGTCTGCGCCTCGTCATAACTTGCGTCTGTGTGAGCATTCATCCCGCGCCGGCATCACTTCACATCGAACTCCACGCGATCGAGTTCGGGTACGTTGAGGTCTATGAGCTTGCGGGCGACGTGGCGGTCGTGCGCCCCGAGCGCCTCGCTTGTCGTCACGTGGGCGACAACCTCGCGCTCGACGATGCCCTCTTCCTCGCCCTCGGCAGCTGAGGTCTCGACGGCGACGGTGTAATCCTTAAAGCCCGGCAGCACCGCGGCAAGTTCGCGCGTAGTTTCGGTGACACCGTAGCCGTCCTGCACGCCGGCCTGCGCCGAGCCAATAGACCCCGCGGTCATAACGATGCAGGGGATGGCAAAGATCGCCGTGCCCACAATAATGCGGCGGCGCACCTTGCGTGACAGCTCACCGACCTCGGCGTCTTCTTCGGCGGTCACAATGCCGTCGCCGTTCAGGTCGCGCTTGAGCGGCACGCGCAAAAGAAGCAGCACGGCTTCGGCAGCCAGTGCGATAAAGACTACATTGATGCCAAACTCGTAAAGCGCCGAGAGAAACAGCGACCCGCTTGCGATGGCGATGCCGTAGCCCGCCGCGCACAGGGGCGGCATGAGCGCGGTCGCCACGGCCACGCCTGCGATGAGCGTGGCGGGTTCCTGGTCGCGCGAGTTGCCCAGGCCACCCGCAAAGCCGCCCGCGAGCGCGACGGCAAGGTCCCACACAGTCGGTGTCGAATTGTCGATGATGGCGGCAGTGGTGGTGCCAAGGGGCGAGAGCTTAAAGTACAACGTGGATGTGACCAGGCAAAAGGCCATCTGCAGCGCAAGGCTGGCAATGGCCTCGACGGTAATCTCGCGGTCGAGCGTGGCAATACCGTATGCCATGGCAAGGACCGAGCCCATGAGCGGGCAGATGAGCATGGCGCCCACGATGGCGATGTCCGAATCGATATCGAGGCCGATGCTCGCGATCAGCATGGCAATGATCAAGATGCATAAGTGTGAGCCGGTCAGGCGCGCCCCGTTTACAAAGCGCTTGCGAATCACGTGATAGGGCGCGCGTCCCTCGCGAATGTTGAATGCCCGCTTTAGAAAGCGGCTTGCGTTCTCCATGGCCTCGCTGTGGGCGGGGCGGATGCCATGGCGCCGATGATGGCGCTCGCGCAGTCGCTTGAGCTGTTGTTTATCGAGTTCCATGTCCACCTCGTTCTGGCACGTGCCGCGTATCCCGCCCGTCGTCTTTACTCTACACCGCGTTGAGCGAGGTGTCAGACAGGGTTTGTTGACCTGGAAGTCAGGCCAATCGGCATGACTAAAAACGCCGTGAGGATCATAAGAGTCAAATAGACAAAAAAGCGCGGGGCCGGATGGTCTCCGACCCCGCGCTCTGCACGGGTGCGTTGATATTGGGTTTAGCCCAGCAGGCTCAGGCCAACAGAGACAAACGCCAGGATAACGCCGACGATAGACTCGCCGCCCAGCAGGCCGCTGGCGACAACCAGGCCCTGCTCCTGGAAGGCGGCGTCCTTGGCGGCCTTCTCCTCGTCCGAAAGACCGGCCTCGGCGTCGCGGTGAGCGGCCCACTTGTCGTAGGCGAGCTTAACGCAGGAGCCCAGGAAGGCCGTGAGCGACATGTAGAACGGCAGGTACACGCCCAGGCCGATCATCATGGCCGGAATGCCGAGCCAGTACATGACGATGCCGGCGATAAAGCCGCCTGCGAACCACGGTACGCTCGGGATGCCCGAGACCATGGTGGCGACCACGCTTGCCTGTGCGGCAACAAAGCTCTTGTCGGGGCCAAAGGCGTCCGGGCCATAGGCGGTGACGAGCGCGACCATGACGGCGGCGGCGACCAGGGCGCCTACGATGCCGCCGATGGCCTGGCCGACCCACTGTGCGCGCGGGTTGGTGCCCAGCACGGCACCGGCCTTAAAGTCGTTCATGACGTCGCCCGCAAGGCCGCACGCTACGGCCACGATGCCGGCGATAAAGAACAGCTTGACCTGAGCGAGCTGTGCGAAGGCGGCAACGATGAGCATGACGATGAGGCCGAAGATCTCCATGGGGTCGATACCCGTCTGGCCGCAGCTCTGTGCACTCATGATGGTGGTGACAAAGGTGAACAGCGTGACGATGACGGCCGGGACGGGACCAAGGTCGAGCACGATGGCGATGATCACGGCGATGGCGGCAGCGCCTAGGCCGATGATACCGGCGTCGAGCTTAAGGGAGCCCGAGATGAGCGACTGCTCGTCGGTGTCGGTGGAGCTGTCGGCGGCGAGGCCGCGGACGATACCGGCGACCTGCGGCAAGATGTCCTTAAGGACAACGGCGACGCCAAAGCCCATCATGAGGCCCATACCCAGGGACTTAACAATGCCCTGTGCGGTCATAACGTCAAACAGACCGGCAGCGGTGCCGCTGACAATGATGCCAAAATTGCCCAGCAGCGCGCCGGCAAACCAGAACGCGACCGGGGCGAAGCCCACAAGGAAGCCGACGGAGAGCAGCATGGGCGAGTTGTAGATGGCAAAGGTCACGCCAGGGATGTTGAGCGTGCACAGCATACTGGGCACAATGCCCAGAGCATCGCGCAGCACGCTGTAGATGCCGGCGATGGCCATGGAGCCAAAGAGCTGCTTGCCGGTCTTGCCGCCGGCCTCGGTCGCGCGCAGGGTCTGAGCTGCGGCGTTGCCGGTGGGGAACTCCAGCGCGGCGTCCACGATAAAGTGACGGTGGATGAGCGCCGTGGCCAGCAGGCCCAGGATAGTGCCGGCGAGTGCCACGATAAACATGTCGAGCCAGCTGATCTGGTCGGCATAGCCCAGCATCCAGGCGCCCGGGATGGTAAACGCCAGACCGCCGGCGACCATGGCGCCTGCGGACATGATGGTGTGGGTGACGTTGGCCTCGTTGAGGCTGGCGTTGCCCATGAGCTTAAGGAAGAACAGCGAGATGACGGCAGCGAAGACGATCGGCCAGGGGAGTGCGCCCATCTTGAGGGCGGTGTAGGCCGAGCTTGCCGTGATGATCACGCAGCCAAGGACGCCGATGACGACGCCGCGCAGCGTGAGTTGCCCGCGCATCGAAGCACGGTTCGAGGGATTGCTCATATAGAACTCCTTTGCGTATATCCGCTTCCCCCGGGAGCGCCGCTACGGATACGGCGCGGGAAGTCGGGTTACCAAGGGCCGCCGCGTGAGCTCGCAAACGACCGCGCACCAGTATAGCCGCACGGCAGCTCATTTGGGACGGGGCTATTTTAGCTACCCTTTGACAGTCGACGAATTATCTGGGATTGGGGCAAATATCAACCGACATATTGGGGTAGCTAAAATAGCCCCGTCCCAAAATGACTACCTGGGATGGCTGGTTCGGGTAGGCGATATACTGCTGGGCAGACGAAAGGAGCGCCGACGATGCTTAATGGGTGCGCATATATATTGACGGTCGACGTGGGCAACACGTTCATTCGCTTTGGCCTGTTTGCAGAGGATTCGGCCGCGGCGCAGGAATGTCCGCTCGCGACGTGCGAGATCACCACGCCGTCGAGCATCACGGCAGACGAGGCGCGCATGCGTCTCGTGCAGGTCATGGCCGCACTGGCGGCCGATGCGGGCATGCCGGGTGCGCTTGTGCCCGCGGCTGCTGTGCTGAGCTGCGTGGTCCCGGCGCTCGAGCGCCCGTGGAAGGCGGCGCTTTCCCGTACCTGCACGGGGCGCGTGCTCACGGTGGGGCCGGGCCTCAAGACCGGCATACCCGTGCACTACGATGACCCGGCCGAGATCGGTCCCGACCGCATCGCCGACGCCGTGGCTGCCCGCGCCGTCTACGGCTCGCCGTGCATTGTGATCGACTTGGGCACGACGACCAATATCGAGGTCATCGACGCACATGGCACCTTTGTCGGCGGCGTTATCGCGCCGGGGCTGGCGCTCGGCGCCCGTTCGCTCTCGGCCGCTGCGGCACGCCTGCCTCAAGTTGAGCCCTCGGCGCCGACACACGTCATCGGCCGCAACACGCGCGAGGCCATGCGCTCGGGCGTGGTTCTGGGCGAGGTGGCCCGCATCGACGGCATGCTCGACATGGTGCTTGCCGAGATGCGCGCGACCAAGGCCGCGGGGGAGGGCGATGTGCCCATCGTCATTACCGGCGACGATGCCGAGGCACTTGCGGCGCTGGTCGGCCATAGCCTGACGGTCGATGACGCGTTGACGCTGCGGGGTCTCGCCGAGCTCTACCACATCAACCAAAAGCCCCGCCGCGCGTAGGGCGGGGGCTGGTGGGATAAGCGCCCCTACCTTTCACCTGCTACAATGGGTCAAACTATTGCGATTTCGGAGGTGTCTGCCATGTCGGACGATCTTCATCAAACCGCGTCGGGCAAGCGCCGCGACGTCATTAGCTGGGATGAGTTCTTTATGAGCGTGGCCATCGCCGCGCAGCGCCGCAGTAAGGACCCCAACACGCAGGTGGGCGCGTGCATCGCCAACACCAACCACCGCATCCTTTCGGTGGGCTACAACGGTACGCCCTCGGCACTCAACGATGACTTTTTCCCGTGGGGCACGAGCGACGACCCGTTGCAGGATAAGCACAACTACGTGGTGCATGCCGAGGCAAACGCCGTGCTCAACTACCGCGGCTCGCTCAAAGACCTCGAGGGTTCCACGGTCTACGTCACGCTGTTCCCGTGCCACGACTGCGCCAAGATCCTGGCACAGGTGGGCGTGGGCGAGGTCGTCTACCTGGACAATAAGTATGCCGACACCGATGACGGCCGTATCAGCCGCCGCATTCTCGACTCCTGCGGCATCAGCTACCGCCAGGTCATCGTCGATGTCCAGATTGGTACCGGGGGACAGGCTCGGCAGTAATATGCGTTGTCGCTATCTGACGACGAACGCAGCTCAAAGAGCCCCGTCCCAAATTGACTACTCGTGAAAGTCGCGTCTGCGCGCATGGACGGCTCGTGAGCGGGTACATGGCTGTAGTAACATAGCTTCTGTCCGCGGGCATGCCCGCGTTATTGTGAGAAAGGAGCCCCTGTGGCTGTTAACGAAGAGCTGCTTAAGAAGGTTCTTGAAGAGATTCGCCCCAACCTGCAGGCCGACGGCGGCGATATGGAGTATGTGGGCGTCGACGACGAGGGTGTCGTCAAGCTGGAACTGCAGGGCGCTTGCGCCGGCTGTCCCATGAGCTCGCTGACCCTTTCCATGGGTATCGAGCGCATCCTGAAGGAGCACGTGCCCGGCGTTACCCGCGTTGAGCAGGTCAATGCTTCCGGCGAGGCCGAGGACCTGTACGACGAGTACGCGCCGTTCTAAGATGCGAAAGCTGCGGACGGTACGCTCCGCATAGACGTTACGCCCAGATATGCGGCTGCGAGCACAAGGCCCGCGGCCGCATTTGTATGTAGGGAGCAGGGGATCGATATGCTCAACGACCTCTACCATATGCTTGACCCCGTTGCGATCTCGGCGGGCCCCATCACGATCTACTGGTACGGTCTGGCCTATGTGGTCGGCGCTCTGCTCACGGCGGTCGTTATGTACCGCACACAGCGTCGTTGGGGCTTCGACATCACGATTGATGACCTGACGAGCGTCGTGGTCGGCGCGGTCTTTGGCCTTATTATCGGCGCGCGCCTGTTCTACGTCATCTTTTACGGTGATGGCTACTATTGGGCCCACCCGCTCGAGATCTTTGCCACCAACGAGGGCGGTATGAGCTTCCACGGTGGCCTGGTCGGCGGTATCTTGGGCGGCATCATCGTGTGCCGTATGTATAAACTCGACGCCTGGACCATCGCCGACCTTGCCGTTATCGGTGCTCCGCTGGCGCTGTGCCTGGGACGTTGCGCCAACTTTGTGAACGGTGAGCTGTGGGGTAAGCCGACCGATCTGCCCTGGGGTGTGGTCTTTGGCGGCACCGCGGGCGATATGCCGCGCCATCCTTCCCAGCTCTATGAGGCATTCCTAGAGGGCATCGTGCTCTTCTGTTTTTTGCAGGTGCTCAGCCGCAAAAAGCCACTACTGCCCCAGGGTACGTTTATGGGCGTGTTCGTGATGGGGTACGGCATCGTCCGCTTTCTCGTTGAGTTCGTGCGCGTGCCCGATGCCCAGTTGGGTTATCTGCTGGGAGGCATCATCACCATGGGTCAGCTGCTGAGCCTGCCGCTCGTAATCGCGGGCCTGGCACTCATCATCTTCGCCCGTCGCCGCAACCAGCCCCAGCGCGTCTACCTGGACGCCTAACTAAAACCACCACAAAGGGGACAGGCACCTTTGTGGTGGTCTTGCCGAGTTTGATAGGTTTCTAGAAAGGCTTTCGGACTGTGAAGGATTCCGACCTCTCCACAACGGCTGCGCGCGACGCCGCCCGCATCGTCTGGTTTAAGCGCTACCCCGCCAAACAGACGCTCATCGCATTTTTGCTCGCGCTGTTGGCGACCACGGCGTTTTCCATCGATCCCGCCCCGGTGTCGAGCAACGCAGTCTTGGCAATTGACCCCAAAGCCTCGGGCATGCTGTACGTGTGCTACGAGGTGCTCCTCTCGTTTGCCGGCCATACCGACGCGGTCATGCTGCTTGCGCTTGCCTGCCTGCTCACGCTGCCGTTTCGCTACGTATTCTTTGGCCGCGGCGACGCCTGGCGTCCCTCGGTGATCCTTCCGTCGCTGTTCTTTGCCGTCTGCATGGTGTTTGGCCGCAGCTACGACCTCACCGATTCGGCCGAGATCGTGCTCGGCGACAAGGCCCGCATTATCTGTGCCTGGATAGGCGGTGCGGGCTGGATGCTCTTGGCGGTCGTTGCCTTCTATCTGGCTTTTGAGTGTCTAGATTGGCTGAGCTCTCAGCGCATTCCGTTTTCTGAAGCGCACTTTGGCCGCGTATGGCGTGTGGCTCACGCCGTGCTCTCGGTCCATCCCTTTGCCGGGCCCTTCCTGGTGCTTATGGTCGCCTGGGCGCCCACGCTCATCGCTTCGCTGCCCGGCCTTTTTATGGGAGATACGGGTGCGCAGATTCGCCAGTGGTTCAACTACCCCAACGGCACGAGTGACTACCTGCGTCTGCTCAATCCCAATGTGCTGCTCAACGGACATCACCCCGTGGTGCATACGGCTATCATCGGTTCGTGCGTCCAGCTGGGGCTTTCACTGTTCAACAGCGCCAACGCAGGTCTTGCCATCTACACCTGCGCTCAGTTCGTCATTACGGCCGCCTGCATGGCCTATTCCATCTCGTCGCTGCGCAAGCTGGGCGTGAGCCTGCCGGTCCGCGGCGTAATCCTGCTGTTCTTTGTGTTTATGCCCATGTTCTCCAACTACGCGGCCTTGCTTACCAAAGACGTGCTGTTTGCCGACGCGTTTTTGGTGCTGTTGGTGCAGACCGTGAAGCTCGTGGCCTTCGGCCTGCCCCGTCGCGATGCCAATGTCGAGCGTGCGGGCGAACAGAGGCCCGTGCTCTTTGCGCGCCATGATTGGCTGCTGCTCGCTCTGGGCGCCATGGGTTCCACGTTTCTGCGCAACGGCGGCCTGGTGTTTCCCCTGGCGGCATGCGTAATCGCGGCGGCGTTTTGCGTATGGGACGTGCATGTGGCTCGTCGTGCAGCCAAGCAGACTGGTGCTGCGCCTTCGGGCGCCATCCCGCGTTTCCGCTGGGTGGGAGTTCTTGCGGTACTTGCACTCTGCCTTGCCTCTAATATGTACTTCACCAAGGTCTTTATGCCGGAGCACGACATCACGCCTGGTTCCAAGCGCGAAATCCTCTCGATTCCGTTCCAGCAGACGGCTCGTTTCGTCCAAAAGCACGACGGCCTCAACTCGGGCGTCAACCCCACGGTTAAGGAGGACGGCACCATCGTGGAGGCTCCTTGCGACGGCTTGGTGACCGACGAAGAGCGTGCCGTGATCGACCGTGTGCTCAAGTACGAGAATCTGGGCCGCCGTTACAACCCGGATAAGTCGGACGCCGTCAAAAATTGCTTTAACGAGTACGCCTCGCAGGAGGACATCAAGGCCTATTTTGAGGTGTGGGCCCAGATGTTCAAAAAGGACCCCGGGTGCTATATCTCGGCGCTCATCAATAACTACTATGGGTATTTTTATCCGAGCGCTCGCGACGCATGGGTCTACAGCACGGCGCGCAGTGCCGAGATCATGGCGAAGCCCGATAACCTCAAGTACTTTGACTTCCATCCGGTCGATAGCAAGGTTGTGCGCTGGTGCGATCACCTGATCAACCTGTATCGTGTGGCAGTACAACGCATACCGTTTATCTCGCTCACCATGAGCTCGGCCACCTATGTGTGGATCATGATCGCCGTGGTGGTCTATCTGCTACGTCGTCATTCGTGGCGCGGGCTGGCCATTTGGGTGCCGCTTTTGGGCGTGCTCGCCGTGTGCCTGATTGGCCCGTGCAACGGCTCGACTTACATGCGCCTGTCTCTTATACACATCTCCGAGCCCACGAGACCGAGGCTGATCTCG
>UQSC01000003.1 GCA_900543615.1 uncultured Collinsella sp. | reverse complement strand
CGTGGGCTCGGAGATGTGTATAAGAGACAGCGCTAGGAAGCCCCTCGGCATAAATAAAGGGATAGGGCCACACGGCCCTATCCCTTTTTGCTAGCTATGGCAGCTTGTGCGCTACTCGCGGCACAGATGCACGGCGAAACCGGCGAACTCGCGCTTAAAGTACACGAGCTTGGTACCGCCGTCGGGCAGCAGCACGCGCGACTCCTCGTTGACCTCGAGCCCGCGCTCGGCAAACCACTTCTCAGCTGCATCGATGTCGTTAACGGCAAAGCCGATGTGGCCCTTGGTGCCACGACCGTTCTGCTTCATGATCTCGACCAGCGAATCGTTAAAGTACGAAACGGGGGTCTCGATAACGGGCAGGCCCATCATCGTCGAGAACAGCTCCGCGATCTCCAGGGCGTCTGCCGGGTCGGTGGCGTTAATGCCCACATGGGCAACGCGCATGCCAAAGAGCTCGACCGGATTGGCGTTCTGCTCATTCATACAGGCAGCGCCTACTGAGCCATGACGTCAAGGACGGCCTTCTCGGCAGCAACGCGGTTCATGCCGGTCATGAAGGGCACGCCGCTCACGTACGGGCAGGTGAGGCCCTCGGGGGCAACGGTGGTGGCGATCAGCAGGTCGGCGCCCTCGTCGCAAGCGTCCTTGGCCTCGGAGATGGCGCACTGCACGATCTCATACTTGCCGGCATAACCGTTGGCGTCGAGCATGGTGGCGACCTTCTGGGCAACGAGCGTGGAAGTAGCAGCGCCAGCACCGCAAGCCAAAACGATCTTCTTCATAGGTAATATCTCCCTTCATGGTTTACTTTAGGTAAGTGTACCGCAGCGAGCGATGGCACTCGGCCTCGATGAGCTTTTATGCCAGTTTGCTTGCGCGCTGCGTATAATACATCTAGTACGTGTTGTCATACCGCTCGCTTTAAGAGCGACTAAGGACTCTGAAATGCCCGATTCCCGCACCCTCTGGACCGCCGTCGTTATCATCTGCATCGCCGTGTCGGTGTTCTTTAGCGTCAAAAAGCGCACCACGTTCAAGCGTCTGCAGCAGTTGATGGCCGCCAAGCAGTGGAACGAGTTCGATCGTTTGCTCGACGGCAAACTCACCAGCATGCTGTACCCACGCTACAACCGCGACTACCTGCGCCTGAACTCCTATCTGCTGCGCGAGGACCACGAGCGTGCCAGCGAGATGTTCGACCTGCTGCTGGGGCTCAACCTCCCCAAGATGCAGCGCGTCGACCTGGTGATCAAAGCCTTTAACTACTATGTTGGCCAAGAGGACCGCAAAAAGTCCAAAGAGTTGTTGCACGAGATCAAGGGCTTTGAGGGCGGTCAGGCCGAGGCAGTTGCGCACGAGTGTCAGCTGATGTACGACACGATGATCCTCAAGCGCCACAACGACATTCCCGAGCTGGAGCGCATGCTCGAGGACGTCGGCGACGACCCGGTCAAGCGCTGCCGCTTGGAGTACCTGCTGGCCCTGCAATACCAAAACAAGGGCGACGAGGCAAAGTTCCAAGAGTTCCTGGAGAAGTCGGGCCAACACTCGATGGCCGTCAACGCGTAACGGACGGCTTGTGCTAGACTTCTAGTCTCACGGGGGCGTGGCGGAATTGGCATACGCAGGAGACTTAAAATCTCTCGCCGCAAGGATTGTGGGTTCGAGTCCCACCGCCCCTACCATATGAAGCTTTCGGGCCCGTGTCCCCCAGGGATGCGGGCTCGTTTCTTTTAGATGCCGGCGAGGCTCTAAGTTGCGGTGGAATAGTTCCTGTTTTGGCAGTTTACCAGCCCATTTAGGAACTATTCCACCGCGATTTAGGTTGGTGTTCCCACATTTTCCGATGGAAAAACGTGGTTGTCTCCCACATTTTCCGATGGAAAAACGTGGTTGTCTCCCACATTTTCCGATGGAAACTCCCAAATGGCCTTATACTAGCCGAGAGGGTTGGGAGGCAATATGCAGCGACAGCTTATGAGTGAACTTATCGCTTGGAAATCAAGGGCGAATCGCAAACCTCTCTTGCTTAAGGGAGCCCGCCAGACAGGAAAGACTTGGCTTCTTAACGAATTCGCAAGCCAGCAGTATCGAAACGTCATTCGTTTTGACTTTATGCTCGAGCCGAGCACACGCTCGCTGTTCGATGGGGACCTCGACCCCAAGCGCATCATCTCCCAGATAGAACTCCTACGTGGCCAAACCGTAACGCCGGAAGACACGCTCATCATCTTCGACGAGATCCAAGAGGCGCCACGCGGGATCACCTCGCTCAAGTACTTCAACGAGCTTGCACCCGAATACCACATCGTAGCAGCCGGTTCCTATATGGGCCTCGCGCTCCGACGCGAAAACGAGTCATTTCCCGTTGGCAAAATCGACCAGCTCACCATGCGTCCCATGGGGTTTGCCGAGTTCGTTCGTGCCGTCGACGGCAACCCGCTCGCCGACGCCATCCTTGCCGCAGACATGAACCTTCTGGCAAACGTTGCCGAAAAGCTCGAACACTTGCTCAAGGAATACCTTGTTGTCGGCGGTATGCCCGAAGTTGTCTCCGCTTTCGCCGAGACACGCGACTTCATCGAAGCCCGAAGGCTTCAGCAGCAAATCATCGAGGCTTACGAATCCGATTTTGGCAAACATGCACCCGCCCGCATCGTCGAGCGCATGAGGTTGGTTTGGAAATCCCTTCCCGGCCAGCTTGCAAAGGAGAACAAGAAGTTTGTCTATGGCGCCCTTCGCCCCGGAGCGCGCGCACGCGATTTCGAGGAAAGCCTCCAGTGGCTCACGGACTACGGAATCGTTCATAAGGTGCCACGTGTTTCCGCTCTAAAGGCGCCGCTCTCGAGCTACGAAGACCTCTCGGGCTTCAAACTGTTCTGCATCGACACCGGCATCCTCGGAGCGCTCTCCGGTCTCTCTCCGGCCATCGTTCTTAACGGATCCGCTGTTTTTACCGAGTTCAAAGGTTCGCTGACCGAACAATACGTCGCGCAGGAGCTTTTGCTCCAGGACAAAACTCCCGCGTATTGGTCCTCTACCTCTGGCAATGCCGAAACCGACTTTGCCATCGACCATGCGGGAACCGTGCTTCCGCTTGAGGTCAAGGCGGCAGAGAACCTTAAAGCGAAGAGTCTGAAAATAGCCTGCGAAAAATTCAAGCTCGAGCGTTGCGTGAGGAGCTCCCTGGCGGCATATAGAGACGAGGGCATGCTCGTCAATATTCCGCTTTGGGAGATTGGGCAAATCGACAAGCTGGCATAGGCGCTGTAGGGACGCCCCGCAAGGACTGTCCCCAGGTGCCGGCAGAAAAGGAACGTCCCCAGGTGCCGGCTGTTGAGTTGCGGTGGAATAGGGACTGTTTGGTGCCCGAAAGGGCGATTTTAGTCCGTATTTCACCGCAACTTATTTAGAGGGCGCTGAGGCTGGGGGTCCAGCCGATGGTGGGGGTCGCGCCGTCGAGGGTCTCGTTGATGGTGGCGGCCATACCGGCGAGCAGGCTGTTCTCGCTTACGGTGAGCGCATCGTAGCCACCGGCGCGCATGAGCTCGCGAATCACCACGGCGCCGGCCAGAATCACGCCCGCGCGCTTGGGCTGCACGCCCGGCAGCGCAGCGATACCCTCCACATCCAGCGTAGATATACGATCGATGGCGGCCGAGATCTGCTCCATCGAAAGCTCGCGCAGGTGCACAAAGCTCGAGTCGTACGGCTCCAGTTCGTGGACCAGCGCCACGAGCGTGGTGACGGTACCGCCCACCGCGACGAGGCGCTTGGCGCGCTCAAAGTCGCTGGGCAGGCCTTCAAAATAGGCGGCGAACTGCTCGCCTGCCCACGCGGCAGCGGCAGCAAGCTCGCCGCGTGCGGGTGGCAGCGTCGAGAAAAACCGCTCCGTCACGCGGCGGCAGCCAATGTCCAGCGAGCGCGTTCCCTCCAGCGCAAAGACCCCGCGCTCAGGCGCATAGACGCCCGTCGCGAGCTCCGTGGAGCCACCGCCCGAATCGGCGACGATGATGCGCTCGCCAGCAAAGTCGTGTGCCACGCCAAAAAACGTCAGGCGCGCCTCAACCTCGCCCGGAATCACCTGCGGTTCGAGCCCCAGATCGCGCAGACCGTCCAGCAGCAGCGCGGCATTGGACGCATCGCGCGCGGCACTCGTGCAGGTGGTGCAGACGCACGCGGCCCCAAAGGTACGGGCTTCGTCCACAAACATGCGGCACGCAACGAGCACGCGCTCAACGGCCGCCTCGCAAAAGCGCCCCGTCGCGTCCACGCCCTCGCCCAAGTCGGTGATCTCGGTATGCTTGGACGATTCCACGATCGCCCCGGCCTCGACCTGCGCCAACACCAGTCGCGACGACACCGTTCCCAGGTCAATCGCGGCCACCTTATATCGTTTGCAATCTGCCATTGCGGGCTCCCCTCCGGGCGCTACTCGCCTACTCGCCGCTGGACGCGACCGTCTGACCCTCGACGCCGTTAAACCCAAACAGCATGTCGAGCGCCTGGATGTACCACGGCGCGTCCTTACCGACTTTTTCGATTTCCTTGGCAACTTCGCTGGCCTTCTTGGCGTTCGACGACTTCTGGCTCGACGAGGCATCCGAATCGCCGTCCAGGCCCTGCACTTCAATCCTCTTCTCGCCGGGCATCACCAGGCCTAGGTCCTCGGATGCCGCGTCCTTGATACCCTCCTCCGAGAGCAGCTTGTCGACGCTTTTTTGCAGCTCATCATTGTATTGCTGGCGAATCTCGACCTGCTTGGCCAAGATATCGCTCGAACGCTTTGCCACGTACAGGTCGCGCACGGGGAAATACAGGCTCACGAGCACCAGGGCAACGACGATGCCGATGAATAGCCCTCGCTGAGGACCGTGGGTAAAGTCGTAGATCGCCTTGACCACCGCGTTGTCGTTGGCGTAGTGCATAAAGTCCGAGCCCGAAAGACGGTTCGAGGGCCTGCTCGACCTATCATGCGTTTGAGCCGACGAGCGCTGAGCATGCGACGAACGTGCTGGGCGCACTGGTCCATCTGTCGAAGTATTCACTTGAGCATTGGGGCGCGAGGTACTTGTCGGGCGCTGCATGGAGCGGTCGGCGCCGGCGTAGGCGGACCCACGGAGCTGCACCGTGCGCGCACGGCGAGGCGACGGCTCACGCGAACCGGCGGAATAGTACCTGTTGTCGTAAATCTGATCCATGTGCGCCTTGTGCGGTTGAGGTTTGTTTGCGCTAAGTCCTTTAGTTATAGCACGAGCGCGCGCACCACCTTCGCCAGCCTTTGCTCGACATAAAAAAGGCGCTGAGCCATATGGCCCAGCGCCCACAGCGCTTTGCGGCGTCCAGCCAAGGCGGGGGCGGAACCGAGTCAGCCTCCCCCTCGCCAAATTCGCCCGTTTAGCGAATGTTGTAGAACGCGGCCTTGCCGGCGTAGCGCGCGCTGCCCTCGAGCTCGTCCTCGATGCGGATGAGCTGGTTGTACTTGGCGATACGATCGCTGCGGCACGGGGCGCCCGACTTGATCTGGCCGGCGTTGACGCCCACGACCAGGTCGGCGATCGTGGAGTCCTCGGTCTCGCCGGAGCGGTGGCTCACGATGCAGGCGTAACCGGCCTCCTTGGCGGTCTCGATGGCCTCGAGCGACTCGGTGAGCGTGCCAATCTGGTTGACCTTGACCAGGATCGCGTTGGCGGCACCCAGCTCGATGCCCTTCTTAAGGCGCTCGGTGTTGGTGACGAACAGGTCGTCGCCCACCAGCTGCACTTTGTTGCCAATGCGGCGGGTAAGCTCGACCCAGCCGTCCCAGTCCTCCTCGGCCATGCCGTCCTCGATGGAGATGATGGGATAAGTGTCGACGAGCTTCTCCCAGTAATCGACCATCTGGGCGCTCGTGTACTCAACGCCCTCGCCCTTGAGCTCGTACATACCAGTCTCAGCGTTGTAGAACTCGGTGGACGCCGGATCCATGGCGTACATAAAGTCGACGCCGGGCTTAAAGCCAGCCTTCTCGACGGCCTTGGTGATGTACTCGAACGGCTCGGCATTGGTCTTAAGGTTGGGGGCAAAGCCGCCCTCGTCGCCCACGCCGCCGCCCAGGCCGGCCTCGTGCAGCACGCCCTTGAGGGTGTGGTAGACCTCGGCGCACCAACGCAGGCCCTCGGCAAAGCTCGGGGCGCCCACCGGCATGATCATGAACTCCTGGAAGTCGACGTTATTGTCGGCATGCACACCGCCGTTGAGGATGTTCATCATGGGCGTGGGCAGCAGGTGGGCATTGACGCCGCCCAGGTACTGGTACAGCGACAGGCCCGACGACTCGGCAGCGGCGCGGGCAACGGCCAGCGACACGCCCAGGATGGCGTTGGCACCGAGCTTGGTCTTGTTGGGGGTACCGTCCGCGGCAATCAGCGCGGCATCGACGGCGCGCTGGTCGAAGGCATCGAGGCCCACGACGGCGTTAGCGCACTCGTTGTTGACGTGCTCGACGGCCTGCGAGACACCCTTGCCCAGATAGCGGCCCTTGTCGCCGTCGCGCAGCTCACATGCCTCAAAGGCGCCGGTCGAAGCGCCCGAAGGCACCATCGCGCGGCCGAAGCTGCCGTCCTCGAGCACGACCTCGACCTCGACGGTGGGGTTGCCGCGGCTGTCGAGCACCTCACGACCGTAGACATCCAAAATATCGCTCATGTTGTCTCCCTCTCACTTGGAAACGTAGTGGATGCAAGCGACCGGCTGACCGTGCACCGTCGGTGCGCCTCCGTAAGTTAGCCATGTCGCACTTTTTGCATTATGCCCTAAGTTAGCCGAGGGATACACTTGATTTTCGAAAAATTTAGCGGGAACGATGAGGCGTGTCAGCCCGTCGTTCCCGCAGTCTTACTCCTCCGCCTTTGCGGCATCCCACAGGTCGTTGAGGCCATGGGTCGAAAGCTCGGCAAGATCCACGTGGGCGTCAGCCGCCATCTGCTCCATCGCGGCCCAGCGGCGGCGGAACTTTGCTGTGCTGGCACGCAGGGCGCTCTCGGCGTCAATCCCCTCCTTGCGCGCGACGTTGACCAGGGCAAAGAGCAGGTCGCCAAACTCCATCTCGCGCTCGGGCGAGCCAGGGGCCTCGGCCTCAAACTCGGCACGTTCCTCGGCGACCTCGTCCCACACGTCCTGGACCGTCTCCCACTCAAAGCCCACGGCAGCCGCCTTGCGCGACACCTTCTGAGCCTGCATCAGCGCCGGCAGATGCGTGGGCACACCATCGAGCAGACCCTCGGGCGCGGCCTCGCCCGCCGCCACGGCCTTGTCCTTGGCAGCCCTCTCGGCAAGCTTGACCTCGTCCCAGATCTTGAGCACCTCGTCGGAGCTCTCGGCATCCGCATCGCCAAACACGTGTGGGTGGCGACGGATGAGCTTGGCGTCGATATCGCGCGCCACGTCGGCCAGCGTAAACTCGCCGGCGTCGGCAGCAATCTGCGCATGCAGCACGACCTGCATGAGCACGTCGCCCAGCTCCTCGCGCAGGTGCGCCGCGTCGTCCGCCTCGATGCAGTCGAGCGCCTCGTAGGCTTCCTCGATCATGTTCTTGCCAATGCTGCGGTGCGTCTGCTCGCGATCCCACGGGCAGCCATCGGGCTGACGCAGGCGCCAGATGGTCTGCACCAGATGCTGCAACTCGGCCGACGCGTCTATCAGCGTGGACAGATCGCGCGAGCCCTCGGCATTTTGCTGAGCCATATGCTGCGCCATGGTTATTCCTCCTCCAGGATCACGTGGCGGAACGCACCGCCCTCGTAGATGCCGTAGCTGTGCGTGCCGTCCTTGGGAATGCTCACACTGCCGGGGTTGAAGAGCCACAGGCCCGGGTGCGCGGCACTTTCCTCGTTGACCTTGATGTGCGTATGGCCGTAGACGAGCGCGGAGCCCTCGGGCAGCGCGGGCGCGTGGTCGACGCTGTTGTGCATGCCGGCGCCAAAGACATGGCCGTGCGTCAGGAACAGCTCGCGGCCGGTCTCGTCAAACAGCGTGGCGTAGTCGGCCATGACGGGAAAGTCGAGGACCATCTGGTCGACCTCGGCATCGCAGTTGCCGCGCACCGCGATGATGCGGTCGGCCAGGGCGTTGAGCAGCGGGATAACGCGCTTGGGGGCGTAATCGCGCGGCAGGTCGTTGCGCGGACCGTGGTAGAGCAGGTCGCCCAGCAGCACGATGCGGTCGGGCTGCTCGGATTCGATGTCGGCGACCAGGCGCTCGGCCCAGTATGCCGAGCCGTGGATGTCGGAGGCGATGAGGTATTTCATGGTGGTCCTTTCGGTGAGGTTGATGGGGTGGGTGTGGCGCGTCGCCGACGGTGTCACTCAAATTGCAAAGCCGCGGCTTGCGCCGCCTGCATCACGCGCTGGAGCGGCACGTTATGCTCGCGAGCAAGGCGGGCGCAGTCCTCGTACTCGGGCGCTGCACGCTCGCTGCCGTCGGGCAGGGTTGCCACCTTGACGGACACCTCGCCCCATAGCGTCGTTACGCGCTCAAAGCGGCGTGGCAGGCAAACGCGCTCCATGACCTGGCGACGAATGCCGTTGGTCGTGGTTTCCAAAAAGATAATCGTCTGCAGGCGCTCGATATCCTCGTGAGCACAGATTACCTGTAGCTGCCAACTGGGACGGCCTTTCTTGCAATAGAGGGGCAGCCAATGCACCTCGCGCGCACCCGCCTCGCGCAGGCGGTCGGCAGCGTAGGCGAGCACCTCGGGCGACGCGTCGTCGATGTCGCATTCCAGCTTGACGATGGTCTCGGGCGCATCGGTCTCACGGGACAGCGGGGATGTGCTATCGCATTGCATACGGTCCGGATCCTTTCCGCGCGGGCTCGTTTTGTTCATCCAAACGCTAGCACATCGGACGTGGCACAGGCGTGACTTTCGTCCGTCGCCGCCCTCGCTCCTATCCAAACATGTACATCAGCCTCCAAACATGTCATTTTCTGCAGCTTTTGGAGGCTGATGTACATGTTTTGAGAGCGCAAGCGAGGCCGCACCGCGCACCCTTTCCAGTCGATTTCGGCCCCCGGTGCGCTCGTCGCATCGGGGGCCGCGCCATTACAATGGAGCGGTTTCGCCAAATGCAAAGGAGTCGCCATGTCTGCTTGCCCGCTGGTCGATTGCCACACCCACACCTCGTTTTCGGACGGACATGCCTCGTTTGAGGAAAACGTCCGCGCTGCCGCGGCCGCCGGCTGCCGCGTCATGGTCTCGACCGACCACCTCACCTTACCCGCCAGCATGGATGCCAACTGCGAGGTGCAGGTTGTCGAGGGCGACCTGCCGGCACATCGTCTGGCCTTTGAGGATGCCCGCAAGCTTGCCGCGCAGATCGCGTCGGAGCTCGAGCTTATCTATGGCTTTGAATGCGATTGGTACGAGGGCTGCGAGCCTTTGGTTGAGCGCTGGTCCCAGGGCGCCGTCGTGCGCCTGGGCAGCGTGCATTGGATTGGCAACCCAGGCGATATCATGGCCGGCGCCGCGGGTACGGCGAAAACGGAAAACGTCGCTCGTCCCGATACACCCGATTCCCTTTGCGGTTGGATCGACGACGACACCAACCTGCACGTTTGGGAAAACCTGGGGGTACGCGGCGTGTGGGAGCGCTACGTCGACGACTGGTGCCGCGCCTGCGAGAGCCCGCTCAACTTTGATGTAATGGCTCACCCCGACCTGGTCATGCGCTTTTCGAAGGAAGGCTTTGCGCCCGACTTTGACCCCGCACCGTTTTGGCAGCAGATGGCCGAGTGCGCGCACGATACGGGCCGCCGCGTTGAGGTCTCGACCGCCGCGCCGCGCAAGGGCCTCGACGACTATTACCCCTCGACGGGGCTGTTGCGTTGCTTTGCCCACGCCGAGGTACCCATCACCTTTGGCTCGGACGCGCACCGCGCCTGCGATATCTGCCGGAGCATCCGCGAGGCCCAGGCCCACGCCTACGACTGCGGTTATCGAACCTTCGACATCCCCCACCCCACCGGCGAATGGGAACCCACACCCCTCGACTAGCCATCCCTTCATAAGTTGCGGTGGAATAGGGATTGTTTTGCCTGATGAAGCGCTTAAACAGTCCCTATTTCACCGCAACTTCCATGACCCCGTTACACCAACAAAGACTGTCCCAAACGACTAGTCGTTTAAGAACGTCCCCAATGACTAGTGGCGGCGGGCGTTGAGTTCGCCGGCCAACTCGTCGAGGGTGATGCCGTAGCGCTCAAGCGTCACGAGCAAGTGGTAGACCAGGTCACCGGCCTCGTAGCGAATGTGATCGTGATCGTTATCCTTGCAGGCCATGATCACCTCGCTCGCCTCCTCGGCAAGCTTCTTGAGCAGCTCGTCCTCGACGTCGGTCAGCAGGCGAGCGGTATAGCTCTCCTGCGGCGATGCGTCGCGACGGCCGTGAATCACCTCGGCGAGCCCCGTCAGCGTCTCACCGATATTTCCATCCTGAACGTTTGCGGTGCGCACACCCATAGTTCAATCCTTTCTGGTTGGCCGAACGTCTAATCGAGCGCCCGCCCTACGCGAGTTTCTTAAAGAAGCAGGTACGGTTGCCGGTATGGCAGGCCGGACCCGGCGAGTCAACCTTGACCAGCAGCGTATCGCTATCGCAGTCGGCCCAAAGCCCCTTGACCTCCTGCATGTTGCCGCTCGTCGCGCCCTTGTTCCAGAGCTCCTGGCGGCTGCGGCTCCAAAACCACGTGGTACCGGTCTTGAGCGTCAGCCCCACCGATTCCTCGTTCATCCAAGCAACCATAAGCACCTCGCCGGTGTCATACTGCTGAACCACACAAGGAATCAGCCCACGGGCGTCGTATGTAAGCTTTGAAGGATCGGTTATCTCTTCCATTTCTCTCCCCAAATTCAAACTTCGCAGGTCGGTGAGGGTTGTCCAGGTGCCCGAGATTCCGAGCGACAAGCCCGACGACGCGTACTTAAGTACGCGAGGAGGGTTGGAGCCGGAAGGTCGGGTGCCTGGGCAAGCCGCAGCATTAGAAGTCCAGCCTCACAGGAATACCTTGAGAGGCCATATACTCTTTGACTTCGCGAATGCTGAACGTCCCAAAGTGAAAGACGCTGGCCGCCAGCACGGCATCGGCTTCGCCCTCGATCACGCCCTCGGCGAAATGCTCGAGCGTGCCCACGCCGCCGCTCGCGATGACGGGAATCGGCACCGCGCGCGCCACAGCACGGGTGAGCGCCAGGTCAAAGCCGGCCTTGGTGCCGTCGCGATCCATACTGGTGAGCAAGATCTCGCCGGCGCCGCGACGAGCCGCCTCCTCGGCCCACGCCACCGCGTCGATGCCCGTGGCGTTGCGGCCGCCCGCCGTGAAGACCTCCCACTTGTCGGCACCAGATGCGCCGGGCAAACCGACGCGCTTGGCATCGATCGCCACGACCACGGCCTGGCTACCAAACGCCGCGGCAGCCTGGCTAATCAGCGACGGGTCGCGCACGGCGGCAGAGTTGAGCGACACCTTGTCAGCACCGGCGGCAACCATGGTGCGCATGCCCGCCAGGTCGCGAAAGCCGCCGCCCACGGTATAGGGAATAGCGAGCTCCTCGGCTGCATGCGCCGCCATCTCGATAGTCGTCGCACGGTTGTCGCTCGTGGCGGTAATGTCCAGGAAGACAACCTCGTCCGCACCCTCGCGGTCGTAGGCGCGCGCCAGCTCCACCGGATCGCCCGCATCGCGCAAGCTCACAAAGTTGACGCCCTTGACCACACGGCCGTCCTTGACGTCCAGACAGGGAATCACGCGTTTGGTAAGCATGGGCTACTCCTCCCCTCGGGCGGCGGCCAGCGCCTGGGCCAGCGTAAAGTTGCCCTCGTAGAGCGCGCGACCGGTAATAGCACCTTCAATCGCGCCCTCACCCACTGCGGCCAGCGCACGGATGTCGTCGAGCGTCGAGATGCCACCCGATGCCACGACGGGAAAGCCCGCGACCTCGGCCACATGGCGATACGCCGCCACATCGATGCCCGTCTGCATGCCGTCACGCGCGATGTCGGTGTAGACCAGGTGCTTAAAACCCAGCTCGGTGAGCTGTGCCACGGCATCGTCGAGTGCCACGCCCGCGCCATCACGCCAGCCGTTCACCTTGACCTGGCCGTCGCGCGCGGCAATATCTGCCACCAACAGCTCGCCAAAGCCTTGGGCCGCCACCTCGGCAAAACCCGGCTCGGTCACCAGCACGGTGCCCAGCGCAATGCGACGCGCACCGTAGCCGGCCAACTCGTCGATGCGCGCGAGCGAGCGGACGCCGCCGCCCACGTCCACAGACAGACCGTCGACGCCGCAGATGGCCTTAATCGCCGCCGAGTTAGCAGCGCGCGCGTCCTCGTCCTCGCCAAAGGCGGCGGACAGGTCGACGACGTGCACCCAGCTCGCACCCTGCTCGGCAAACGAGCGGGCGACTGCCACGGGGTCGTCGGAATATACCTTGCAGCGGCTGCGGTCGCCGCGCTCCAGGCGCACGACCTTGCCGCCGATCAGATCGATTGCGGGAAACAGAATCATCGGTCAACCTCCTCGACGATGTTGACGAAGTTCTTAAGGATACGCTGCCCCAGCGCGGAGGATTTCTCGGGATGGAACTGACAACCCCACACGTTGCCGTGGCGCACGATGCACGGGAAGCTCCGCGTATAGTGCGTGCGCGCCAGCACATCGGCGGCATCGGCATCGTCGGCCACCGCGTAGCTGTGGGTGAAGTACATGTTGGCACCCTCGGCAAAACCAGTAAGCAGCGGATCGGCCGCACCGGCGGGCGTCATGTGCACCTGGTCCCAGCCCACGTGCGGCACCTTCAGGCGACTCGATTCCAAGCGCGTGCACGAGCCACGCATAATACCCAGGCCATCGACCCAAGGACCGCCAGCCTGCTCGGGGGTGTTGCTATCGGCAACCGCGCCCTCGTCCGCAGGCACGCCCTCGTTGCCGCGCTCAAAAAATAGCTGAAGGCCCAGGCAGATACCGAGCAGCGGAGTTCCGGCGGCGACGGCATCGAGCACCGCGTCCGCCTCGCCGCTCTGGCGCATAAAGGCGATCGCGTCATAGAACGCGCCCACGCCCGGGATGACCAGGCCGTCGGCGCGGCGGATCTGCTCCGGATCGTCCGATGTGCAGGCGGCGGCACCGGCGCGCGCAAGCCCGCGCACAACACTCGATAAGTTGCCCTTGTGGTAGTCGACCACCACGATCTTCGGTTCGCCCACGCGACCCTCCCTTATCTCATTCAAAACCTGTCTTTTTTGGCAGGTTACAGCGATCCCTTGGTGCTGGGGATGCCCTGCACGCGGGAATCGAGCTCGCAGGCATGGCGCATCGTGCGGCCCACGGCCTTAAAGGCGGCCTCGATAATGTGATGCGAGTTGCCGCCCGCCAGCTCGCGCACGTGCAGCGTGAGCTTGGCGTCGCGCGCAAAGGCGTAGAAGAACTCGACGGCCAGCTCGGTATCGAAGCTGCCCACGCGCTCGGTCGGCACGGGCAGCTCGCAGTAGGCCTGCCCGCGTCCCGAAATATCAACAGCAGCCATCACAAGTGTCTCGTCCATGGCGATCGCCGCGTCGGCAAAGCGCGTAATGCCCGCCTTGGCGCCCAGCGCCTGGCAGAACGCCTCGCCCAGCACAATGCCCACATCCTCGACGGTGTGGTGCGCGTCGACTTCCACGTCGCCCACCGCGTGTACCGTCAAATCAAACAAACCATGGCGGCCAAAGGCGTTGAGCATGTGGTCGAAAAACGGCACGCCGGTCGAGATGTCGCACACGCCAGATCCGTCCAGGTCGAGCTTTACGACAATGTCGGTCTCGCCCGTCTTGCGGGTCACCTCGGCATAGCGGTCCATCTACATCTCCTCCTTCACCAGCGCGGCAAACGCGGCCAGCACCTCGTTGTTTTCCTGCGGGGTGCCCACGGTAATGCGCAGGCAGTCCGCGAGCCCCGGCGCGTAGCTAAAGTCGCGCACCAAAAGTGAATACTCGTCGCGCAGGCGCTCGCGCACGCGCGTGGCATGCGGCGTGCGCACGAGCACAAAGTTCGCCGCACTCGGCCATGCCTCCACGGGCAAGCCCTCGGCAGCCATCGCGCGCAGAGCGGCCAGCTCACGCTCGCGCTCAGATGCGACCTGTGCCACCACGGACGCGTACGCATCGCGGGCACGCACACAGGCAAGCGCCGCCGCCTGGCTCAGCACATTGACCGAATAGATCTGGCGAATCGCCGCGAACACGTCGATGACCTCGGGCGCCGCGATCACGTAGCCCAGGCGCGTGCCGGCGGCGCCAAACGCCTTGGATAGTGTGTGCAGAATCACCAGGTTGGGATGCTCGGCGATAAGCCCCTGCGCCGTGGTGGCCGCGCCAAACGAATCGTCGGCAAACTCAACGTAGGCCTCGTCGACCATCACCATGCCGGGGCACGCATCGCACAGGGCCGCGACAAAGTCGAGCGGCGCCACGTCGCCCGTGGGATTGTTGGGCGAGGTCACGATGGCCAAACTGCACTCGGGCGCCGCGGCAAGCACGGCTGCCTGGTCGAGCTCAAAGGTCGCCGGATCGCGCCACACGTCGCGCACCTCGGTCTGGCAGAGCGACGCAAAGAACGCGTACTCGCTAAAGCACGGCGGGCAGTTGAGCAGGGTCCGCCCCGCGCCGCCAAACGCCAGCAAGTAGTTATAGAGCAGCTCGTCACCGCCGTTGCCCACGCAGATGTTCTCGCGCGTCACGCCATGCCAGGCAGCAAGCTCGTCGCGCAGGTCGTTGGACATGGGATCGGGATAGCGGTTGAGCGGTGTGGCAGCCAGGGCGGCGTCGACCGCCTCGCGCACGCCAGCCGGCACGGGATAGGTGTTCTCGTTGGCCGAAAGATTGATGCGCGTGGGCGTAAAGTTGGGATCGTAGGGCTCAATACCGGCCAAGTAGGGCTGGACGAGCTCCTTCATATGGGGCGTCAGCTCGGCCATTTTAGGCCTCCTCGACGACCGCGCCAGCGGCACCGCCCGCCGCCGCCAGGTCCACACCCTCGACAACCGTCGCCACGGCGTCGCCCGGCCAGGCGACCTTGGTTAGGTCGGCCGCGGCCAGCGACGCGGCGCTCACGGCATCCTCGCCCTGCTCCAGCACACGGCGACGCAGGGCGGCGGATAGCGCATGCGCCCACAGGCCCTCGGCCTCGGCCAGACGCTGTGTGGCAGGAGCGTCGGAGAGCAGGCCCTCGGGCGTATAGCAAATGACGCTCGAGCACTTAACGAACTCTTCGACCGAAAGCGGGTTGGAGAACATGGCCGTGCCGCCGGTCGGAAGCGTGTGGTTGGGGCCGGCGACGTAATCGCCGAGCGGCTCGGAGCTCCAGGCGCCCACAAAGATGGCGCCGGCGTTGCGAATGCCGCCGAGCAGGCCCATCGCGTCCTTGCAGTGCAGCTCAAGGTGCTCGGGCGCCACGGTGTTCACGGCCTCGACGGCGGCAGCCATATCGGCAGCCACCACGATGGTGCCCTCGTTATCGAGCGAGGCGCGCGTGATCTCGGCACGCGGCGACTGCGCGACCAAGATATCGATGCCCGCCTCGACCTCGCGCGCAAACTGCTCGTCGCAGGTCACCAGATAGCAGGCAGCGAGCGGATCGTGCTCGGCTTGGGCCATCAGGTCGGCCGCAACCACCATGGGCTTGGCCGTGGCATCGGCCAGCACGCAGACCTCGGAGGGGCCAGCGACCATGTCGATTCCCACGTCGCCCGAGACAATCTGCTTGGCCGCGGCGACAAAGGCGTTGCCCGGGCCGGTGATCTTGTCGACGCGCGGAATGGTCTCGGTGCCGTACGCCAGCGCGGCTACAGCTTGAGCGCCGCCCACCATATAGATTTCGTCCACGCCGCCGAGCTTTGCCGCGGCAAGCGTGTAAGGGCTGATCAGGCCGTCTTTTTGCGGCGGCGTCACCATAACCACGCGCTTGACGCCGGCAACCTTGGCGGGAATGGCATTCATGAGCACCGTGGAGGGATACTGCGCGCGGCCGCCCGGCACGTAGATGCCGGCCGCCGCGAGCGGGGTCACCTTAACGCCGAGCATCGTGCCGTCCGGGCGCGTGGTAAACCAGCTCTGCTCGACCTCACGCTGGTGGAACTCGCGAATCTGGCGTGCAGCCTTTTCGAGCGCCGCGACAAAGGCCGGATCGAGGCCTTCGAGCGCGGCATCGATCTGCTCTTGCGGCAGGCGGAAGCTCTGCAGCTCGACACCGTCAAAACGCTGACAGTAATCGCGCACCGCGGCATCGCCGTTGGCACGCACGTTGGCCACGATATCGCGGGCGGCGTCGACGATGTTTTGCGGTAGCACGCCCTTGCGGTTGAGCTGGTTGGTAACGAGGCGCTCACCGGGAGCAAGCTTGATGGTCTTCATATCGGTATCCCCTATCGGTCGAGGTTGCGTTTGAAAAAACGAGAGGCCGGGCGGCGGCGCCAATCGGCCCGCAGCCCAGACGTTGGGACGCCCGTGCGTGCTCGCGCTATTGTGCCGAGCCCGCGACGGGCTCAAAATGCTTGTCCTTCACGGCCGCGGCCAGGCGATCTGCCAGGTTGCGCACGCGCGGATCCAGGCGAGCGGCACCCGGGTTGACAAAGAAGCGGGCCGTGCAGTCCATGATGCGACCGGTGATGACCAGGTCGTTATCGCGCAGCGTGGCGCCCGTGGCGGTAATGTCCACGATGCGATCGGTCATACCGACGATGGGGCCCAGCTCGATGTTACCGTGCAGCGAGACGATATCGGCATTCACGCCGCGCTCGGCATACCAGGCACTCGCGATGCGCGGGTACTTGGTGGCCACACGAAGCGACCCGCGGCGGGCGTAGTTGCGCTCGGCCTGGCCGGCGCGCCATGCAGGCTCCGCCTCGATAAACGTGCACAGGCCGTAGCCCAGATCGACCAGCTGCAGCAGGTTGAGGTCGGCCTCGATAAGCGAGTCCCAACCACAGATGCCACAGTCGGCGCCGCCGCAGCCCACAAAGGCGGGCGCGTCGCTGGGACGCACGATGACAAACTCGATATCGCCGACCGCGCCCTCGCCGGCACGCGTGTCGCGACCGCGCACGATGAGATGACGACCGGGATCGCGCAGCTCAGAGACACCCAAGCCCGCGGACTCAAGCACGTCGAGCGTGTCGGCCTTGAGCGAGCCCTTGGGCACGGCAATGCGCAGCGGGCCCTCGGCGCCACGGCCCGCGGCGTGATCGCCATCGGAAGCGGCATCCTCGGCCGAGGTGCGCGCGGCCTCCAGGCGCTCGAGCGAAAAGGCGAAGCCCGCCGCCGGCACCTCGATACCGTCGCCAAACGCGCCGGTGAAGATGGAGTCATAGCGTCCGCCCGAACCGACCGGATCGGGCAGTCCGCCGGCATAGGCCTTAAAGACCAGGCCCGTGTAGTAATCGAAAGAGTTCATGATGGAGAAGTCGAACGACAGCACCTGGGCCTCCTCGGGGGCCAGGCCCTCGACCAGGGCACGCAGCTCGCGCGTGAGCGGCGCGACAATGCCCGCCGCTGCCAGCAGCGTATCGACGCGGTCGAGCACCTCGGCACCACCGTGCAGACGCGGCAACTCGCTAATGGCGGCCTTGACGGCCTCGGACTCGACGCTTGCCGCCACGCGGGCATCGAGGCCCACAAAGTCGTTGGCGTGCACGCAGCGCAGGGCCTCGGCGGCCAGCTCGCGATCCTCGCACGCCGCAAGCAGCTCCTTAAACGGACGCACGCTACCTGCGATAATGCGCGCATCGGGCAGCGCCAACTTGCGCACGGCCTCGGCCACGAGCGAGACAATCTCGACATCGCCCGCGGTATCGCCCGCGCCGATAAGCTCAAAGCCCAGCTGCGTAAACTGACGCGAGCCGCCGGCATTGCGCTGACACTCGCGAACCACCGGCGCCTCGTAGCGAAGGCGCAGGGGCAGGTCGGCAGCGTGCATGCGGGTCGAAACCAGGCGCACGATCGGCAACGTGTTGTCGGGACGGACCACCAGCAGGCGGCCATCATCGTCAAAGAGCTTAAACGGCGTGTCCGCAATGCGGCCGCCTTCCTCGAGTGAGCCCTTGTCCTCGAGCAGAGGCGTCTCGACCGGAAGGTAATGATGCTCCCTGAAGCAGCCCTTCACCGTCAGCGCAATCTCCTCGCGCGTCTGAGCCTCCTCGGGCAATATGTCCCGGAATCCCCACGGTGTGGCCGTCATCTGATGAGCCTCCTCATGCTGTGTTTCATATAGAACGAAAGACCGGCATAGCTCCGCCGGTTTTCTGGGTACTTTAGCATACTAGAGTGTTTGCGGGGAGAATCGTCCTCCTCGGCTCACACCGTATTCATTTGGAAACATAGGGCAAGCGGTTAGCAGCAGTCTCTTGTCACAACGCAAAAAGGGCGCCCGCGCAAATGCGGACGCCCTTGTGCAGGGTCGAGATATCAACCAGCCAAGATATCGGACCCGTGACCAGCTCTTAGTAGTCGAACTGGTGGTAGTAGCGGCGGTACTTGAGGTTGTGCTTGGTGACCAGCTCGTAGTTGCGCGCGAGGCGGTCGGTGGTCAGCACGGACAGGATCCACGGCGACACGATGACGCGGAAGTCGTCGTCCAGGCCCGGGATCGCGTACTCGGCGGTGTCGATGATGACGTAGTCCTCGTCGCCGGTCACGCCGCTGGTGAGGAAGGCGCGGACGCGCTCGTCGAGGGCGCGGCACTCGTCCTCGCCCATGAACAGGAACACCGGGACGCCGGGCTCGAGCAGCTCGAGCGTGCCGTGGAAGAAGTCGTGCGAGGTGATGTGGCGGATGCGCTTCCACTGCATCTCCTCGAGCAGGCACATGGAGTACAGGATGGTCTCGCCCCACAGCGCGCCCGAGCCGATGAACATGGTGTAGTCGGCCAGCGCGTACTTCCTGGCGAGCTCCTCGGCGCGCGGCTCGAAGCGCTTGCGGATGTCGAGCATGTCCTTCCAGACGTCCTTCGTCTGCTCGATGAACAGGTCGAACTTGGGGAAGCAGCCGCGGCGGTTGAGCAGGCGCAGGCCGAAGCAGTCGGCGAGGTAGTAGCCCTTCTCGCAGCCGCCGGCGCCGTGGTCGGAGGCCATCATGACGCAGTTCTCGGCGCCCACGGCCTGCCCGATCTTGCCCTCGGGGTTGGTCATGGCGAAGACGCGCACGCCCATCTCCCTCATCTTGCCGACGGCCTCGAGCACCTCGGGGGTGGTGCCGGACTCGGAGGCGGTCAGCACGACGGATTTGTCGGTCATGCGCTTGTGGCCCATGACGTTCCACTCGGCGGCGTGGATCAGGTAGACCTCGAGGTCGCGGTCGCCGAACTTGTTCATGAGGTACTCGAGCTGCATGAGCTCGTCCCAGGTGCCGCCGACGCCCATCAGGAAGACGGCGTCGTAGCCCTCCTCGTGCACGCGGTCGGCCAGGGCGGTCATCTTCTTGCCGGCCTCGTAGACGTTCCTGCCGTCCTCGAGGTAGCCCTCCTGGTCGAAGTGCATGATCTCGATCTTCTCGGTCTCCTTCATGTGTGTCCTCCCATCACATGTGCGCAATTCTATACATCGCGCTTCTTGCTGATACCAATTATAGCCATACGATTGCTTGTTATTTAATACCAATCCAAACTCACGGAGATTTGCGGCGAACGGTCGGTTTCCTCGCCCGAGTGGTATTACAACGCCAATAGTTGTCTATTTCGAGCGCTACTGCCGACGGGTTCCCCACAACTCGCCAGCTATAAAAGCGTTGCGCCAGACCCGCCCAAGCGTTTCCGGCGCAACCGCGCAGTTTAGTTATTCGGCTTCCATCTCCGCTGTCACACGGCGATACATCTCGATAACCTGAGTCGTCGCCTTGGACGGATCCTGATAGTAGCGGCCATCACACGTCTCGGCCGAGACATAGCCCGTATAGCCGTGGCGCATGAGTGCCTCGAGGTCGGCACGCATATCACGCTCGCCGTCGCCCCAGGCAAGATGCGTCGTGCCGCCGCCCACATCTACAAAGTGGGTGTGAACGATCTTGTCGCCCAAAACCTCAAAGTAGCCGTCGATCGTGTCGCCGGCAACTTCCATGGCGCCAAAGTCGATACAGGCCTTCAGGTTGGGACGATCGACCGCCTCGAGGATGCGCGCGACATCCTGTGCGGTGTTGACCAACACGGACTCCGACGGCTGCAGGGCCTCGAGCGCGACGCGAATACCGCGCGTATCGGCGTAGTCGCACACCGAGCGCAGCATGGCAACGCTGCGGGCCCAGGCGTCCTCAGCCGGCTCGTCCAGATAGGCCCAACCACTCGTCACCAGAATCTGCGGCACGCCCAACTCAACGGCAACGTCGATCACATTCTTAAAGTACGAGAGGATGCGTTTTTGGCCCGCCTCACCGCGCACCGCGACGTTCCACGGCTTGGGGTTGTTCTGCTCGGGGCACACGCACACGATCTTGATACCGTATTGGGCGGCAAGATCGCGAATCTTATCCACCGAATCGTGCTCATGGCAATCCACATACAGGTGCATCGAGCCGGTCCACAGCTCGATATTGCGATAGCCGGCCTCACCTGCAGCCTTAAAAAACGTCTCGATGCTGTAGTAACGATGGTTGATGTTCATGAGCGAAAGCTCGGGTACGACCATAGCCCTCCCCTTTCGTACGGAGTTTTAAAAAACAGGGGGCCGCCGCAGATGCGACAAGCCCCCAAAGATCGACGCAACCGTTAGACGCGATGGAAGCGCGATTCGAACATATTAGGCAAGCACGCCAAAGTAAGCGCCGATGATGCCCACGACCATGGTGCAGAGGATCAGGACCATCGGGTTGATCTTCTTGGAGAGCAGCCAATAGTAGAGCCAGAAGGCGGCCATGCCGAGCATACCGGGCATGATACCGTCCAGGATGTCCTGGAGAGTCTGGGCGGAGTCGCCCTGACCAATGGCGATGGGCAACGAAGCCCAGAACATGTCCTTGCTCATGGCGCCGACGACCATAACGCCGACAATGCCGACGCAGGCCATGATCTTTTGCATCAGGCCGGTCTTCTGAGCCTCGTCGAGGAAGCCAATGCCTAGCTCATAACCCTTGATAGCGCCAAAGATACGAATCAGGAACGCCGGGATGTTGTAGACGAGCAGGAAGGCGATGGGGCCAAAGACGTTGCCGGCCTGGCACAGGCTGATGCCCACGGCAGCGGCGACGACGCGCAGGGTGGACAGGAAGAAGGAGTCACCCAGGCCGGAAAGCGGACCCATGAGGGCGGCCTTGATGTCGTTGACGCTCTCGGGCTCAACCTCGCCACGAGCGACCTTTTCTTCCATGGCCATCGCGATGCCACCCACGAAGGGAGCGAGCTGCGGGGTGATGTTGAAGAATGCGCTGTGACGGTGCAAGGCCTCGGCGTAATCATCGGGACGGCCGGCATAGATCTTCTTGAGCATGTTGGCGACCATCAGGCAGAAGGCAATGTTCATCTGCTTGTAGTAGGTCCAGGAGAATTCCATGCCCAGGGCGCCGGTGTTCACGGCGCTCTTAATGAGGTCGGAGCGAGTAATCTGGTTCTCGGAATTAGAAGTCATCGTCCTCATCCCCTTCCACAGAAAGCTGGGACTGGGCGCCACCAAGGCCCAGCAGGTCGTACTTGTCGATGCCGATGATGATTGCGATCAGGGCGACGCCGAGGACGGGCACGTTGGCATAGGAGCACAGCAGGAAGCCCAGGAAGTAGAACGGCACGAGCTGCTTGGTAAGCACCAGACGGCCGAGCATGGCGAAGCCCATGGCAGGCAGGATGTTGGCTGCGACGCCAAAGCCATCGAGGACGAACGTCGGGATGAAGTCGAGCAGGCCCTGAACGGCGTCGGCACCCAGATAGAAGGAGACCGAGCACAGGATAAAGGCCAGGACGACAATCACGAGACCGATAATCCAGTGCATAGCGTAGATACCCTTGAGGTTACCCTTGCTGGCAAAGACGTCGGCACGGTCGACCAGAAGGGGCATACCGGCGTTGACGACGTTCTTAATGGCCAGGCACAGAGTGGCGATGGGCATCGCGAGCGCGATAGCGGCCTCGGTGCTCTGACCCAGCTGAATAGCGAAGGCGCAGGCGAGCACACCGCCAATACACTCATCGGGCGGCACGTAAGCGCCGATGGAGATAGAACCCATGAAGAGCAGCTCGAGGCTCGCACCGATGGCGAGGCCGGACTGCAGGTCCCCGAGGACTATGCCGACGAGCGGGCACAGAACGATCGGGCGGAACGCATAGAGCGTACCGAGCTGATAATCGAGCTTACCGAAGGCAGCGATAAGTCCGATGAGGATCGCTTGAACAAGCATTGTTCCTCCCTTTGATCCCTCTTGGATCCGCGCGGCGATTCCCGACTTGTCAGCGCGCCCTTTTCCATGCCGACAATCGCCTAGACAGATCCAGCTTGTACCGGTGTGCTGTTAACACCTAAACCGGTGCAAATGATTTGATACCAATTATATAGTCATGAGAAAACTATTTAATACCAATCGCTCAACGGGCGTGTACTCCCGGTGAACGGTAGATGGGGGTAACGGGTAAAGCGTTTATCCGGTACGCCCACGAATAGGGGCGGCGCCGTGCGCGCCGCCCGTGGTTCCCAATTAGAGGGCGCTTAGGGCATCGACCTTGGGGTCGTCGGCCAGAGCGCGAATCTCGACCTCGACACCGCGGCCGACGAGCTCACGAATGTCCTCTTCTTCGGCAGCAGTCACAAAGATCTGGCGGGAGATCTTACGGGCATCGGGACGCTGCTCGTCCTTGGACTTGGTGTTGCCCAGGTTGATGGAGGTGATCTGCGGGCAGCCGTCGACAAGCTGCTTGGCCTCGGCGATGCTGGCGACGCAGATGATCATCTTGTACTTATCGGTAACACCGGAGTTGATGGCCTCGATGGCGTGCTCCATGTCCTTGATGACGAGCTTGACGTTGGCCGGCTTTCCCATCTTGAGCGTAGTCTTCCAGACGGGATCGTTGGCAACCTTGTCGCCAACGCAGAAGATGCAGTCAGAGCCCAAGCCCTGGACCCAAGAGACGGCCACCTGGCCATGAAGCAGACGATGGTCGACGCGAAGCAGTTGAATCATGATTGACCCCCAAAGGTCTCATGCCGGAAACCCGGCCCCATTAATAGCAGGCGGTGACTAGAACTCTTCCTCGTCATCCGCATCGGTCAGCAGGTCGTTGACAAACTTGACGCGCGTGTCGTCAGCCGCGAGGATCTCGCGGATAACCTGATCGGCGGGAGCCTCCTGGTCCGAGAAGAGCAGCTGGATCAGCAGCGGCAGATTCATGTTGGCAACCAGGTAGGTGTTGGGGCGCGTCTGGACGATCTTGGTGAACTCGTTGTTGACGCTGCCGCCAAACAGGTCGGTGCACACGATTACGTCGTCGGCGGGGTCGAAGGTCGCCAGGAGCTTGGCGGCCTCCTCGGCGACGTCGGTGCGGCAGTCGACAAACATCGACAGGTCGTGGACGTTATCGCGCGCGCCCGAGAGCAGCTCGGTGCTCTCCTTGATGCCGGTCGCAAAATGCGCGTGGCTGGCGAAGATGTATTGCCTCATTGCGGTTTCCCCCAAATGAAATTAGTAGTCGAACTGGTGGTAGTAGCGGCGGTACTTGAGGTTGTGCTTGGTGACCAGCTCGTAGTTGCGCGCGAGGCGGTCGGTGGTCAGCACGGACAGGATCCACGGCGACACGATGACGCGGAAGTCGTCGTCCAGGCCCGGGATCGCGTACTCGGCGGTGTCGATGATGACGTAGTCCTCGTCGCCGGTCACGCCGCTGGTGAGGAAGGCGCGGACGCGCTCGTCGAGGGCGCGGCACTCGTCCTCGCCCATGAACAGGAACACCGGGACGCCGGGCTCGAGCAGCTCGAGCGTGCCGTGGAAGAAGTCGTGCGAGGTGATGTGGCGGATGCGCTTCCACTGCATCTCCTCGAGCAGGCACATGGAGTACAGGATGGTCTCGCCCCACAGCGCGCCCGAGCCGATGAACATGGTGTAGTCGGCCAGCGCGTACTTCCTGGCGAGCTCCTCGGCGCGCGGCTCGAAGCGCTTGCGGATGTCGAGCATGTCCTTCCAGACGTCCTTCGTCTGCTCGATGAACAGGTCGAACTTGGGGAAGCAGCCGCGGCGGTTGAGCAGGCGCAGGCCGAAGCAGTCGGCGAGGTAGTAGCCCTTCTCGCAGCCGCCGGCGCCGTGGTCGGAGGCCATCATGACGCAGTTCTCGGCGCCCACGGCCTGCCCGATCTTGCCCTCGGGGTTGGTCATGGCGAAGACGCGCACGCCCATCTCCCTCATCTTGCCGACGGCCTCGAGCACCTCGGGGGTGGTGCCGGACTCGGAGGCGGTCAGCACGACGGATTTGTCGGTCATGCGCTTGTGGCCCATGACGTTCCACTCGGCGGCGTGGATCAGGTAGACCTCGAGGTCGCGGTCGCCGAACTTGTTCATGAGGTACTCGAGCTGCATGAGCTCGTCCCAGGTGCCGCCGACGCCCATCAGGAAGACGGCGTCGTAGCCCTCCTCGTGCACGCGGTCGGCCAGGGCGGTCATCTTCTTGCCGGCCTCGTAGACGTTCCTGCCGTCCTCGAGGTAGCCCTCCTGGTCGAAGTGCATGATCTCGATCTTCTCGGTCTCCTTCATTCCCGCTCCTTTCACGAGCAGTTTGATTTGTCGCACGGAATGGACGGGCTTGCCGCCCCGTCGCACCGCTTAACCTTGTGGACATCTTGGCCCCAAGCTCAACAATTCAAAGGTTCTTAATACCAGTGAACGATTACAGGTTAGCCGTTTTTAATACCGATTTTTTGATTTCGTCCTCCCCTCTCGGTAGACGGTCAGTTTTTGCCGCTCATCGGTCAAGCGACATATATCCGTAAAAACGAGCGCCCCCGCCGTGCGCAGGGACGCTCTAGACGCTAGTAGTTGTAGGTATATCCGCCGGCATCGCCGCGGTTAAAAGACTTGGCATGCTCAATCGCCTGCCCACTCGAGTCATAGGTCAGGCATTCCAGTACGAGCGCCAGATCGCCCGGCTCAAGATTGAGCAAACTCGCATCGCGTGCGCCCAGCGCTTCAATATCGAGTTTCTCAATCGACTTGTCCGGCTTGCGCCCCAACATGTCATAGGTCTCAAACAGGCTGAAGACCGAAATGTCCACGTCTTCGATGCCCGGAAACAGCGGACACGGAATCAGCGTCATCTCGATCGATACGGGCTCACCATCAATGCAGTTGAGACGGCGCACCGAGTAAAGCAGATCGTCCTCGGCGATGCCAAACAGGTCGGCGTAATACGGGCCGGCGTAGCGTTTGGAGCGCGCCAGGATGCGCACCGACGGCGTCGCGCCCGACGCCAGAACCGACTGACGGAAGCCGCCCTTGCGTTCGTGCTCGTCAAACCACTTGTGTCCCACAAAGGCGCCTTTGCCCTGCACGCGACGAATCTGGCCACTTTTGACCAGCTCGTCCATGGCGCTTCGGATTGTCAGGCGCGTCGTGCCAAACTCCTCGGCCAGCTCGTTTTCGGACGGAATCATCGAGCCCGTCGGGTAGTCGCCGCGCTCGATTCGCTCCGCAATGCAGCGGCGAATTTGCTTGTAAACCGGCAAGTCTTCTACTGCATCAGCCATTCGACACCCACCTTCGTCGCAACGCCGTCTGCCTCGCCGTTATCGGCAAAACGATACTTGGTCGGCAGAATCACGGACTTGCAATACTCGACAAAGCCATCGGTCTCGTCGCGCTCGTGCGAAGCCTTGTAAAACACCGGCGTGCCCTCCTGAGCGCCCAGTAACTTGGCCTCGTCGGCGTTCAGACGGCTGATGGAAATATGCTCCTTGCCGTGCGCCACATGGACATTCCCCTCTTTGAGCAAAACGTCGTAGAGGCTCTCCTGCTCAAAATCATGATCGGGAAGCGAGGGGCACAAAGACAGATTGACGTAAGCCGTCTCGATCGATGCCGGAGAACCGTTGACCACACGCACGCGCCGAATGCAGAAGAGCGGCATGCCCAGGTCAATCTGGGCTTTTTGGGCAAGATCGATATCGGCATACACGACCTTGGACCAAACCAGGCGTGCGGTCGACTTTGAGCCAACCCTCTCCACCGCCTGCGTATAGTTCCATGTTTCCTGAAAGATGTTCAGCGGTTTGGGAGGACACACATAGGTGCCCGAACCGCGGCGGCTTTCCAAAGTTCCGCACGAAATAAGGCGCGTGATCGCAGCACGCAACGCCGTGCGCGACACGCCCAGCTCTTCACAGAGCACACGCTCGGCGGGCAGCCGGTCGCCACTCTGCAGGTCATAATGTTTGATATACCAAAGAATGCCCTCAAAGGCGCGATCTTTGGGCGGAATCGCATATGGTTCACTCGACATGGGCAAGACTCCTCAACCGCTTGATGCTGCAGGAATCATTGCTCCGGACGCCCCATGGCGTCGAAGGCTTCTTTGATCTGCTCCGCAACGTTCCGATACGACCGATATAGGCCGGAGTCTCGCTTGACTTCGCCCGCGGTCACCGGAATCTCAAGCTTCGAAATCTCATCCTTGCCGGTTTGCACGACAACGATGACACCCATACCAAGGCACATATTACGCTTGGCAGCGTTGTTTTTGGTAGCCTGAGCTGGATTAATCAAAATCTGCTGAGCCAGTTCGCGTTTGCTGAGCTCCGGCACATCCTCGGGATTTCCGGTCTCGGCAATCTCGCACTGCAGCACATCCGCATAGTCAAAAATCTTCGGCTCGCCGCCGCGCTGATGCACGGCCCACTTGCGGCGCGTGGCATCCTGGTAGATAGCCGGCAAAAACGTAAACCGCGGTGGGTCCAAAATCGTATCCGTGATGGTAAACACATCGGGATCAAAGGCATCCTGCGGGTTTTTCTTCTTGAACAGCCCCATATCAGCCTCCCGTACTAGCATTAAACAACTCAAGCTGAATATAGCACCAATTTCAAGCCGCTGCCTTACCCTATCGGTGCGCGGCGTCTAAGGCTCGCCCAGCGGAAGAGTTAACGGACGAGGGCCGGGGTGCCTGCCGGCAAATAGCGGACACTCCGCATGCAATCTATGCAAACAAACAAGTACGCTTAGCTACATTCGGTAAGTTCGAGCACGCTGCCCTTAACGATAAGCGCCGGCTCCAGGACGACCTCTTCGGCACGCCTGCCGCCCCTACCGGCAAGACGCTTGGACATGCAGCCAAAAGCATGCTCCGCAAGGACACCAGGATCCTGCTCAATCGCGGTCAGCGCCGGCTCAAAGAGAACGTCGGCCGCCGAGTTGTCATAGCTCACCACCGAGATATCGCCCGGGATGCTCTTCCCCATCTCGTGCAAGCGCTTGAGCAGACCGAGGGCGATGTTATCCGAACTTGCGAACACGGCGGTGGCATCAGTTGCGAGCACCGCCTCCGAGGCCTCGTAGGCACTCGGAATGTAGTACTCGCTCTCAAACTCCAAACGTGCGTCGATAGGCAGGCCAACCTCGCGCAGCGCGCGCTCATAGCCGGCAAGTCGCTTACGCCCCGTATTGGAACGGCGCGCGTTAACCAAGCAGGCAATGCGACGGTGGCCCTGCTCGATCAGATAGCGAGTGGCCATGTAGCCACCCATCTCGTGGTCGAACATCACCTTGTCGCACTCGAGCCCCTCAATGGCACGGTCGACCATCACGGCAGGGATAGGCAGATGGCTGACTTCTTCGCGCAGGGCGCGGTCGTCGGAGAACTCGTCGCCCACGACCAGGAAGACGCCATCAACGCCGCGCGTTACCAGCTGGCGCAGCAGCTCCAGATCGTCATCGGCGCTTCCACCCGAGCTGGTAATGAAGAGCGCATAGCCGTCCTCGCGACAGCGCTTTTCCAGGCTACCGGCGAGCGAGGCAAAAAAGCGGCTCTCGATGTTAGGGACGATAAGGCCCAGGGTGCGCGACTCGCGCATGACCAGGCTGCGCGCGATCTGGTTGGGAACATAGTGGTTGCGCGCCGCGACCTCTTTGATGAGCTTGCGGTTTTCTTCCGAGATGCGACAGGGCCGATTATTGAGCACAAGCGAGACCGACGAGGGGGAAAGCCCCACCTCCTGGGCGATCTGCTTGAGGGTGACTTTGTTGGCCATCTCGCTCCTTCCGGGTTTACGCGCAATCTCTTGAAAGTATAGCGACTACCCCTCTACCTCGGTGATAAACACTTTACCAATCCGGTAGACGGCTGTTTATCGCCGCCAGCGCACCAAATCCGTCCGGGTGGGGTATATTGCAATCGATTGATGACAACGACCACCAAAAGGCGGATATTCGTATGCACGAGAACGACTTTTTTAACGAGGACCTGCTGTGCGCGCTTGCTGGCGTTGCCGGCGAGGACAACGTGCTGATGAGCGAGCCCATGCGCGAGCACACCACGTTTAAGATCGGCGGCCCGGCCGACGTCTTTGTCACGCCCGATACCGAGCAGGGCCTCGTCGCCACGCTCGACACCTGTTATCGCTGCGACCTGCCGCTTACCATCGTGGGCAACGGCTCCGACCTGCTCGTCGGCGACAAGGGTATCCGCGGCGTTGTCGTGGCGCTGGGCGAAGGCCTCTCCGACATCACGGTCGACGGTACGCACGTCACGGCGGCGGCCGGCGCCTTGCTTTCCGATGTCGCCGCGGCGGCAGCCGAGGCCGGTCTCACCGGCATGGAGCCCATCTCGGGCATCCCCGGATCGGTCGGCGGCGCCTGCTACATGAACGCCGGTGCCTACGGTGCCTGCATGGCCGATGTGCTGGAGTCCGTGCGCGTCTACAAACCCGCTCGCCAGCTCGACGACGGCGCCCGCGGCAGCGGCAACATCATCGAGTTCGATGTCGACGAGCTCAACCTGGGCTATCGCAAGAGCCGCATTGCCGACGACGGTTTCATCGTGCTTTCGGCCACTTTCAATCTCGCCCCGGGCAACGCCGCGATGATCAAGGCCGACATGGACGACTACCGCCAGCGCCGCGAGGACAAGCAGCCGCTCGACATGCCGAGCGCCGGCTCCACTTTCAAGCGCCCCGAGGGTTACTTTGCCGGCAAACTCATCATGGATGCCGGCCTGCGAGGACACGCCGTTGGCGGCGCGCAGGTAAGCGAGAAGCACTGCGGCTTCATCGTCAACGCCGACCACGCCACCGCCGCCGACGTCAACGAACTCATCCGCCACATCCAAACAACCGTCAAAGACCAATTCAACGTAGACCTAGAACCCGAAGTCCACCGAGTAGGCGAATTCCTATAAAAAGAAGGCCCCGAAAGGGGCCTTCACTTTCTTTAATTCAGATAAACCAGTCCGGTGTGTCGCGCCCCGAACCCGAGAGGGCCGGGACAGTCCGAGAGGCATAAGGTTGATCGCGAGTTCCGCACGAGCCGGAGAGCACTTAATGTGCTCTCCGCGCGAGCAGGACTGTCCGAGCAGGCAACCTTATGCCTCTCGGACTGTCCCGGCCCAACTTATCGTTACGACAGCGCAATACCGCCAAGCCAGCCCCAACGCACGCCAGAGCCAGTGCCGTAGAACCCAATGAACGAATCAAGCGACCTCGACGTGATGGCACCCTCGTTACTCATAACGATGCCGCCGCCAACGTAGATGCCAACGTGGCCATAGATCAGACCCGGCATGCCGGTACCGCTATGCGATGAGTCGGCAACGATCATGCCCACCTGCAGCGCCGAGCGGTCGGAGCTATAGCACCAGGCGTTAAACATGTCGCACGCATTGCCGCCAAAGTAGCCAACGCCGGCGTTACGGAAGACATTGGTAACCCACGCCGCGCACCAGTTCTGGCCCGGCGAAGGCGTGGAGTAGCACGCGTTGACGACGGCCTGTTGCTTGCCCGAGCCGGCATTCTGCTGCGGAGTTCCGGGCGCATACGATCCGCCACCCGAGCTCGAACCACCCGAGTAGGAATTGTTCTTGTTCGCGGCGGCCGCGGCAGCGGCGGCCTTCCTAGCGGCCTCCTCGGCCTGGGCGGCAGCGAGAATCTCGGAATCACGCTGAGCCATGAGCTCCTTGACATCGTCAGAGAGGCCGTTCAGAACCGTCTGGACTTCCTGCTGCTTGGCCTGCATGTCCTGCATCTGGGCAGTCTGCTGGTCCTTGAGCTTCTCTAAGTCGGCCTTCTGCGACTCGAGCTCGGTCTTTTGCGCATCGAGCTCTTCCTGGATGGTCTGAATGTCCTCGATGGCGTCGCGGTCGCTCTTGTTGATCTTCTCAACGTAATGCGCGTTGGCGACGAGTTCCTCAAACGAGCCAGAGGCCAGCAGCAGCGACAGGATGTTCGTGCCGCCGGACTTGTAGCTGGCGGCCACGCGATCGGAAAGGTCGTTGCGCTTCTTCTTGAGCTCGGCCTTCTTTTCATCGATCTGGGCCTGCGTGTCGTCAATCTTGCCCTGGACATTCTCGATGTCGTTGAGGGTCTGGGCATTCTTGTTGGCCAGCGCCGCATACTCATTTGCGATGCTGTCGAGCTGGGCCTGAACCTCGTCGAGTTGGGCCTGGGCGGCATTCAGTTTATCGGTGGTTTCTTTGGAAGCCTCCGCCGCATGGGCGCGAGCGGGCAGGCCAAAAAGAACTGCCGCAGAAGCGGCGCCGAACAGGGCCTTGAGGGCAGTGCGGCGCGAGAGCTCCTGGGAAAGGATGGAATCGCTGTTTGGTGACATATGTACTCCGTTACATGCTTATTTATATGTCGCTCAACTCATACATATTAGCGTACATATGGCGCGTCCCAACGATTTCCACGAACGGCAGGAAACTGCAAGGTCAGCGGCTCGTAAGCAAATGCCAAAGATCAGGTTATGCGTACGCAAGCTCTTCTATGAGTACGTTAGCACAATCCTCTGCTTTTCCTACAGCGCACGATTTGGGCGTCCCTGCCTGCGCTATACTCCCCTGAAGAAGTGTTCCTGATTCGATAGGAGACTACATGTCCAAAGCACTCGACCCCAAAGACACCTGTGTCCTCGTTACCGGTGGCGCCGGCTTTATCGGCTCGCACACCGTCGTTCAGCTGCTCGAGGGTGGTTACCAGGTCGTCATCGTCGATGATCTCTCCAACTCCAGCGCCGTCGCCGTCGACCGCGTCAAGACCATCGTGGGCGACGAGGCCGCCAAGAACCTCACCTTCTACGAGGCCAACGTGCTCGACCGCGATGCGATGAACAAGATCTTCGATACCCATCAGATCGACCGCGTCATCCACTTTGCCGGCTTTAAGGCCGTCGGCGAGTCGGTGAGCAAGCCCGTCGAGTACTACCACAACAACATCGAGAACACCCTGGTGCTCATCGACGTCATGCGCAACCATGGCTGCAAGTCCATCATCTTCTCGAGCTCCTCGACCGTCTACGGCGACCCGGACAACCCGCCCGTCACCGAGGAGGATCCTAAGAAGCCCGCGACCAACCCCTATGGTTGGACCAAGTGGATGATCGAGCAGATCCTTATGGACGTCCACACCGCCGACCCCGAGTGGGACGTCGTGCTGCTCCGTTACTTCAACCCCATTGGCGCTCATCCGTCGGGCCTGATCGGCGAGGACCCCAAGGGCATCCCCAACAACCTGGTGCCCTATGTCGCCCAGGTTGCCGTGGGCAAGCTCGAGGCCGTTCAGGTCTTTGGCAACGACTACCCCACCCCCGACGGCACCGGCGTGCGCGATTACATCCACGTGTGCGATCTGGCATCTGGTCACGTGGCCGCCCTCAACTGGATGAACGGCAAGACCGGCGTCGAGATCTTTAACTTGGGCACCGGCACCGGCACCTCGGTACTCGAGGTCGTCGCCGCCTTCTCCAAGGCTTGTGGCAAGGAGCTGCCCTACGTGATCCGCGAGCGCCGCGCCGGCGACATCGCTGCCAACTGGTGCGATGCCTCCAAGGCCGAGCGCATGATGGGCTGGAAGGCCCAGTACGACATCGCGGACATGTGCCGCGATAGCTGGAACTGGCAGAGCCACAACCCCAACGGCTTCGCCGACGCCGAGTAGCAAAAACCTACATACCGTTCTTGCCCCGATCTCACGATGTGAGACCGGGGCTTTTTTCATGGCGCGCAACCATTTACCGAAAATGGGACAACTTTTTAATCTCGCCTATACATGTTTAAACAACATGTTCTACAATAGGAACATCGACTTTAAAACTCGGGACGGGCTGTTCGCCCATCTGCAGGCCGATCCCACAACAAGAAGGTTGGTGAGCACATCCATGGAGCGTGCAAGCGGTATTCTCATGCCCATCTCGTCCCTGCCCGGACCGTACGGCATCGGCGGCTTTGGCTGGAATGCCTACGACTTTGTCGATTTCCTCGTCTCGTGCAAACAACATTATTGGCAGATTCTGCCCCTTACGACGACGAGCTATGGCGACTCACCCTATCAGTCGTTCTCGGCCCGTGCGGGCAACCCCAATTTCATCGACTTTGCCGAGCTTATCGAGGCCGGCTATCTGGAACAGCGCGATATCGACGGTGTGTATCTGGGCTCCGACCCCAACAACGTTGACTATGGCGCGATTTTTAGCGGTCGCCGCCAGATTCTCGACCGTGCCGCCGAACGCTTCGCCTCCAACAAGCCAGCCGATTTCGACGACTTTGTCCAAACCAACGAAGACTGGCTCATCCCCTACTGTGAGTTCATGACCGTCAAAGAGGAGTGCGGTCTAAAAGCGTTTTGGGAGTGGCCCGCGGAGCTCCGCACCCGCGGCGAGGCTTCCGCCAAGGTCTGCGCCGACCATCCGGCGCGTATGCTCTACCACCAGATGACGCAGTACTTCTTCGATCGCCAGTGGAGCCGCCTCAAGGCCTATGCCAACGAGCGCGACATTCTCATCATCGGCGACCTGCCCATCTATGTCTCGCGTGACTCTGTCGAGATGTGGGCGACGCCTGAGCTCTTTAAGATCGACGCCGCCGGCAATCCCGTGAGCGTCGCCGGCACGCCGCCCGACCAGTTCTCGGCCACCGGCCAGTACTGGGGCAACCCCATCTACGACTGGGACGCCATGGAGTCCGACGGCTTCTCCTGGTGGGAGGGCCGCATCCGTGCCGCACTCGACATGTACGACGTCATCCGCCTGGATCACTTCCGCGGCTTCGAGGCCTATTGGGAGGTGCCGTTCTCCTCGCCCGATTCGTCCTACGGTTCGTGGACGCAGGGGCCCGGCCTCAAGTTCTTCAAGACGCTCGAGGAAAAGCTCGGCACGCTGCCCATCATCGCCGAGGACCTGGGCTTCCTCACCCCCGGCGTCATCGACATGCGCGACAACTCGGGCTTCCCCGGCATGAAGATCCTGCAGTTTGCCTTTGAGGGCACCAACTCGTACTACCTGCCGCATAACTACATCGCCAACACCGTCGCCTATGTGGGCACCCACGACAACGAGACGGCGCGCGGTTGGTTTGAGGGAACGGCCACCCCGCGTCAACGTGAGCAGGCAGCCCTGTACACCCATCAGCAGGCCGGCGAACCCATGGCAGATGCACTCAATCGCACCATCGCCGCCAGCGTGAGCGACACGTGCATCTACACCATGCAGGATCTGCTCAACTTGGGCAACGAGGCGCGCATCAACACCCCTGCCACGCTGGGCGGCAACTGGACCTGGCGCATGCTCGATGGCGCCATCACCCGCGAGCTCGAGCACAAACTTACCGACTGGACCGAGACCTACTTCCGCATCCCGTCGGAAGCCGAAATCGAGCTTCCTCAATAGGAGCTACCGCGCCCGACCCCTCCCCACCGTGCGGACGCGCTTGCTTTTCCCGCGCGAGGCCACCCCAATCCCCTCGCGCGGGCTTCTTATGAATTGCAGACATGAAACAACCCATCACAGGAGAAAACATGCCCCAAATTAACCTCATGGAACTCGCCGAGCAGTCTTTTGGCACCTCGCTCGAGCAGCTCGACGACCGTCGCATTTACAAACTGCTGGTCAAACTCGTGCAGGAGCGCTCCGCCGCCCGCTCGCTCAACAACGGCAAGAAAAAGCTTTATTACATTTCCGCCGAATTTCTGATCGGCAAGCTGCTCATCAACAACATGATCGACCTCGGCATCTACGACGAGGTTAAGGACCAGCTCACCGCCGCAGGCCACGACCTCAACAAGATCGAGGAGTTCGAGGTCGAGCCGTCGCTCGGCAACGGCGGCCTGGGCCGCCTGGCCGCGTGCTTCCTGGATTCCATCGCCACGCTGGGCTTGACCGGCGATGGCGTGGGCCTCAACTATCACTACGGTCTGTTCCGTCAGCGCTTTGTCGACAACCAGCAGAAGGCCGTCCCCGACGAGTGGCTCGGTGAGCAGGACATCCTGGTCGACGATGACCGCTCCTACACCGTCGAGTTCGGCGATTTTGCCGTTACCTCCAAGCTCGTCAACATCGATGTGCCCGGTTACGGCCAGCCCAACAAGAACCGCCTGCGCCTGTTCGACCTGGCGAGCGTCGACGACGGCCTGGTCCCCGGCAGCTCCATCGACTTCGACAAGACCGAGATCGCCAAGAACCTCACCTTGTTCCTCTACCCCGACGATTCCGACGAGCAGGGCCGCCTACTTCGCATCTACCAGGAATACTTCATGGTAAGCAACGCCGCCCAGCTCCTGATCGACGAGGCCATCGAGCGCGGCAGCAACCTGCACGATCTGGCCGACTACGCCGTGGTCCAGATTAACGACACGCACCCCACCATGGTCATCCCCGAGCTCATTCGCTTGCTCACCACCGAGCATGGCATCGAGTTTGACGAGGCCGTGACCATCGTACGCTCCATGGTCGCCTACACTAACCACACGATTCTTGCCGAGGCGCTCGAGAAGTGGCCGCTCGCCAGCCTGCAGAAGGTCTCCCCTGCCATCGCCGACATTATCGTCAAGCTCGATGAGATCGCGAAGGCCGAGCACGATGACCCGCGCGTCGCCATCATCGACGAGCACGACACCGTCCACATGGCCCACATGGACATCCACTTTGGCTTCTCCATCAACGGCGTAGCCGCCCTCCACACCAAGATCCTGGAGGACACCGAGCTTCATCCGTTCTACGAGATCTATCCCAAGAAGTTCTCCAACAAGACCAACGGCATCACCTTCCGCCGCTGGATCCATGGGGCCAACCCCGCGCTCGCCAGCCTGCTCGACGATGTGATCGGCACCGACTGGCGCAGCACCGGCGATCTGAGCAAACTCGCCAAGTTCGCCGACGACAAGGACGTTCTTGAGCGCCTGGCCGCCACCAAGGTCGAAGCCAAGGCCATCATGCGCCAGTTCATGGCGCTCGAGCAGGGCGTGACCATTCCCTCCAACGCCATCATCGACGTCCAGGTCAAGCGCATCCACGAGTACAAGCGTCAGCAGATGCTCGCGCTCTACATCATCTGGAAGTACCTCGATATCAAGAACGGCAACAGACCTAAGCACCCCGTCACCATCATCTTTGGCGGCAAGGCGGCGCCTGCCTACACTATCGCGCAGGACATCATCCATCTGATCCTGACGCTGTCGCAGTGGATTGCAAACGACCCCGACGTGGCTCCCTACCTGCAGGTCGTCATGATCGAGAACTACAACGTCACCGCCGCCGAGCGCGTGATCCCCGCCGCTGATATCTCCGAGCAGATCAGCTTGGCCTCCAAGGAGGCGAGCGGCACCTCCAACATGAAGTTCATGCTCAACGGCGCCCTAACCCTGTGCACGCTCGACGGCGCCAACGTGGAGATTGCCGAGCTCGTGGGCGACGAGAATATCTATACCTTTGGTGCCTCGTCCAAACAGGTCGAGCAGCTCTATGCCGACGGCACCTATGACGCCGGTGTGCTCTACCGCAAGCCCGGCATTAAACTGCTGGTGGACTTCATCACCAACCCGGCCTTTATGGCGACCGGCAACGTCGAGCGCCTGCAGCGCCTGCACGATGACATTAAGGGCAAGGACTGGTTTATGGCCCTGCTCGACATCGAGGAGTACATCCAGACCAAGGAGCGCGTGTTGGCCGACTACGAGGACCAGGACGCCTGGATGCGCAAGACGCTCATCAATATCGCCAACGCCGGCACCTTCTCGTCTGACCGCACGATCTCCCAGTACAACGACGAGATTTGGCACCTGAGCTAATTTCGCTTCCCTTACCCATCCTCTTGAGAAACGGAGTCGTGGCAACACGGCTCCGTTTTTTGTGCCCGCACGTTACCCTGCGACCCAACTCGGCCAAACAATCTCGATCTGTAACAACTACTCGGTAAAAACGGTCCCAGCTGTTACAGATTGAGACATACCGGCCCCTCCCCTTGGGTTTATCTCGATCTGTAACATCTAGCAGCTGAAATTCACCTTTGGTGTTACAGATTTAGATGAAATGGTTAGCTCAGCGGAACCGTCTCGATCTGTAACATCTAACGTCCGAAATCAGCCTCACCCGTTACAGATCGAGACAAACGACCGGTCAGACAGCCCCAACACAAAGAAAGGCTCCCCTCTCGCCCAGTGGACGGGAGGGGAGCCTTATATGTGACCGCGGCAAAAGGATGGCAATACCGCAGTCGCCCAAAGGGAGGGCCTGGATGCACCGGGCCTAGATAAGGTTCTTGCCAGAGACCTTATCGAAGAGGTGGGTCGCGTTCTTCTCGAACTTGAACCAGATGGTGTCGCCAGCCTTGAGCGCGCCCTTGGCCTCGAGGTCGACGACGGGGATAATCAGGACAAACTGGCCGTCGGGAGCGGTCACGTGGACATGCTCGGTCGAGCCCATGAGCTCGGTCACCTCGACGGTACCCTGGAGCGCGCCCTCCTCGCCCTTGTCGGCAAGCAGGATCTGCTCGGGACGCACGCCGGCCGTAATCTCCTTCACGTCGCCGCCGTCCCAGTTGAGGGCAAGTTGAGCGCAAGTCTCGGGGGCGAGTGCCACGTTCATATCCTCGGTCTTGACGGTAAAGCCGTTGCCCGAGCGCACCAGCTGGGCATCGAAGAAGTTCATCTGCGGCACGCCGATGAAGCCGGCGACGAAGATGTTCGCGGGATGGTTGAAGACCTCCTGCGGCGTGGCGATCTGCTGGACGACGCCGTCCTTCATGACCACGATACGGTCGCCAAGGGTCATGGCCTCGGTCTGGTCGTGAGTAACATAAATGAACGTGCCCTTGATCTCGTGGCGCAGCTTAATGAGCTCGGCACGCATCTGGTTACGAAGCTTGGCGTCCAGGTTGGACAGCGGCTCGTCCATCAGGAAGACCTTGGGGTCACGCACGATGGCGCGGCCGATAGCGACACGCTGGCGCTGGCCGCCGGAGAGCGCCTTGGGCTTACGGTCGAGGTACTCGGTAATGCCCAGAATCTCGGCAGCAGAGCGAACCTTGCGGTCGATCTCGTCCTTGGGAACCTTCTTGAGCTCGAGCGTAAATGCCATGTTCTCGTACACCGTCATATTGGGGTACAGAGCGTAGCTCTGGAACACCATGGCGATGTCGCGGTCCTTGGGCGCCACGTCGTTGACACGCTTGCCGTCGATGAGCACATCGCCCGAGGTAATGTCCTCCAGGCCGGCGACCATGCGCATCGTCGTGGACTTACCGCAGCCAGAGGGGCCAACGAGGACGACGAACTCCTGGTCGTGAACGGTGAGGTTGAAGTCCTCTACAGCGAGCACACCGTCCTCGGTAACCTTGAGGTTGTGCTTCTTCTCCTCGGTCTTCTTCTTTTTGCCAAAGAAGCCTTTCTTTTTTGACTCGTTGTTGGGATACACCTTCTGAACATGTTTGAGAACGATCTCGGCCATGTCTCTACCTTTCGATATGCGGCGCCGCGCTGAGGGGCGCCGCAGAAACTTGCAAAACAGTTACGGCATTAGCCCTTGACGGCACCTGCCACCACGCCGTCGATGATGTACTTCTGACAGAGGATGTACATGATGACGATGGGGATAACGACCATCATGATGCAGGCCATCATGGGGCCGAGCTCGACGTGGCCGTAGCCGCCGCGGAAGTACTGGATCAAGATAGGAATGGTCTTGTACTTGGTGGAGTCGAGCGTAAGGTAGGGCAGCAGATAGTCGTTCCAGACCCACATGGTCTCGAGGATGCCGACCGAAAGATAGGTGGGCTTCATGATGGGAAGGACGATCTTAAAGAACACCTGGACCGGGTTGCAGCCATCAATCATGGCCGCCTCCTCGATCTCGAGCGGGATGTTCTTTACAAAACCGGCGAACATAAAGACCGCCAGGCCCGCGCCAAAGCCCAGATAGATAAAGCAGATGTTGAACGGCGTGTTAAAGCCGATGCGGTCCGCCAAATTGGACAGCGTGAACATGAGCATCTGGAACGGCACGACCATCGAGAACACGAACAGGTAATAGAAGAAGTTCGAGATCTTGTTGTTGACACGAACCACGTACCAAGCGCACATGGAGCAGCACACCAAGATCAGCACGACCGACGTGACCGTGATGATGAGCGAGTACATAAATGCCGAGGCAAAGCCCTGCTCGTTAAGGGCGTGCATGTAGTTTGCGAGGCCGTTGAACGTCTCGGGCGTGAGCAGATCGAATGCCGTGGTGGTGCTGATTGCGGTCGCTTTCTTAAAAGAATTAAGCGCAATCATGAACACGGGGTAGATCCACGCGAGCGACAGGATCGTAAAGAAAATCGAGAGCGCGCGGTTGATAACCTTATCGCGTTTCATTACTGCTGCACCTCCTTGGACCTCGTGGCCTTAAGCTGGATCATGGAGATGGCCACGACCAGGATGCAGAAGATAACCGCCTTGGCCTGACCAATGCCCTGCCATGCGATACCGGCACGCGAATAGAACGTGTTGTAGATGTTCAGGGCGAGCATCTCGGTGGAGTGCGCGGGGGCGCCGCCGGTAAGGGCGAGGTTCTGGTCGAACAGCTTAAAGCCGTTGGTGATGGACAGGAACAGGCAGATGGTGATGGTCGGCATCAGGTTAGGGATCTTAACCTTCCAAAACGTCTGCCATGCCGTAGCGCCGTCGACCTTGGCGGCCTCGATGTAGTCGGACGGAATGGACTGCAGACCAGCGATGTAGATGATCATCATGTAGCCGACCTGCTGCCACAGGGTCAGGATGATAAGGCCCCAGAAGCCAGCAGCAGAGTTAAGAGCGATGAGCTGGGCGCCCACGTTGGAGAGCAGGCAGTTGATCAGAATCTGCCAAATGTAGCCCAGCACGATGCCGCCGATCAGGTTAGGCATAAAGAAGATCGTACGGAAGATGTTGGTGCCTTTGAGCGCCTTGCGGGTGAGCGCCTGCGCGATGGCGAGGGCAATCACGTTGATAAGCACCGTCGACAGGAAGGCAAACGCCACCGTAAAGAAGAACGACGTAGCAAACTTCGGATCGGACAGCGCGCGCACGTAATTCTTGATACCGACAAAATGCGTGTTGTTAATGGTAATAAACTGGCAGAACGAGAGATAGAAGCCCTGGATAAAAGGGATCACGAACCCGATCATAAACGCCAGGCACGTGGGCAGCATAAAGAGCGGCCACCAGCGCTTGAGTGCTTTGCCCATAAAAGGGTCCTTTCAATATGCAGGGGGCGGGCAAACCAACGTCTGCCCGCCCCCTGTCGCTAATCAGATAGCTTGGGCAGCAACTGCTTACTCGGAAGCGGCCTTCTCGGTCTTCCAACCATCGACGAAGGCGTTCTTGACGCCGTCCCACTTGCTGTTATCGGCAGCGTAGGCAATCAGAGCCTGCTTGAGGTTCTTCTTCCACTCCTCGGAGGGAATGTAGACGAAGTCCCAAGCGACGGTCTTCTTGCCGTCCTTGGCCATGGCAACGGCCTGCTGCGAGAAGACGTTGGTGGTCTCCTTGGCGCTCTTGAACGGAGCGGTCAGACCCATCTTGTCGGCGATGATGCTGGTCGGGGTGTCAGCGGTGACGCACCAATACATGAAGTCCTCGGTGGCCTTCTGGGCATCCTCGGAAGCCTGGGAACTGACGCACCAGTAGTTCTCGCCGCCGGAGCACAGGCCCTGGTTCTCCTCGCCGTCAACACCGATGTAGATCGGCATCATGCCAATCTGATCGTCGGTCATGCCGGCCTTGACGAGGTCAGAGTAGGCCCAAGAGCCGTTCTGGTAGAAGACGGCCTTGCCGGTTGCGAACTCGTTGGTGGCGTCGTCGCCGGTCTTGGAAGCAAGCTGCGAAGGATCGCAGGTGGAGTCGGTGATGTACAGGTCGAAGATCTGCTTGTAGTTGTCGAGGAACTCACCCTTGATCTCGTCGTCCTCCTGGTTGTGCTCCTTCTCAAACTCGTAGTAGAGCGGCATGTTGGCAAGGTGGGTGGTGTAGCGCCAGCTGGAGGAGTCGTCCATGCCGGCGGAAGTGAAGGCACCCTCGACACCAAGCTCGTCCTTGCGGGCCTGGATGTCATCGGCACAAGCCTTCAGCTTGTCGAAGGAGTTGATGTCCTCGGCCTTGTAGCCAGCCTTCTCGAGCAGCTGCTTGTTGTAAATAATGCCGAAGCTCTCCTGAACCCAGTCGATGCACACATCCTTGCCGTCGGACTGCAGAGCCAGGGAGTCATCAATGAGCTCACCGCGGAGCTTGGTATCGGACAGGTCGGCGCAGTAATCCTTCCAGTTCTTAAGACCGGTGGGGCCGTTGACCTGGAACAGGGTCGGAGCGGAGCTCTTGGACATCTCGGACTTAAGCTTCTCCTCGTAGGTGTTGGAAGCGGCGGTCACGATCTTGACCTCGACGCCCTTCTCCTTCTTATAGGCCTTGGCGATCTCCTTCCACTCCTTGTCGACCTCGGGCTTGAATTGGAGGAAGTAGACCTCGGCAGCGTCACCAGAAGCAGAGGAGCCGGAGCCGGCAGAACCACCGCAACCCACGAGGCCCAGACCAAGAACTGCAGCCGCGGAACCAGCAAAGCCCAGGAACTGCCTTCTGCTCATTTCGTTCTTCATTACAATCCACCCTTTCACACCGTGGCGGCACCCTTTGCCGCCGCCTTCGGAGATTGGCTCGGGGACTTTGCCCCTTTTGCTGATTTGAACGATACGCTATTTGGCTAGTTGTTTGAACAAGTATTACTAGAGCGGTAGAAAAACTTCGGTGAACGGTAATTTCAACTTGATACTTGACAAGTTTTGTATAAACAATTATTTGTTATCTAATGCAGAGAAAACGCCCGGTCAAGCCGATGTACCGTCGGTTTGACCGGGCGTTTTCTCTTTGAGGCCATGAGTCTCGTCAGGCTGCGAGCTAGCCGGCTATCGCTTGGAATTGACGCGGTAATGGAAGATCTCGGGGTGTGTGCGAGTGTGCGTCACCTCAAACAAGATGCCATCCGAGGTGTACGACTGACTCTCCATGACGGCAACGCAGTTGTATTTGCCGAGGTCAAGATAGCTGCAGTCCTCATCGTTGGCGAGCTCGACACTCACCGTACGACGGCTCGCCATCACTTTGACACCGCGCTTGTGCTCCAGATAGCCGTAAATAGAATCTGCCGCGATCTCGGGAGTCAGGCCCTTGGCGATCGACGCCAAAAAATAGCCATGGTCCACTTGGCGCGCGTTGCCGTTGAGGCTTCGGACACGCACCACGCGAATCAACTCCTCGCCCACCTTAAAGCCCAGGCGACGAGAGAGCTGCTCGGTGCAAATCAAATGCTCAAAAGACTTAACGTCCGTCGATGCAACGGCATTGTTGCGCTTTGCAAACTCGCCAAACGACTCAACCTCTTCGAGTGCGCCCAACATGTCGGTTTCGCCCTTAAGCCAAATAACGCGCACGCCCTTGCCGTGTATGGGCTGCACAAACATCCCGTCGGCCAGCATGCTCAAAGCGCGGCGGACGGTATTGCGCGTGCAGCCAAATTCCGCGGTCAGCTCGGCTTCGGTTGGCAGCATCTCCTGAAACGCATAGGTCCCATTAATGATGCGCGAGCGTATTTCTCGGTAGATTCCTTCGTATATCGCTTTTGGCATTGTTTCACCTCTACATTATTCATTTCCGGCTAGGCACGATAGCATTTCTTAAAGTTGTTTAAACCGAATATCGGTAAAGCGACAGGATTTAACCGTTGACGGTTTCTGTCATGCCCAAATCGGTTTCGCTCAAAACTGCCGGTACGACAATCGTCTGGTCCTCTACAATGAATCCATTGTTTAAACGTTTCCCCACGCGCAACGCGCCTCGATATTCGGAAGGCAGAACATGCTGCAAAAAATCCAACGCTTTGGCGGGGCAATGTTCGCGCCCGCCATGCTGTTTTCTATATCAGGCCTCATGGTCGGCGTCTCCGCTCTCGCAACGACTGCGGACATCGTCGGCGATCTCGCCGTATACGGAACCCCTTGGTACGCTTTTTGGACCATCATCCAGCGCGGCTCGTGGACGGTCTTTAAACGCCTCCCGCTCCTTTTTGCCGTAGCGCTGCCCATCGGTCTTGCCCAAAAACAACCGGCTCGTTGCTGCCTCGAGGCTCTCGTCGCCTATTTTGCCTACTGCTTCTTTTTGAGCGAGATCATTAAGCTGAGCGGAGACAATCTTGGACTTAAGTACCCGTCGTCTTTGACCTCCGCTAGCGGCATCACCATCATCGACGGCATCAAGACGCTCGACACCGGCATTATCGGCCCGCTGGCGGTATCGGCAACCGTCGTCGCCATCCATGACCGCTTCTACGATGCCAAGGTTCCCGATTGGCTCGGCACCTTCTCGGGCTCCTCGCTGGTCTACCTCATCAGCTTTTTTGCCGTGTTTGCCCTTGCCGCTATCTCGGCCGCCATCGTGCCCTCCGTATACGCAATGACCGAAACGCTGCGCCATGCACTTACGAGCGTCGGCCCCTTTGGCGTGGGCATCTTTGTGCTTTTGGAGCGAGCGCTCGAGCCCATGGGGCTGCACCACCTGCTCTACATGCCGATCTACTACGACAACCTGGTCATTAACGACGGCATCTACGCCACGTGGAGCAGCTTGCTCCCCATCCTCTCCCATAGCACGCGCCCCCTTAATGAACTTGCGCCGTGGGCCGGTTTTACCGCCACCGGCTGGGTCAAGCTCTTTGGCCTTCCCGCCATCGCAGCCGCGTTCTACTCCACCGCAAAACCAGAGCGCCGCGCCGGCCTTAAGGTCATCCTTTTGCCCGCCATCGTCGCCTCGGTGGTTTGCGGCGTTACCGAGCCACTCGAGTTTCTCTTTATGTTCACCCACCCCGGGCTCTTTTTGCTCTACGCCGTCTTATCGTCTTGCCTTGCCACAACCATGAATCTCTTTGGCATCGTCGGCATCTTCTCGGGCGGCCTGATTGAGATGGCAGCCTTCAACTTTATTCCGCTCATGCGCACGCATGCCGGTGCCTATCTTTTGGCGCTCGGTATCGGCCTTGCCTTTAGCCTCATCTTTTTTGTTAGTTTTCGAGCACTCATCTTGGTCTATGACCTTAAGACGCCGGGCCGCGAGGATCATGTTGCCAATCGCGCGGCAATCGATCGTTTAACGGAAAGCGGCTTTGCCAAAGAGCAATCTCCCAATGACGAGGTCAATAGTCGATCCGATCAAGATCACGTCCTCGCTGAGCGGGTAATTCAGCTTTTAGGTGGCGTTGGCAATATTGTGGGCGCAACCAACTGCGCCACGCGCCTGCGCGTCGAGGTCGCAGACCCTTCCATCGTTGCAGATAACGCGTCGTTTGTCGCGGTGGGCGCCAAGGGCCTCATCATTACGGGCAAGACCGCCCAGGTGGTCATCGGCATCTCCGTTCCCCGCGTTAAAGAGCATTTTGACCAGATCATGGGCCTCGAGCCGGAATTTGTGCCCACCACCTCGGCCTCCCCTGCCGCCAGCGCAGCCCATAAGCGCGGCGATATTTGCTTCTTCGATATCGACGGAACGCTCGCCTGGCAAGACCCCAGGCTCGCCCAAGACCTTCCCGAAGACGAGCGGGACCTCTCCCCCTATCCCAACGAGGCGGTTTCGCAGGCAATCCGCGAGTTTGTCGCCAACGGCAACATGGCCTTTATCTGCACGGGACGTACCCTCAGCTGCATCCACCCCAAACTTCTTGAGCTGCCTTGGACCGGCATCGTCTGTCTTGCGGGCGGTTACGCCGAGATCAACGGACACGCAATTCGCGATCTGTCGATGACGCCCAGTATGCTGCAGCGTCTTGCCCCCTACCTTGAGCAATCGGGCGAGGTCATCCGCTTTGAGGGCCTCAACGGCGTCGTGCGCATGAGTGCCGATGCGCCCGATGCTCCCGGATACGCGCGCACCCTGGGCGACGCAGTCACGCAGCTGCAACATTACAGTGTCTACAAGATCTTGATGTCTACATCGCTCGCCAACCACATCGCTCAAGATAAGGCACTTGAGCCGCTGCTGTGCTTTAACGAGCTCGAACTCGAGGTAACCGAAATCTCGCCCCGCGAATGCACGAAGCGCGGGGGCATCCAGTCTGTACTCGACGCCCTCGATCCCCACCACGGAACCGTATATGGCATCGGCGACGCCAGCAATGACGTCTCGCTGATGAACGCCGTCGATGTCGGCATTGCGATGGGCAACGCACCGGACTATCTCAAGGATAAGGCCGATTACGTGACCGACACCGTCGATCACGACGGTGTCGTTGCGGCGCTCGAGCATTTTAGGCTGATTTAGGCGCGCTCCATCAAACGCACGCCCGTTGTCCTAAATCGCCAAAACTGCCGCGCCAAACGCCCTGATGTGGCAATATGTTGTCTGCATATTGCATCAATGCAACCTCAGAAAGAATGCGAGAACCCGTGTCCAGTCCGTTTACCAGCTTTTTAGCCCAGCACTTTGACCAGATTAACGACTATCTGGCCACGTTCTTTGACGGACAGGCGACCTCTGCCGATATCGAGCGCTACCTGTATGCGCCGCTCTCGACTTTTACGGCCAACGCCGGCAAGCGCCACCGCCCGCTTATCTGCATGCTCGCCGCAACCGCAGTGGGCGGTAGCTTTGAGAGCGCCCGCAGCGCCGCGGCAGCCATCGAGCATTTCCAGTCGGGCGCGCTGATCCACGACGACATCGCCGACAACGGACAGCTTCGTCGAGGCAAGCCCTGCATGCACCTTACCGAGGGCACGGGCCTTGCCATCAATTGTGGCGACCTGGCGCTCACCATGGTCACCAAGACGGTTCTCGACGACCCTACGCTGGAGTCCGACGTGAAGCTGCGCGTGCTCCACGAGCTTACCGAGATGATCGTCCGCACCATCGAGGGTCAAGCACTCGACCTGGGTTGGGTCCGCGACGGGCGCTTTGATATCTCGGTTGATGACTACCTGGACATGGCGACGCACAAGACCGCGTTTTACAGCGGAGCCACGCCGCTTGCCGCCGGAGCCATTATCGGCGGCGGCAACGATGAGCAAATCGAAGCGCTGCGCGCCTTTGGCCTGCACACGGGCCTTGCCTTTCAGATTCAGGACGACCTGCTCAACCTTGTCGGCACTAAGGAAGCCGCCAACAAGGACTTCCGCACCGACATCACCGAGGGCAAGCGCACGCTTGTCGCCGTACACGCCCTCTCTGATGAGCGCCACCACGACGAGGTCGAGGCGATTCTTTCCTCAGGCACCGATAATCCCGCGCAGCTCGCACGCGCCGTGGAGATCTTCCAGGAGACCGGCTCCATCGATTACGCCCACACTTACGCGCTCGACCTGACCGCTAAGGCCAAAGCGGCCATCGAGAACGTTGAGCTTGATCCGCACGCACGCGAGCTGTTCCTCTCCATGGCAGATTTCTTTGTGGAGCGCCTTAACTAACGGGGGTTATAAAACCTGTCAGCAGCGTATTTAGGCACAACTTGCTACACTGTTGAGTGCATGTTTATGCATCCCTTTGCGTTGTCTATCCGACAGACGCTCAAATAGTACGAATGGTACGCCGAAAGGGGTTCGTTCATGGAACCTATTACAACGGGCATGCAAGGAGCAGCCGTCGAAGACGTGCAGTCTCGTCTCCTGCAGCTCGGCTACACGATTGATGCCGCCGAAGTCACCGACAAGTACTTTGGAGCCACCACTGAGCAGGCCGTCAGCACCTTCAGGCTCGACAGCGGCCTTGCTGCCGGTCATGCCGTCGATATCCCCTGCTGGAGCGCCCTTGTAGACGCTTCGTATAAGCTGGGCGACCGCACTCTCTATCTGCGCATGCCCAATTTCCATGGCGCCGATGTGCAGGCCCTGCAGCGCGCTCTCAACGTTTTGGGCTTTGCCTGTGGCGAAGACGACGGCTACTTTGGTCCGCATACCGAGGCCGCCCTGCAGCAGTTCCAGGAAAATGTCGGCCTGTTTGCCGACGGCATGGCCTTCCAGGACACCTACGCCTACATCAACCGCCTGCACCATGTGTGGGAGGGCAAGCCCTCGGTCACCGAAGCCGAGTCCCGTATCGGTTTTGCTCGCGCCGCCAACGTGCTCGAGCGCTTCCAGATTGCCGTTATCGGCGAGGACCCCATCGCACGCAGCGTTGCGTCGCGCATGTGGAATATCGCCACGGCAACGACCGACAACAGCGGCATGATGCTCTGCGACTCCGAGGTCCCAACCGACGTTGACCTAGTGCTCGAGATCGCAAGCGACGAGCTGCCCGCAGATGCAGCGCCGCGCGCCACGATCGCCCTCGCCGAGTGCCACAACCTGGCCCAGCGCATCCGCACTGCCAATGTCGCCGCGCAGCAGAAGCCGGCACGCATTCGCATTGAGCTCACGGGCATGACGCGCTACAACGGCACCTTCACGGCCAGCGACGCGCAGACACTCGCCGTACGCCTGCTCGACGGCGTTTGCGATGCCCTCGCAGATTAGGTAAACTAAACGAGTTGCTTTTGGGCAACACCACACATTGGGACGTAGTTCAACGGTAGAACTCCGGTTTTTGGTGCCGGCTGTTGGGGGTTCGAATCCCTCCGTCCCAGCCATTAAAATTGAGCGCCCTGAGCCCATAACGGCCCAGGGCGCTTTCTTGTGGGCAAGCGGAGGGATTCGAACCCGCAAGGGTGCGGAGCTGAGGAAACGCGAAGCGTTTTCCAGCG
>UQSC01000002.1 GCA_900543615.1 uncultured Collinsella sp. | reverse complement strand
CCCGACCCGCGGTCACGAGCGGGGGCTCCTGTCGTTTCCGTGCCCCTGGATTGGGCCATAGTGTCTGACGTTGGCGGAACATCGAGGTTATTCAAGTCGGTACTTTAGTGGGCTGGATTGCGATGCCGTGTTGGTTGTTGTTACAGTAGCGGGGCGTGCCGGGGGTCCGGCGCGCCCTGTTTTTATTTGACCATGAGGCGGCACGCAGCCATACGCGTGCGGACACCACGCCCAGATTGAGTGCGAGGATGTTCCATGGCCCAATACGCTGCCAACGAAATCGAAAACTTGCCCGATAGCCCTGTAGCCCGTGAGGATTTGGGCGCGGGCGGTATTCCCCGGGGCGCCGGCGCACGCTCTCCGCTGTTCTGGAAGGTCCTGCTCCTTTCGGTGGCGGTCATCTGGGGCTACTCCTTTACCACTATGAAGGACGCACTCGGCACCATTCCGGTGTTCGCGCTGCTCTATGTACGCTTTCTGCCCGCAGCGTTGGTCATGTTTGCCGTCTTCCACAAGCGCATCATCGCGCACCTCAACGCTCGCAACCTGATCGTTGGCCTGAGTATGGGCGTGCTCATGTGGGCGGCCTATGCGTTGCAGACGGTCGGTCTGGCACATACTACGGCGGGCAAGAATGCTTTTTTGACGGGCACGTATTGCATCCTTGTGCCGTTCGCGAGCTATTTCCTGAGCGGCGAAAAGCTCACGCGCTACAACTTGGGTGCCGCGCTGCTGTGCCTAGCGGGCATTGGCCTCGTCGCACTCGATAGCGTTGAATTCAACATTGGTGACGTCATTACGCTGGCGGGTGCGGCCTTTTTCGCCATCCAGATGGCGGTGACTGCCAAGTACGGTCGCAAAATGGACATCAACGTCATCACGTTTTGGATGTTTGTGGGCAACGGCGTGCTGAGCCTGGCAACGTCGCTGCTATTCGAGACCCAAGCGCCTCTGTCCGTGTGGACGCCGAGCTTTATCAGTGCGATGGCGTTTCTCTCGGTGGGCTGCACATGCGCGGCTCTGCTCATCCAAAACGTCGGCCTGGCGCATGTCCCGGCCTCGACGGGCTCGCTGCTCCTTTCGATGGAGTCGCCTTCGGGTGTGCTGTTCTCGGTGCTGCTGATGGGGGAGGCGCTCACCTCGCGCCTGCTCGCCGGCTTCGCGCTCATCTTCCTGTCGATTATCTTGAGCGAGACTCACTTCGATTTTTTGCGTCGAAAGCCGCGCCCGCAATTGTAAACAACTTGTTGCGCCGCCCTCCCGGGGCGGCATTTTTTATGCCTCGCCCTTAAAGTAGTACCTTGCACTTTATGCTATCAAAGTGCATGCTGCAAAAACGATACAGGAGGGCATCTATGGCACCAGCTTTGTCCGATCTTCAACCGCAATCTGCGCCCAAGGCCACCGCAGCGGCGCAGACCGCTATCGGTGACGGTCTTGTTGCAGAAGCTCAGGCTTTTGCAGACGAGCTCGCTGCGTGGCGACACGATCTACACCAGATGCCCGAGCTGGGTAATAGCCTCCCACAGACCTCTGCGTATATCCAAGCACGCCTGACCGAGATGGACATCCCATTTGCCACGCTCGTCGATGGTTCCTGCGTTGTGGGCCTTGTCGGCGCCGGTGCCGCCGCGGCCCGGGGCAATGGCGTTTGCACGGACGAACAGGCCGGTACGGTCGTTATGCTGCGTGGCGACATGGATGCCCTGCCCGTTACCGAGGAATCCGGCGAGCCCTTTGCATCCACCAACGGCTGCATGCACGCATGCGGACACGATATGCACGCGACGGCGCTGCTTGGTGCGGCTCGTATGCTCAAAGCACGCGAGACAGAGCTTGTTGATGCCAACGCCACGGTTAAGTTGCTGTTCCAGCCGGGCGAGGAAACCTTTGAGGGTGCCCGCGCCGCCATCGCCGATGGTCTGCTGCAGAACCCGCGTCCCCAGGCCGCCTTTGCCATGCATGTCAATAGCCAGTCGCCGCTTGGCCTGGTGCTCTACGGCAGCCCGGCGCTCTCGGGCGTGTACGGTTTTCGCATCACGCTTCAGGGCAAGGGTGGCCATGGCTCGAGCCCCGAGATCTGCATCGACCCCATCACGGCCGGCGTCCATGTGCATCTGGCGCTTCAGGAGCTCATCTCCCGCGAGGTGCCGGCGGCCAAGGAGGTCGCACTGACTGTCGGTAAGTTCGCCGGCGGTCAGGCCGCAAATGTCATCCCCGACACTTGTGTGCTCGAGGGAACGCTGCGCGGCTTCGACGTCGAGCTCATGGAGCACCTCAAGACCCGCATCGCGGAGGTCGTCAAAGGTGTTGCCACGACCTATCGTACGCCGGCGACTATCGAGACGCTCTCGGATGTTCCCCCGCTCGTACTCGATGACGATATGACGCAGGCGTCGCTTGGCTACGTGGGCGCGGTGCTGCCCAAGTCCGCCTTCTTGCCACTGTTCCACGCCATGGCGAGCGAGGATTTCGCGCTTATCTCGAGCGAGATCCCGAGTGCGTACTTTACCGTGGGCGCTGCCGTGACCGATACGGACGAGCACTTTGCCCAGCACCATCCCAAGGCACGCTTTAACGATGCCGAGCTTCCCCTTGGTGCCGCGGCTTACACGGCGGTCGCTTTGGGCTATATCGCTGACCACCGGTAGCACCCAACCTTGCCTTTCAAGCCTGCGGGCATGGCCATAAGGCCTATGTCCTTGTCTTTCAAGGCAATCTTGGGCACTACCGGCGCCATCGTCTCGGGTGTGCTGTTCGATGCCACGGGCTCCTTTGCGAGCGCCTGGATTGTGTGCCTGGCGTGCTCCGTGGTCATGCTCGTGTTCCTGCTGGCATCCGAGCCCATCGCCGCCAAGCTGCGCGCGAGCGTGGCGGGAGAGTAGGCGTCCGTCGCTCTTTGCTGTTCGCCCCGTTCTGTCCGTGGCTGCCCTGGAAGCCGAATGGATGCTCGTACCATCATTCGGTTTCCAAGGCGGCCACGGGCCTACGAAATGATCCGTTTTCCTCCGTCCCCAAGGGGTCGCGTGATCCGAAGGGGACGGAGGAAAACGGATCACAAACAGCGGCGGCGCATCTGGCCGAACGAGTCCCCATACCCTCGTTCGGTCAGACGCGCCGCCGCGTTTTGTTTTTGTGCCGTATAATGACCACTACCTATGACGCGATACAAAAGAAAGGTGTTTGCCCATGCAGGCACAGAAGGCGGAGGGAACCCGCGACCTTATCGGCGCCGAGATGCGCGCCTGGCAAAAGATGCAGCAGATTGCGGCCGGCGTGTTCGAGCCGTTTGGTTTTAAACCCATCGAGACGCCCGCGATCGAGCAGGTGGACGTGTTTGTCCACGGTATCGGCCAGTCGACCGACGTCGTGCGCAAGGAGATGTTCCGCGTGTTTAGCGGCGCCAACCTGGAGCGCGTCTTTACCGAGGGTACCGACACCAAGCTCAAGCCCAAGCAGCGCCTGGCCCTTCGTCCCGAGGGCACAGCCGGTGTGGTGCGCGCCGTCGTGGAGAACAACCTGGTGCCCCAGGGCTCCACGCCGTTTAAGGCCTATTACGCCGAGGCCATGTTCCGCGGCGAGCGTCCTCAGAAGGGTCGTCTGCGCCAGTTCCACCAGGTGGGCATCGAGTGGCTCGGCGCTCCCGATCCGGCTGCCGACGCCGAGTGCATCATCATGCTCATGGAGTTCTACAAGCGCCTGGGCTTCGATCTTTCCAAGCTTCGCCTGCTCATTAACTCGATGGGCGATGCGCAGTGCCGTCCGGCCTATCGCGAGCAGGTTAAGCAGTTTATCCTCGATCACGTCGACGAGATGTGCGACGAGTGCCGCGAGCGCGCCGAGCTCAACCCGCTTCGCGCCTTCGACTGCAAGAACGACCATTGCCGTGAGATCATGGCCGACGCCCCGCTGATGGGCGACAATCTGTGCGACGAGTGCCGCGAGCACTACGAGCAGGTCAAGCGCTATTTGGATGCGGCGGGTATCGAGTATGTCGAGGATCCCACCTTGGTGCGCGGCCTGGACTACTACACCCGTACCGTCTTTGAGGTCGAGGCTCCCGGTGCCGGCGTCGGCTCCATCGGTGGCGGCGGTCGCTATGACGGCTTGGTCGAGCTCGAGGGCGGCAAGCCCACGGCAGGCGTCGGCTTCGCCGTCGGCTTTGAGCGCGCCCTGCTGGCCCTGCAGGCCTTTGGCAGCGACCTGGGTGCCGAGGAGGCCCCGTGTGTCTACGTCGCCAACGCCGGTAAGGAGCTGCGTCAGAACGTCTTTACCATTACGCAGCAGCTTCGTGCCGCAGGCATCGTGACCGAGGCCGACTATCAGGGCCGTTCCCTTAAGGCCCAGTTTAAGCAGGCCGACAAGGTGGGCGCTAAGCTCATTCTAGTCCTGGGTGGCGACGAGCTTGCCGCCGGCAGGGTCAAGGTGCGCGACATGCAGAGCCACGACGAGGTACTGGTCGATTTGGCCAACGTTGTCGAGGCGGTTCGCGAGCGCCTGTAGCGTATCTTTTTGAGCTGCGGGCCTGCTAACGTGCCCTGCTCATGGAGAGCGATTGTTACGGGGGTGTTTCGCATTTATGCGGAATGCCCCCGTTTGCATATGCCGTCCACCGAGAAATACGACCATTTGGGGCAAAAAGCCTTGCAATGCAGAAAATACTTTTGTGTGGTAAAGCGCAATCAGCTTCGAAAGTTTTTGCCGAGTGCCTATAATAAATACCGCATGTTACGTGCATAGAAGGAGGAATGGGAGGAAACGTGGCTGAGAACCTAAGCAACCAGTCTGTACCCGAAGCCGCGGCGCGTGTCGCTGCCGTGGTCAACCGCCTCGTTAACCGAATCGGCTCGAATGCCGAGTCCAGGGAGCGTCTCGCCGAGATCGAGATCCCCGAGGAGCTGCGCGACAATCTGGCGCTGTTCTTGCGCCTGGAGCGCCGTGTGCTTAGCGAGTATGATCCCGAGATCGCGGACCTGTTCGACAAGATTTTGACAGCCGAGATTGTGGCCAACGCCGGAAACCCCGGCACCCGCGCTGCCGACGAGTCCGTCGACGAGCAGGGCGTGCCCACTGCCGACGAGCCCACCGCCGTGGCGTTTCGTGAAGTCGTTGATCTGATCGACAGCCTGCCGCTCGATAAGCAGCAGGTTATCGTCCGCGCCTTTACGAGCTTCTTCCATCTGGCTAACCTGTCGGAGGAGAACTACCGTGTTGCGCAGCTGCGTGAGCGCGAGGCCGGCGCATCGACCGATACCGAGGTCGATCCCGCCAACGAACTCACCGTCGCCTATCACCAGTTGGTAAACGAGATGGGTGTCGAGGGTGCCAATGAGCTGCTCGGCAAGCTTGAGTTCCACCCTGTCTTTACCGCACATCCCACCGAGGCCCGTCGCAAGGCCGTCGAGGGCAAGATTCGCCGTATCTCCAACCTGCTGGAGGAGCGTCCGCGTCTGGGCGGCTCCGACCTGGTGGAGAACGAGCGCCATATGCTGCAGGAGATCGACGCCCTGGTGCGTACGAGCCCCATCGCACTCAAGAAGCCCACGCCGGTCGAGGAAGCCGATACCATCATCGACATCTTCGATAACACGCTGTTCGACGTTATCCCCGTCATCTATCGTCGTTTTGACGACTGGGTGCTGGGTGATAAGGCCGGTACCGTGCCGCCGCTGTGCCCGGCGTTCTTCCATCCCGGCAGCTGGATCGGTTCCGACCGTGACGGCAACCCCAACGTCACCGCCAAGGTGAGCCGTGAGGTCGCTGCTAAGTACTTTACGCACATGGTGCTCAAGCTCGAGGACAAGTGCCGCCGCATCGGCCGCAACCTGACGCTCGAGGCCACCTACAGCAAGCCGTCTGCCGAGCTCATCAACCTGTGGAACCATCAGGTCGAGATGAGCGCCCAGTACACTGCACGTGCCGAGCTGATCTCCGAGCACGAGCCGCATCGCGCCGTCATGCTCGTCATGGCCGACCGTCTGAACGCCACCGTGCGTCGCATCACCGACACCATGTACCACAGCGCCGATGAGTTCCTGGATGACCTGCGCGTCGTCCAGCGCTCGCTGGCCGCCTGCGGTGCCGTTCGTGCCGCCTACGGCCCGGTCCAGACCATCATCTGGCAGGTCGAGTCCTTCGGCTTCCACATGGTCGAGATGGAGTTCCGTCAGCACTCCGTGGTGCACGCCCGCGCCCTCAAGGATATCCACGAGAACGGTATCCATGGCGACCTGCAGCCCATGACACGCGAGGTCATCGACACCTTCCGCGCCATCGGCTCCATCCAAAAGCGCTACGGCAAGAAGATGGCTCACCGCTATATCATCTCGTTCACCAAGAGCGCCCAGCATGTGGCCGACGTCTTTGAGCTTGCCCACCTGTCCTTTGCACACGAGGAGGATGTCCCCGAGCTCGACGTGATCCCGCTGTTCGAGCAGCTCGAGGACCTCGAGGGCTGCGTCGACGTGCTCGACCAGATGCTTACGCTGCCCGTGGTGCAAAAGCGTCTTGCCCAGACCAACCGCCGCATGGAGGTCATGCTGGGCTATTCCGACTCCTCCAAGGATGCCGGTCCTACCACGGCCATGCTCGCGCTGCACTCCGCGCAGGAGCGCATTGCCAAGTGGGCCGAGAAGAACGATATCGACCTGGTGCTCATGCACGGTCGCGGCGGTGCCGTGGGCCGTGGCGGCGGCCCGGCCAACAAGGCCGTGCTGGCGCAGCCCAAGGGTTCGGTCAACTGCTTCTTTAAGCTCACCGAACAGGGCGAGGTCATCTTTGCTCGTTACGGTAACCGCACGCTGGCTCAGCGCCATGTTGAGTCCGTTGCCGCCGCAACGCTTTTGCAGTCGGCCCCGAGTGTCGAGAAGACCAACACCGAGACCACGCAGAAGTTCTGGGATATGGCCGAGAAGCTCAACGCCGCAAGCCACGAGCGCTATCTGGACCTGCTGAACACCGAGGACTTTACACCGTGGTTCTCGACCGTGACGCCGCTGACCGAGGTCGGTCTGCTGCCGATCGGCTCGCGTCCCGCCAAGCGCGGCCTGGGCGCCAAGTCGCTCGACGACCTGCGTACCATTCCGTGGATCTTCAGCTGGAGCCAGGCGCGCATTAACCTGGCCGCTTGGTACGGCTTGGGCACCGCTTGCGAGCAGCTGGGCGATCTGGACCAGCTTAAGGCTGCCTACCAGGAGTGGCCGTTCTTCCGCACCTTTATCGACAACATCGAGATGTCGATCGCCAAGACCGACCAGCGCATCGCCAAGATGTATCTGCACCTGGGCGATCGCCAGGATCTGTCCGAGAAGGTCTTTACCGAGATGCAGCTCACCCGTAAGTGGGTCCTTGCCATCGTCGGTGATGAATGGCCGCTGCAGCGTCGTCGCGTGCTCGGCTGCGCCGTTCGCGTGCGTAACCCCTACGTCGACGCCCTGTCCATCGCCCAGGTCCGCGCCCTTCGCGAGGTGCGTATGAACCAGGACGAGATGGCAGAGGAGAAGAAGGCCGAGTACATGAGCCTGATTCTTTCGACTGTGACCGGCGTCTCGGCAGGTTTGCAGAACACGGGGTAATCGATAGCCCTGCGGCTCTCACCGGGACCCGATGGGTCTCCCTCTGAATGCGTCCTCGCACTTGAAGCCCCCTTATCCTGCTCCTTCGGAGCTGCGGATAAGGGGGCTTCGTGCTGCGGAATGCATTCAGAGGGAAACCCATCGGGTCCCTTCGTCCTCGGTCTGCAGGGATTAAAGCTGAAGGGATTAAAGTGCGCTTCGCGCCTAATGTGGAGTGCGGCGAGGGCTTCTTGCGTCCTGTGGAGTGTGCCTAAAAGTAAACCTATGGCGGGCCCTGCGATGTCCGACCTTTGGCGGATTAGCCGCTGGGTGAGGGTGGTGCTTGGGGCGACGTGCAAAAAACGGAGTTTTCAGCAGCCAAAGATTGATGCATAAGGCCATAGCCGGCTTTCGCTGCCTTTGTTGATGCTTTTGCACGATGATTGGGCTTTGGCGACGTTCATATATGGCTGGTTTCTCGCCGTATGCTATCCAGATGGGACGAGTCATGAGGACTATCTACCTTTTGAAAGACTTTTGACACCAAAATCTTATCCCGCGATACTGAATACTCGCAAAAATGCACGCTCCGGAGGGTACTACCCTGTTACGGTTTGAAATCCATGCACCATTTTATGCATTATATTAACGCATTTATACAAAATGGCTTACGTGCGTACATCTCGGGGTAGATGTTTGCCTCGGCGCTGCGTAAGTCATCCTGTCTATTGTGTCTTTTACAGGCGGCTGCGGTCCCGTTTGGGATCGCGGCCGTTTTGTTGTGGGTCAAATATGAACGTTGTGTTAATGAGTCGGTGGACGGTGGAGTTTTTCGGTGAGCGGCGTATCCTTCCAACGGTTTATCTAGTGTGTCAGTTGAAAGGAAGAGGGCGCTCGTCATTGTTTGAATGTGAACTGCCGTTTGACCACAAGACGTTGCATCTGGAGCTCGAGGATAAGAACTTCGCGGGTGTGATGGAGGGTCATCAAAACGAGTTTAAGACCACGAAATCGCAGGAAGAGCTGGTAGAGGAGTCGCTTGCCAACCCTTATGGCTCGCCTTCACTCGAGGAGCTTTGTGCTGGCAAGAAGGATATCGTCATCATTAGCTCCGACCATACGCGCCCCGTTCCCTCGCGTGTGACGATGCCTATTCTGCTGCATCACATCCATTCCGCTGCGCCCGAGGCTCGCGTGCGTATTTTGGTTGCTACGGGTATGCATCGTCCGTCGACGCACGAGGAGCTCGTCAACAAGTACGGCGAGGAGATCGTTGCCAACGAGGAAATCGTTATGCACGTCGCGACTGACGACAGCATGATGAAAAAGATCGGCACCCTGCCTTCTGGTGGCGAGTGCATCATCAACAAGATTGCCGTCGATTGCGATCTGCTGCTTGCCGAGGGCTTCATTGAGCCGCACTTCTTTGCCGGGTTCTCTGGCAGCCGTAAGTCCGTCCTTCCCGGTATCGCCAGCTACAAGACCATCATGTACAACCATAACGGTCAGTTTGTGAATGATTCCCATTCGCGTGCCGGCAACCTGTGCCACAACCACGTGAGCGAGGACATGTTCGCCGCCGCCGAGATGGCTCACCTTGCCTTTGTGCTGAACGTGGTGCTCAACGGCAAGCATGAGGTCATCGGCTCCTTCGCCGGTGACATCCACAAGGCACACGAGGCTGGCTGCGAGTTCGTGAAGAGCCTTGCCGGCGTTGAGCCCGTCGAGTGCGAGATTGCCATCACCACCAACGGCGGCTACCCGCTCGACCAGAACATCTACCAGGCCGTGAAGGGCATGTGCTCTGCCGAGGCCACGCTTCCCGAGGGCGGTGTGATTATCGACGTTGCCGGTTGTGCCGACGGTCACGGTGGCGAGGGCTTCTATCACAACATCGCCGACAACGATCCGGCAGAGTTTGAGCGTGCCTGCATCGATCGTCCCAAGGACGAGACCCTGCCCGATCAGTGGACGAGCCAGATTTTTGCCCGCGTCCTGGCACATCACCCTGTGATCATGGTTACCGACCTGTGCGATCACCAGATGATTAAGGATATGCACATGACGCCGGTCAACACCCTCGAGGAGGCGCTCAAGCTCGCCTTTGAGATGAAGGGTGCCGATGCCAAGGTGGCCGTCATTCCCGATGGCCTGGGCGTTGTCGTCGCTCAGCACTAGCGCGCGGCCTAAACGAATCGTTTATAACCGACAAGAAAGATAAGGTTTTATGCTTACCAAACTCCTCTGCGAATTCGGCGCAACGGCCCTCATGATCATCTTTGGCGTGGGCGTACACTGCGATACCGTGCTCAAGGGCACCAAGTATCAGGGCTCCGGCCATATGTTTGCCATCACCACTTGGTCTTTTGGCATCTCGGTCTGCCTGTTTGTCTTTGGCGGCGCCGTGTGCATGAACCCGGCTATGGTGCTTGCCCAGTGCATCGTAGGCCTGGTGCCGTGGAGCAGCTGCATCCCCTTCATGATTGCCGATATGCTCGGCGGCTTTGTGGGCGCCGTAATCGCTTGGCTTATGTATGCCGATGAGTTCAAGGCTTCCGAGGGCGTCGTCGACCCCATTGCCCAGCGCAACATCTTCTCGACCAACCCCACCACCGAGGGCACGAACTATGCCCGTAACTTCTTCTGCGAGGCTATCTGCACCTTTGTGTTCATCAGCGCCATCCTTGCTGCCGCTAGCCGCGCCGGCGAGAACGTTCTGATGCTCGCCATCTGCGTCGGCCTGATCGTTTGGGCCGTTGGCATGGGCATGGGCGGCATCACCGGCTTCGCCATGAACCAGGCTCGTGACCTTGGTCCTCGCATGGCCTATCAGGTGCTGCCGATCAAGAACAAGGCTGACAACAACTGGAAGTACGGCCTGCTTGTTCCTGGCATCGCTCCGTTTGTCGGTGCCGCTCTGGCCGCGCTGTTTGTGCATGGTTTCTTGGGCATGTTCTAGTCCAAGACAATTGATATAACGCCCGGGTCCGGCATAGGTTAACTTTCCGCCGCGTCCTCGGACATGCAAGAAGCTCCCGCTGCGCACTTCGTGCGGCGGGAGCTTCTTGCGTCCTGCGGAGTGCGGCGGAAAGTTAACCTATGCCGGACCCTGCGGGAATCCAGTTGCGTTCGAACAAGCAACCAACATATATATCTGAATTTGGATGTGGTGGGCACTTTGCTGTTGGGGGCGTTGAAGTGTGAATGACACTTTGGGATGCGTGGCGGCCTGGGTTGGGGCGATGCTTTGGGATGAGTTTCTTACTTAGTTGAAGAGGGGTTTTATGGCTGATAGGTAGTCTTTGGCTACGTCGGCCTTATCTGCTTGGAAGTTGTGCCAGGCCCACCATTGGACCATTCCTACGAAGCTTGAGGCTATGTGGTGTAGTAGGAAGCTTCGGTCCATGGTGGCGGCGGGGCCGTTTGGATCGGTGGGGACGGTTTCGGCTGCTCGTGACATGATGGTCTTGCGTAGGCAGTCGGCGAAGACGCGTGAGCCGGCGCCGGCTACGAGGGCTCGAACGCCCTGGCGGCGCTCCCAGAGGTTGTTGAGGATATGCTCGACCTGCACGAGCGGGTCGTCGAGCGGCGTACCATCGTCGTCGAGGGCGTGGGTGCAGATGTCGTTCACGAGCTCGGACAGTAGGTCGTCTTTGCTCTTGAAGAGGCCGTAGAACGTGGCCCGACCAACATGGGCACGAGCGATGATGTCGCCGACGGTAATCTTGCCGTAATCCTCTTCGCGTAGCAGCTCGGAGAACGCTGCAACGATGGCAGCGCGGCTTTTTTCTTTGCGGGCATCCATGGCTATGCATCCACGTCAACGAGTAGACAACGGAGCGTGCCGGAGCAACCCTCGTAGGGGCGCTTGCCGGCGCCGTAGCCGACGGCCTCGATGTGGTAGCGTGCCGGCAGGTGCTCGGACGTGCGCAGCGCGGTGACGATGGCGGCGCCCGTGGGCGTCACGAGCTCGCCAGCGACCGGTGCGGGCGTGAGGGCGATATTGCCCGCCTGGCACAGGTTGACGACAGCGGGGACGGGAATGGGCATAGGGCCGTGGGCGCAGCGAATGGTTCCGTGGCCTTCGGAGAGCGATTCGACCACGATGTCCTCAATACCTAGGTCATCGAGGCAGATGGCGACAGAGCAGACGTCGACGATGGAATCGACGGCGCCTACCTCGTGGAACATGACGGTCTCGGGCGTTTTGCCGTGGGCCTTTGCCTCGGCGGCGGCGAGCGCGGTAAAGATGGCGAGCGCACGACGCTTGGTGCCATCGCTTAGCTGCGAGCCGTCGATGATAGCGGTGACGTCCGCCAAAGAACGGTGGTGATGGTGGTGGGCGTGATGGTGACCCTCGTGGCCATGGCCGTGGGTCTCATGATCATGCTCATGGCAGTGCTCATGCTCGTCATGGTCATGATGGTGGTGCTCGTGCTCGTGCGTGTGCTCGGCAGCTGCTTCGTTGCCGTAGAGCCATGCCATGTCGTGGTCGTGGTTCTCGAACTCTTCTGCCAGCTGAACGTCGAAATCGCAGGCGTCGATGCCATGCTTGTTTACGCGCGTGACGGCGATCGTAAAGCCGTCGACCGGCAGTGTGGCGAGCTGTTCGCGCAGGTGCTCCTCGCTGGCGCCCAGGTCGAGCAGGGCCGCGACGGTCATATCGCCGCTGATGCCCGAGGTGCCGTCGATGATAAGCGTGTGCTGATGATTGGACATGGAATGCTCCTTAGCGGGCGCGGGGTGTGCCGGCGCTCAGATGATTGATAAGACTTGCCTGGTAAGCGGCGCCAAAGCCGTTGTCGATATTGACGACCGAAACGCCGCTGGCACAGGAGTTGAGCATGGCGAGCAGTGCAGCTACGCCACCAAAACTTGCGCCGTAGCCAACGCTGGTGGGAACGGCGATGACCGGACAGCTCACCAGACCGCCGATAACGCTCGCCAGCGCGCCCTCCATGCCGGCGATGGCGATGACCACCTGCGCCTGGGCAAGTTCCTCGGCATGCGCGAGCAGGCGGTGCAGGCCGGCGACACCTACGTCGTAGAGGCGGTCGACCTCGTTGCCATAGAACTCGGCCGTCAACGCGGCTTCTTCGGCGACGGGTAAGTCGCTCGTGCCGGCGCAGGCGACGACAACGCGTCCGTTACCGGTGGGGGAGGGCTTGCCACCCACCAGGGCGAGCTGGGCGTTCGGGGCATATCCCAGGTCGATGTCGTTGCCGAGAAGCTCCGAGGTACGGGCTGCTTTTTCGCTGTCCAGGCGCGTGACCAGGATGCGCTCCTGACCGGCATCGCGCAGCGCTTCGATAATGGCGGCAATTTGCTCGGCGGTTTTACCGGCGCCGTAGACAACCTCGCCGGCTCCCTGGCGCACCCCGCGCGAAAGATCGAGCTGCGCAAAACCCAGATCGGCGGTTGGCGCCGTCTGGAGGCGCGTGAGGGCGACTGCCGGGGTGACTACTCCGTCGGCAACATCGCTCAGCAATTGCTCAAGATCTCGCTTATCCATATATGTTCCCTTCGACGGCGCAAAGTCTAGCACTCAAAGGGTATGTTTCCGAACACTAAGACAAAATTGTTCGGAAACTATAGGACAGACTGATTCTATTGTTAGAAGGATCGACTAGTCACGCAGGATGATGTCCATGGCGAGCATCAGGTTGCGCTCGTCGATGGCAAATGGGGCGGCTTCGCGCGTCTTGGGCTTGGCGCAAAACGCGATGCCCGTGCCCGCGGCCTGAATCATGGGGATGTCGTTTGCCCCGTCGCCAATAGCGACCGTGTGGGCCATATCGACACCGCACTCAACCGCCCAGTCCAGCAGCTGGATGAGCTTGGACTCCTTGGTCACAATGTCTGCCGCCAGCTTACCCGTGAGCTTGCCGTCCACGACTTCCAGACGGTTGGCCAGGCAAAAATCGATGCCCGCGGCGGCCACGATCTTGTCGGCGACCTCGTGGAAGCCGCCGCTCACCACGCCGACCTTCCAGCCCTTGCTGTGCGCCGAGCGCACAAGCTCCAGCGCGCCGGGGGTAAACGTCACGCGCGCAAAGGTGCGCTCGAACACACTCTCGTCCAAGCCGGCAAGCAGCCCCACGCGCTCCTCGAGCGCCTGCTTAAAGTCGAGCTCGCCGCGCATGGCGCGCTCAGTGATCTTCGCCACTTGCTCGCCTACGCCGGCCTCCTCGCCCAACAGGTCGATGACCTCCTGGTTGATGAGCGTGGAGTCGATATCCATAACGATGAAGCGTGCAGTCATGGCGGGCCTTTCCGAGTGCAGTTGTATTGGGGCACATTGTCGCACGCCGCAAGCCTGAGCGACGGCCACGGTGCGTCAATTGTTTCGTCTCCGTCAAGTCTTTGGGCAGGAGCCACTTTTTCACGGCACATCGACGCGGGTGCGATAAGATAGAACGCCATGTCCGGCTGCGCGGTTTACGCAGGCTGGGCAAATCTGTACGACGCCGCCCGGAACGACACGGGGCGGCACAGATCCATAAAGGAGGATCACTGGTATGAGCCAGACCCGTCCCATCGATGAGCATTCCATGCACACCCGTACCTGCGGCGAGCTTCGCTTCGAGAACGTGGGCGAAGAGGTCACCCTCACCGGTTGGGTGAGCCGTCGCCGCGACCACGGCGGCCTTATCTTCTGCGACCTTCGCGACCGCGAGGGCATCACGCAGCTCACCTTCGACCCCGAGCACTCCGATGGCGATGCCTTTAAGATCGCCGAGACCATGCGTCCCGAGTGGCCCATCAAGATTCACGGCGTCGTGCGCGCCCGTGGCGAGGAGACCACCAACACCAAGCTCGCGACCGGCGAGATCGAGGTCCTGACCGACCACGCCGAGGTTCTCAACACGTCCGTCACCCCGCCGTTCCAGATCGAGGACGGCATCGAGACCAGCGAGGACACCCGTCTGCGCTATCGCTATCTTGACCTCCGTCGTCCCGAGATGATGGCCAACCTCAAGCTGCGCTCCGACTTTACCTTTGCCATTCGCGAGGCGCTGCACAACCGTGAGTTCATGGAGGTCGAGACGCCCTCCCTGTTCAAGTCCACGCCCGAGGGCGCCCGCGACTTCATCGTCCCCAGCCGCATCCAGCCGGGCAACTTCTACGCCCTGCCGCAGTCCCCGCAGCTTCTGAAGCAGCTGCTCATGGTCGGTGGCGTCGAGCGCTACTACCAGGTTGCCAAGTGCTTCCGCGACGAGGACCTGCGTGCCGACCGTCAGCCCGAGTTCACCCAGGTCGATATCGAGATGTCCTTCGTGGACCAGAACGATGTCATGAGCGCGCTCGAAGAGGTTCTTGCCGATGCCTTCGGTCGCATGGGTGTCGAGATGCCCACGCCGCTGCGTCGCATGAACTACTGGGATGCCATGGACACCTATGGCTCCGACAAGCCCGATACCCGCTATGGCATGCACCTGGTCGACCTGACCGACATCTTTGCCAACTCCAAGTTCAAGGTCTTTGCGACCGCCGCAAATGAGGAGGGCTCTGTCGTCAAGGCCATCAACGCCAAGGGCGCCGGTGCCTGGGCACGTGCCAAGATCGATAAGCTTGCCGGCGTGGCCTCCACGTTTGGCACCAAGGGTCTGGCGTGGATCGCTTTCCGCGAGGACGGCTCCATCAACAGCCCCATCGTCAAGTTCTTCTCGGACGAGGAGATGGCGGCTCTGCGCGAGCGCATGGATGTCGAGCCCGGCGACCTTGTGATGTTCGCCGCCGGCCCGCGCCTGCTTTCCGACGAGATCCTGGGTGGCATGCGTTCCCACATGGCCAACGCGCTTGAGATCAAGCGCGAGGGCCACGACTTCCTGTGGGTCGTCAACTTCCCGCTGTTCCACTGGGATGAGGACCGCAAGGCCTATGCCGCCGAGCATCAGCCCTTCACCCTGCCGACCGAGACCGACATCGCTAAGATCGAGGCCGACCCGTTGGCAGCCGGTTCTTGCACCTACGACTTTGTCATGGACGGCTTTGAGGCCGGCGGCGGCGGTATGCGTATCCACAACGCCGAGATGCAGATGTCCATGCTCAAGCTCCTGGGCTTTACCGAGGAGCGCGCCGAGTCTCAGTTCGGCTTCCTCATGGAGGCCCTCAAGTTTGGTGCGCCCCCGATGGGCGGTTTCGCTCTGGGCCTGGACCGCGTGTGCATGCTGCTCACCGGTTCCGACTCCATCCGCGACGTCATGGCGTTCCCCAAGACGGCCAGCGGCTCCGACCTTATGTCGGGCGCCCCGAGTGCCGTTTCCGGCGCCCAGCTCAAGGACGTCAGCCTGCGCCTGATGTAGGCGAGCGGCTACATAATGCCCACAACGAGGGAAGGACGCGTGCCTTCCCTCGTTTTTTATGCGCCGAGGTTGTGAGGGCATGGGGCGACCGGACGTCGAGGAAGCTGCGTCCCGGAATTTGCGTCCAGAATGGGATGTACTTTCCGCCAGGGTCGCTCAGCGGAAACTGCGTCCCAGAATCCAGCCAAATAACGGGTCGCACTTTCCGGTTGAGCCTTCTGGCGGAAACTGTGTCCCATCATTGACGCTCGAAATGGGATGCGATTTCCGTCCCGCCCTCAACAAGCATCTAACGCTACAATAACTACCACATGGCTGGGTTTGCCAGCCGAATGTACGATGTCGTGGGAGGGGACATGGTCGAGTTTACAAAGACGATTAAAGATCCGTTGGGATTACATGCCCGCCCGGTTGCGCTGCTCTATGACATCATTGCCAAGCATCGTTGCGACGTGTCAGTCAGTATCGGCGATCGCCACACGAATGGCCGCGATGTCATGGGACTCATGGCTCTCTACGGCGAGTGCGGCGAGGACATCATCTTCCGCGTTTCGGGCGTAGACGAGGCTTCCTGCGTTACGTCGATCAGAAATCTCTCACTCTAAGCATGATAGGGCGTGGTAAAGGATGGTCCTTTGCCGTGCCCTTTTGTTTCGTATAGGAAACTTTTTCGAAATCTGAATGGGGACCCTTTCCAAAAAGTTAACCACGTGTTAGTTTACTAAAGCGAACATAGGCGTGGTTAACTTTTACCGCGTCGATGTTGAGGACGAACTGACGTTAGGAGCCACTCATGTCTTGCGGACCGCAGATGCCGGCAATGCCGCTTTCGATGGTAAAAGCGGGCGAAACCGTGCGCGTGTCTCGTGTAAAGGGCAATGAGGATATGAAGCACCACCTCAAGGACCTCGGCTTTGTCGAGGGCAGCGAAATCCACGTGGTGAGCTCGAGTGGCGCCAATATCATCGTCACTGTGCTGGGCGCACGCTTTGGTATCGATTCCAAGGTTGCCATGCACATCATGACCGTCGGTTAGTCTGCAGCATTTCATTAAAACCGAAAGGGGGACAAGAGGATGAAGACGTTGGGTGACGTTAAGGTGGGCGAGAGCTCCACCATCGTCAAGCTTCACGGTGAGGGTGCGCTTCGCCGCCACCTTATGGACCTGGGGCTCATCAAGGGCACTTCGTTCAAGGTCGTGAAGGTTGCACCGCTCGGTGATCCGGTCGAGATCAACGTGCGCGGCTACGAGCTTTCCATCCGCAAGGAGGAGGCGGCCGTCGTCGAGGTCCAGTAAGGGCCGGCGGCGCATATTTCTGCAGATAAAGTTAGGTTTTTCTAACTTAATGCAGCAACTTTGAAGCACATTATCCAGCCTGCGCGGAGAAAGCAGTGCAGGCACACAAGGAAGAAGGATTGAATGGCGGATTCTCAGATCCATGTCGCACTTGCGGGTAACCCCAACTGCGGCAAGACCACGCTTTTCAACCTGATCACCGGCGCCAACGGCTACGTTGGCAACTGGCCCGGCGTCACGGTTGAGAAAAAGGAAGCCAAGCTCCTAAGCGACAAGAACGTTACCATCACGGACCTCCCCGGCATCTACTCGCTTTCCCCCTACAGCCCCGAGGAGCAATGCTCGCGCGATTACCTCATGAGCGGCGAGCCCGATGTAGTCGTCCAGGTGGTCGACGCCACCAACCTCGAGCGCAACCTGTACCTGGCGCTTCAGGTTATCGAGACCGGCCTGCCCGTGGTCGTTGCCCTCAACATGGCCGACTTGGTCGAGAAGAGCGGCGACAAGATCGACACGGACAAGCTCTCCAAGAAGCTCGGCTGCCCGGTCATGATGATCTCGGCCCTTAAGAACAAGGGTATCAAGGAGCTGTTCGAGCAGGTCAAGAAGTCCGCTGCTTCCAAGGGCCAGGTGCCGGAGCACAAGTTCGACTCCTCCATCGAGGACGTTCTGACGCATATCGAGAACAACCTTCCGGCGAGCGTTCCCGCCAACAAGCGCCGCTACTACGCCGTCAAGCTGTTCGAGCGTGATGCAGACGCCTGCAGACTCATCAACCTCACCAAGGAGAAGGCCGCTCGCGTGGAGGAGCTGGTCGCCCAGTGCGAGCAGGACTGCGACGACGATGCCGAGTCCATCATCACCGGTGAGCGCTATGGCGTCATCGCGCACATCATCGATGAGTGCATGACCAAGGCTCCGGCCAAGATGAGCACCTCCGAGAAGATCGACCGCGTGGTTACCAACCGTATCCTGGGCCTGCCGATCTTTGTGGTCATCATGTTCTGCGTGTACTACATCGCCGTTTCCACCCTGGGCGGCACGGTGACCGACTTCACCAACGACCAGCTCTTCGGTACCGACGGTTGGTACGTGCTCGGTCAGGGCCGCGACGCCTACGACGCGGCCGTCGAGGCTGCGGGCGACGATGCCGACTCGGTTGACCCGGCGCAGTACGGCCCCTATGTCCCGGGTATCACCACCGTGGTGCACGACGCCCTTGTGGCGGGCGGCACCGAGGACGGTGGCCTGGTCGATTCGCTGGTCTGCGACGGTATCGTCGGCGGCCTGGGCGCCATCTTCGGCTTCGTCCCGCAGATGTTCCTGCTGTTCGTCATGCTGTCCTTCCTGGAGGACTGCGGCTATATGGCCCGCGTCGCCTTCATCATGGACCGCGTGTTCCGCCGCTTTGGCCTGTCCGGTAAGTCCTTTATCCCCATGCTCGTGTCCTCGGGCTGCGGCGTCCCCGGCGTCATGGCTACCAAGACCATCGAGAACGAGAAAGACCGCCGCATGACGGTCATGACCACCACGTTCATTCCCTGTGGCGCCAAGCTGCCGATCATCGCCCTGCTCATGGGTTCCATCATCGGCGATTCTTCCACCACCGCCGCGTGGATCAGCCCGCTCTTTTACTTCCTGGGCGTCTTTGCCGTCATCGCCTCGGGCCTCATGCTCAAGAAGACCAAGCTCTTCGCCGGTCGCCCGACGCCGTTTGTTATGGAGCTTCCTGCTTACCACTTCCCGGCAATTCGCTCTTGGGCGCTGCACGTGTGGGAGCGCTGCTGGGCCTTTATCAAGAAGGCCGGCACGGTCATCTTCGCGTCCACCGTCGTGGTTTGGTTCCTCTCCAACTTTGGCAGCTACAACGGTTCCTTTGGCTTCCTGCCTGCGATGGACGGCATCCCCGAGGAGTTCATGGACTACTCCGTGCTCGCCATGCTGGGCAACCTGGTTGCCTGGATCTTCGCCCCGCTCGGCTTTAGCACCTGGCAGGCAACTGCGCTGACTGTCTCTGGCCTTGTCGCTAAGGAGAACGTCGTCGCCACCGCTGGCTCGCTGCTGTCCGTCGCCGACGCGGGCGAGACCGACCCGAGCCTGTGGACCGCGTTCGCCGGCATGTTCCCGACTATGGGCGCCTGCGTTGCCTTCGGCGCCTTCAACCTGCTGTGCGCTCCGTGCTTTGCCGCCATTGGCACCATCCGCAACCAGATGGATTCCGGCAAGTGGACCGCGATTGCCATCGGCTACGAGTGCGCCTTTGCTTGGGTGATCGGCCTGTTCATCAACCAGTTCTACAACCTGCTTGTTCTCGGACAGTTTGGTATCTGGACGATTGTCGCCATCGTGCTGCTGGTTGCGATGCTCTTCCAGATCTTCCGTCCCATGCCCAAACACGCATGGACCGACGAGGACGAGACCAACACTGCTTCCGCCGCAGTTTCCGCTTAATTCCGAATAAGGATTAGCCCCTTTTCACGAGCCCGGGTGTCCCAGCGACACTCGGGCTTTTGTTTTAACCGCTAGGCAATTTCGTTATAATCGACGTCCGCAAATCGATTCATTATGTTGGAGAATCCATTTGATCATGGCAGATATCGACAATAGGATAGCTTTGGTGATTCCCGCGTATGAGCCGAGTGGTCGGCTGGCCGCACTACTTGAGGAGCTCGTGCTCGGATGGCCGGGACCGATCGTTGTGGTGGATGACGGGAGCAGCGCGTCCTGTTCTGTGGTGTTTGACCGCGCCCGCGCGCTTGGTGCTACGGTTCTTGTCCACGGGCTCAACCGCGGCAAAGGTGCGGCTCTCAAGACTGCCTTTTCTTATCTCTTGGAACAGGTTCCGACTGTTGCGGGGGCCGTCACGGCAGATGCCGATGGTCAGCATTTGCCTGCCGATATCCGCGCCGTTGCGCGCGAACTCGGTCTGCACCAGGACTCGTTGGTGCTTGGCTGTCGCCGATTTGACGGTAATGGCGTTCCTGCGCGCAGTAAGCTCGGTAACAATTTTATGCTTGGGGCCATGCGCGTGCTCTGCGGTGTCGATGTGAGTGATACGCAGACGGGCTTACGTGGCCTTCCGGCGTCGCTTATGCGCCGCATGCTCGCTGTGGTGCGAGACGGATATGAGTTCGAGACAGAGATGCTTGTGCTGGCGCGGCGTGCGGGTGGCATCTTCGAGGTTCCCATTACCACGGTCTACGAGGGTGACAACGAGGCGTCACATTTCCGTCCCGTTGTTGATTCGCTTCGCGTGCTCGGTGTCTTATTCTCTGCGTTTGCGCGCTACACGCTCTCTTCGCTCTGCACATCGTTGTTGGATTGGGCACTGTTCTCTGCGCTCGTACTCCTATGGTCGCATGGTGTCGCGACCAGCGCAGCCATCGTGTGGGCAACCGTCGTTGCGCGGGTCGTCTCGGCATTTGTCAACTATATGCTGAATCGAAATATCGTCTTCAAAGCGGATAATTCCAGCTGTTCTCGGAGCCTTTGCCGCTATATTGCCCTGTGCGCAGCTTGTATGTTGGCGAGCGCAGCTCTCGTCCTCTTGATTTCCGTTGCACTGCCCATACCGGTCTTCATCATCAAACCGTTTGTTGATACGGCATTGTTCTTTGCTAACTACCGTATCCAGCAGTCATGGGTCTTTGAATAGGGGGATGATTCCGTGAGCGTTCATGAGCTTAAGAAAGCCAAGAAAAGCGTGGTGGAAAAACAGGGGGCACGGAAGCGCGATGTGACGACCTTTATCGTCACTGCAGTCCTTATGGTCATCTATCTGCTATGGCGTCTGCTGTTCACCCTGCCGTTTGATCAGGGGATTCCCCAGATGGTTTTTGCGGTCTTGCTGCTCATCGCCGAGACAGTAACCGCGTTTACGACCTTCGAACTTTACTACCGCAAGGTTAAGGCCGACAGCGGACATCTCGTTATGCCGAAAATCTTGCCCGAAGACTATCCCGACGTTGACGTGGTAATCGCTACGCACAACGAGCCGACTGACGTGTTGTTCAAGACGGCGAACGCCTGTACCTACATGGACTATCCCGATTGTTCTCGGGTGCACGTCTATTTTGCTGACGATGGCTGCCGCAAAGAGGTCGCTTCCCTTGCGGCTGAACTTGGGATTGGTTATATCCCCTGCGAGGATAACAAGTATGCCAAATCGGGCAACCTCAACAACGCGTTAAGGCACACGACTTCACCGCTGATCGCGACGTTCGATGCCGACATGATTCCGCGTAGCAGCTTTCTCGTAGATACCGTGCCCTATTTCTTGCTGCCTCGCTATATTCAGGATGGCGCGACCGGCGCATGGCGTTATCGTTCCGAGGACGAACTCAATGAGGACCTTAAAGTCGGTCTGATTCAGACGCCGCAAAGCTTCTATAATCTTGATCTTTTTCAGTTCAATCTGTACGCCGAGGACAAGATTCCTAATGAGCAAGATTTCTTCTCACGCGAGGTAAACCAGATGCGCAACTCGTCCAACGCCTGCGCATACACCGGTAGCAATGCCGTGATTTCGCGCGCCGGTATGGAGGAGATTGGCGGGTTTCCGTATCATACGATCACCGAAGATTTTGAGACGAGCTGTCGTCTGCAGATGGCGGGTTATATTACCTATGCCACTGATAAGGTCGAAGCTCACGGCCTCTCGACGACGGATGTGCGCTCGATGGTGCACCAACGCATCCGCTGGGCGCGCGGTGTGATTCAGAGCATCCAAAACACGGGTGTCATCTTTTCCCGTAAGATTTCTTTTTCCGCGCGCATTACCTATCTGTGCAGTTTTCTGTACTGGTGGTCATTCTTCAACCGCATCATCTTCATTCTTGCGCCCATTATGTTTGCCTTGTTTGACTTCCAAGTGGTTAACTGCACACTCTGGCAGTTACTAATTTTTTGGCTGCCGAGCTATTTCTTTTATAGCAGGTCTATGAAATTGCTTTCGAGCAATGTTCGCAGTCAGAAATGGAGTCAAATCATCGACACCACGCTGGCGCCATCACTTATTTTTCCCGTATTTCTTGAGACGCTCGGTATCCGCGAGACCAAGTTCAAAGTTACGCGTAAAGACAAGACGACCAATCGCAGCGGTAGCCTGTGGAACATGCTCCCACACCTGTTGCTCGTGGTGCTCTCGGTTGCAGCTATTATCAGATTTACATGGGGAAAGTATGGCATGGCGCTCGTGTACAGTTCCGTGATCATCTATTGGTTGTGCTACAACTTGATTGCCCTTTTGTATGCTATTGCCTTTTCGGGTGGTCGGTCCATGCCGCGCAAGAGTACTCGCATCTCCGTAGACGAACCTGCGGTGCTGACGGCGCTGCCGGTTGAGGATGAGTGGTCGAAGCTAACCGAGGGCACCGGCGAAGCCGTGGCCGAAGGTGGCGTTTTCCCCGATTGCAGTTCGGACGAGACGGATGACGAAGGCCCTGTGGGTGTTTTCGCGGGGCGTGCCATCAACATGTCAGACGGTGGTGTACTCGTGCGCATCGATGATCTCTTTCCCGAGGAGCTGCGCAGCTTTGCGGTGCGCTTGGGAGATGGTCGCTATTGCACATGCGTTTCTGGTAGGCTTGTGCGCCTCTTTCAATCCAAATGTGGCGATGATGAGTCGTGGTACGCGGCGCTTCGAATCGAGCACCGCTCGCTCGAGGAGCGACGCATCTATGATCAGCTGCTGTACGATCGCGAAACGGGCATCGCCGAGGAGCTTGATAGCTGGAACACCACCTATGACGATATCGTGCGTATTGTCCGCATGAGGATAAGGGCGCTTCTTTCGCGTTACCGCGTATGGAGATCCCGCCGCCGCTCCAGGCGTGATAGCGATCGATGCGGCGATTCACGGGATGCGGAGCGGACCAGTCACGATTCTGCTCATGTCGAAGGAGACGCTGCATGCTGATTATTGCTGCCTTCGGCCGTGCGGCGCTGTTCCTGCTAGCGCTCTTCGGTCTGTGCTATTGGATCCATCGTTTGACCGAGACGGATGTGCATTTCGCTCCCGTGTGTGCCTTGTGTGTCATGGGGGTCGTCACGTATGCCGGTGGAATCGTGGGCGCGCTTGCCCCTGCCACCTGGGGGGTGGTTGTGGTGGGCGCCATCGCCGGTGCAGCGGCAATGCCCTGTCTCCATGGTCGTGGTCTTGCTAGATTGCCCTTTGGTCTCCCTGACGCGTGTTTTCTCCTAGGTATGTTGATCTTTCTGTGGCCCCTGCTGTCGGCGTGTCTCGAGCATTACGATAACTTTACGCATTGGGCTATAGCGCTCAAGGTCATGCTGGAGACGGGGGCTTTCCCCACGGCGTCAAGTGGTCTCGTTGAGTTTTTCAACTATCCGCTCGGCACAACTTCACTGCTGTACTGCGCATGCACGTTTTTAGGCCATGCCGAGGGAACAATGCTCGTTGTTCAGGCAGCCTTTATCTTCTCATGTTTTTATGCTGTTCTTGGTATTGTGCGCAATCGCCGTTCGTTTCTGCCATATGCGGTGTTAGGGGCTGGCTGCTCGCTCCTTACGTTTTTCAATGTAACGATTCGCATTAATAACCTTTTGGTTGATTTCGTGCTCCCGGTCCTCACGATGGCGTGCTGGGCAGTCGTGGATCGTTATAACGGTGATGTTCGCCGCGAGCTCAAGTTGCTCGTGCCGTTGATGGCGGAGCTCATAGTGGTGAAGTCGACGGGCGTCGTATTCGTTGCATTTGTGCTCGCTTACCATTTAGCGCGCGGACACGTTGCTCTCAGGAATCGCAGCTGGAACGCTCGCCTGCGCTGGTTTGGTGCAACTGCCGTCGCAGGTGTTTTGGGTTTTTCCACTTATCTGATGTGGAGTTGGCACATGGCCACGGCGCTCGCGGGCGTCAAGAATAAGTTCGATGTGGGCGATGCTGCTCACGCGGCGGTGGTCGGCGGTAAGAATACTGCCCAGATCGCGCAGGTCGTCTCGACGTTTTTTGCGACCTCCATCGATTTAACTACCAGGCCTGCGCTCGGTTTCCTGCTCGGCAACTTGGCTGTTGTCGCATTGCTAGCGGCTGCTCGGTGGCGCTTTGGGCATCAGTTGACACATGTGCGCCGCGCACTGGTTGCGCTTGATTTCATGACAATTGTTTACTATGTGGGTATTCTCGCCATGTACATTTTCTCGATGCCAATGGACGAGGCCTTGAGGCTTGCTGGATTCGATCGTTATGCTTGCAGCATCATTGCATTGTTTGTCGGTGGCCTGGCGATGGCAGTTACCGTTGAGCTTGAGGGGCAGATGAAATTCCGGTCCGATGGTTCCCCCTGCCATGCAACGCCGTTACATAAGCGGCGATACCAACAGGTTGTAATGGGCTGCATCGCCTTGTCGCTTGGCCTTTTGACGAGTGAATACAACGGCATGCTATTCAATGCAAAGACATACGACACTTCGCTTCCGGCGACGGTCCGAGACGTCGTCGGTGATCGCTGGCCGGCATCGGGTAAAGAAGACGGTACTCGTTATTTGCTGTTCGGTTCCGATCGCGATGGGCTTATGACTTCGTACTACTTCACGTATGTGGCTCGATATTATTTGTTTGCCTCGCATTCCGATGCCATATGCGCGTTCTATGAGCCCAATATGGATAACCTTCTGTCGGGTTATGACAAGCTCATCGTAATCGAGTCCAATTCTGCGGAGATGGATCTACTTAAAAAGCATTATGGCGTTACAGGCAAGGTCGGCGTCTATCGTATCGAGAAAAATAGCACCAGGGTAAACCTTATTGCTGAGTGAGGCAGCGGGATGAGCTCTATGATCATGATTTCGCCCATTCCGGATAGGTTGCCTTGTACCAATGTGGTGGGGAGATGTGGCGTTTCCCCAGATAAAACCGAACAAAATAAACCTGTCCCTTTTTGTAGGTGGAGAATGGTGTAAAGTAAGTGGTGGTTAACTAGAGGAGGCTTGCTATGGCACCTATCGATATTGTTGTACTGGCTGTTATCGGCATTGCGTTTGTCGCCGTGTGCGTGCGCGTCTACCGCAAGGGCACCTGCGCCGACTGCGCTCAGGGTGGCGTTTGCACGGGGCATTGCTCCAACAAAAAGACGTGTGCCGCGCTTAAGGGCGTAGACAAAATCGCCGAAGACTTGGGCCGCGGTATCAAATAAGGTCCGGACATCCAAGCGCTCCGCGGGCATCCGTTCGCGGGGCGCTTTGTGCATTTGAGGGAGAGCACGGCGAGTCGAAGAGTATTTTTGGGGTATCGTTAACTGGACTATTAATTGGCAACTTATCTATAACGGAGTAACCGCATGAGCGCTCGCGTAACCATGAAGGACATAGCCGCCGAGCTTGGCGTTTCCATCAATACCGTGCACAAGGCCCTGACGGGAAAGGCCGGCGTGAGCGAATCCGTGCGCGCCAAGGTGAACGCTAAGGCCGAGGCCATGGGCTATCACCGCAACACAAGTGCCTCAAGCCTGCGCCGCAAGGATATCAATCTGGTGTTTTGCCTGCCCCGCGCATCGCGCGAGGGAGCGTACTTTTTCCGTTACCTGTGGGAAGGCTGCAATCGCTTTGAACAGGAGGTCATCGACCGGGGCATTACGGTTGAGCGCGTTGAATTTGGCGTGGGCGGCTACGCTGATGCACTCGAGCAAATCGACGAGCGTCTGCAGGTGGGCGAGAAGATTGATGGCTTGCTCGCCTATGCGCCGGGCGACGATCGTGCGACTGAGCTTTTGGGGCAGATCGCCGAGGCGGGCGTGACGATTGAGCTTGTCGACGGCGACCGTCCGCATTTGAATCGTTTGGGTGCGAGCTTGGCCGATTATTCGACGGCAGGCAGCCTTATGGCCGAGCAGGCGGCAAACCTGGTCCATGCTTCTGGGGCCGACGCCCGCGTGCTCCTTTTGACAGGCGACCCATATACCGATTCGCACTATCTAACCGCCCGCGCCTTCCACAATTACCTGCGCGAACGTGATATTCCATGGCAGGTTGAGGATCTTGCAGGTGCCCATGCGCAAGTCAAACAACTCGAGCATGAGCTCGAAAAGCGCTTGAGTGCGCCGGACGCCCCCGAACTTATCTGTAGCGTTTTTGCCGTTGGTTCCGAAGTGGTTGCCGACGCGCTCGTCTCGACCGGCAAGGCCGGTCAGGTCATGGTGATCGGCAACGACCTGTTTCCCGAAAGTGCTCTGGCCTTGCGCCGCGGTATCTTTACCAATATTGTCTATAAGGACCCGACGAGCCTGGCGTATCGCGGCGCTAAGACGCTGGGCGATTATCTGCTGTGGGGAAGGACCCCGACGGTGCCCGTCCAGAAGGGTGCCGTCGAGATGGTATTTGCCAGCAATGTCGACCGCTACTGCGAACTTGCGGGTATTTAGCCGATTGAGCAGGTACCCCCTCTTGCGACGTGCATTTTTGGGAGTATTCAGCATTGGCATGCCCTGCATGAGGTGCAGAACGACTGTTTTAAGTGCCCCCGATGGCGTAATTTGCCATCGGGGGCACTTTTTATGCCGATCGAGCGCTATCTGCGTTCCAAATAGGACGCTGAGGATGGCGCACGGCGCGCTCCAATGCTGAATACTCCCAAAAATGTACGTCGGGACATGACCCACCTGAGCAAAAGCGCTCAAGTTCGGTGTTCGGGGACGCCAACCAGTCCGCAATACATGCAAGTCACATCCCCAGCAACCGTTGAACGGGCAAAATCTACCGTTCACCCCGTGGTGGTTAGGTGAACGTTCACCTTTTGAGGTGCAATGGATTAGTATAGTGAACGTTCACCTAAAGGATAACGAGCGCGCCGTGCGCCCGCCTTGCCAGCAAAGGGGCTGTTTGATGAAAAACTTTATGGACGATCAGGATTTCCTGCTGAGCACCAAGACCGGCGAGGAGCTGTTCCACAACTTTGCCGAGGGCATGCCCATCGTCGACTACCACTGCCACATTTCTCCCAAGGAGATTTGGGAGGACAAGCGTTTCGAGAACATCACCGAGGTTTGGCTGGGCGGCGACCACTACAAGTGGCGCCTGATGCGTGCCAACGGCGTCGACGAGCGCTTTATCACTGGCGACGCCCCTGCTCGCGAGAAGTTCCAAAAGTGGGCCGAGACCCTGGGTCGCTGCGTCGGCAACCCCGTCTTTGAGTGGAGCCACCTGGAGCTTAAGCGCTACTTTGGCTACGAGGGCGTCCTCAACGGCAAGACTGCCCAGGAGGTTTGGGACCTTGCCAACGCCAAGCTCGCCGAGGCCAGTTTCACCTGCCGCAACCTGATCAAGCAGTCCAACGTCCGCATGATCTGCACTACTGACGACCCCGCCGACAGCTTTGAGTGGCACAAAAAGATTGCAGCCGACGACAGCTTTGACGTTCAGGTCGTTCCCGCCATGCGCCCCGATGCCGCTTTGCGCATCGAGCGTGGCCAGGAGTTTGCCGACTACTGCAGGCACCTCTCCGAGGCTGCCGGCGTTGAGGTCAGCGACTTCGAGGGCATGAAGTCCGCCATTTCCAAGCGCTACGACGTTGCTCACGAGCTGGGCTGCCGCGCCTCCGACCACGCACTCGATTACGTCATGTACGTCCCGGCTACCGCCGACGAGATCGAGGCCATCTTTGCCAAGGGCCTGGCTGCTGAGCCGCTCACCGAGGAAGAAGTCCTCAAGTACAAGACTGCCTTTATGCAGTTCGTTGCCGGTGAGTATGTCCGTCTGGGCTGGGCCATGCAGCTGCACTTTGGCTGCAAGCGCGACAACAACCGCGCCATGTTCGCCAAGCTCGGTCCCGACACCGGCTACGACTGCATCTCCAACTACACGCCGTCCGACCAGCTCGCCGATTTCCTCAACTCCATCCAGGAGACCTGCGGCCTGCCCAAGACCATCCTGTACAGCCTGAACCCCATCGATAACACCATGATCGATACCGTCATGGGCTGCTTCCAGGAGGCTCCGACCGCCGGTAAGATCCAGAACGGCTCCGCCTGGTGGTTCAACGACAACGAGGTCGGCATGCGCGAGCAGCTTACGGCTCTGGCTAACGAGGGCGTGCTGGGCAACTTTGTGGGCATGCTTACCGACTCCCGCTCTTTCCTGTCCTATCCGCGCCACGAGTACTTCCGTCGCGTGCTGTGCAGCGTGATCGGCGAGTGGGTCGAGCAGGGCAAGTACCCGGCCGACATGGAGCTGCTGGGCAGTATCGTGCGCGACATCAGCTACAACAACGCGGTCCGCTACTTTGGCTTTGATTTGGACACCGTCGAGGCATAAGCCTGCATCGAATCACATCGAACTCGGGAGCGCCGTTGCCACACGCGGCGCCCCCGTTTTGCTTGCACGCTAACAGCTATCTAAGGAGAGACACAGATGGAGAACATCAGCTACGATGCGCTCGAGAAGATCGGCTACAAGGGCTATTTGCTGCCCAAGGATGCTCCCGAGAAGGTTCTGCAGTTTGGCGAGGGCAATTTCCTGCGCGCCTTCGTCGACCGTTTCTTTGACATGGGCAACGAGGCCACCGGCTGGAACGGCAAGGTCGTCATGTTGCAGCCCATCAGCGGTGCCTTTGGCTTTGCCGACGGTATCAATGCCCAGGACGACCTGTACACCGTGCTGGTGCGCGGCAAGGAGAACGGCAACACGGTTGACGAGTCCCGCGTGATCAGCGCCTGCAGCCGCTGCCTTAACCCGTATCGTGAGGACGACTATCGCGCCATGATGGAGGTCGCCGTCTCCGACGACCTAGAGATCATCGTCTCCAACACCACCGAGGCCGGTATCGCCTATGACCCGTCCTGCAAGGCCGACGACATGCCACCTGCGAGCTTCCCCGCCAAGCTTGCCCAGGTGCTCCACACCCGCTGGGCTGCCGGTAAGCCGGGCGTCATCGTCCTCGCCTGCGAGCTCATCGATCACAACGGCGAGGAGTTGCTGCGCATCATGAACCAGTATGTGAGCGACTGGGGCTGGGAGGACGAGTTTGCGCAGTGGATGGCTAACGACTGCACCGTCTGCACCACGCTCGTCGACACCATCGTCCCCGGCCGCATCCGCGATCCTAAGGAGGCCGCGGCGGTTGCCGAGCGTCTGGGCTACGAGGATCCCTTCCTGGCCGTGCGCGAGCCCTTCCAGATGTGGGGCATCCAGGGCGACGAGTCGCTTGCCGAGAAGCTTCCCTTTGTGAAGGCTGGTCTTCCGGGTGTCTTTGTGACTCCCGACGTCACCCCGTACAAAAAGCGCAAGGTCCGCATCCTCAACGGTGCCCATACCGCCTTCGTTCCGGGTTCCTGGGTTGCCGGCTTTGATATCGTGCGCGACTGCATGCATGACGAGACCATTCGCGGCTTCATGAACACCATGCTCTACGACGAGGTCATTCCGACGCTTGCCGCCGACTTGGATGTCGAGGACTGCAAGGCCTTTGCCGCCGCCGTCGAAAACCGCTTCGACAACCCGTTTATTGATCATGCGCTGCTCTCCATCTGCCTCAACTCCACGGCTAAGTGGCGCGCTCGCGACCTGCCCACGCTCAAGGACTACGTTGCCGAGACCGGCAACCTGCCCAAGTGCCTGGCGACGAGCCTCGCTACGCTCATCTCCTTCTACACGCAGGAGCTCGTGTCCCGTGAGGGCGACGGCCTGCACCTGCGTCGCTCCGACGGCACCGAGTACACCGCTCAGGACGACGCCTTCGTGCTCGACTTCTACGCCGCCCATGCCGGCGCCGACGATGCCCAGCTGGTGCACGACGTGCTCACCAACGAGCAGATGTGGGGCGAGGACCTTACGCAGATCGCAGGTCTTGAGGAGTTTGTCGTCAGCGCGCTCGCCGTTGTGCGTGCCGAGGGCGCCAAGCAGGCCTTCGCCAACGCTCAGGCGTAAATTTCCGGCGCAGACGCGGGCGCGGGACGGCGTGCCCGCGTCTCGACTTCTGCTCAACCTGTAGGGTTAGGACCATTTGCAATGAACACTATCCAGATCAATCCGGCCGACAACGTGATCGTCGCGCTGTCGCCGCTTGCCAAGGGCACCGCCGTCGCGGTTCCCGGGGTGGGCGAGGTCGTGGCCGCGGAGGATATTCCGCAAGGCCACAAGATGGCTGTGCGCTCGATTGCCGCCGGCGAGGACGTCATTAAGTACGGCCTTCCTATCGGACACGTGACGGGCGATGTCCAGCCCGGTCAGTGGCTCCACACGCACAATGTGAAGACCAACCTTTCGGGCGAGGTCGAGTACACCTACAACCCCACACATCCGGTCGTTGAGTCGGTTGAGCCCGAGACCTTTATGGGGTTCCGCCGCGCCGACGGTCGTGCCGCGACGCGCAACGAGCTGTGGATCATCCCCACGGTCGGCTGTGTCAACGAAGTCGCCCGTGCCATGTGCGAGCAGGCCCAGGATCTGGTCGATGGCTCGCTGGAGGGCGTCTACTACTTCCCGCATCCGTTCGGTTGCTCGCAGACCGGCGCCGACCATGTCCAGACGCGTCGTCTGCTGGTGGCGCTCTCGCGTCACCCTAATGCGGCCGGCGTGCTGTTCCTGTCGCTCGGTTGCGAGAACTGCACACACCAGCAGGTGCTCGACGAGCTCGGTGACTTCGATCACGAGCGCGTTCGCTTTCTCACCTGCCAGGATGTAGCCGACGAGCAAATCGAGGGCCACAAGATTCTGGCCGAGCTGGCAGACCTGGCAAAGCAGTCCAAGCGCGAGCCCATTCCGGCCTCCGAGCTGGTCATTGGTCTTAAGTGTGGCGGCTCCGACGGTCTTTCGGGCATTACCGCCAACCCCACGATCGGTCGCGTGAGCGATATGGTCGTCGCCCGTGGCGGCACGTCGGTGCTTACCGAGGTGCCCGAGATGTTTGGCGCGGAGAGCATCCTGCTCGACCGTTGCGAGAACGAGCAGGTCTTTAACGCTGCCTCCGACATGCTCAATGGATTTAAGGACTACTTTATTAGCCACGGCGAGGTCGTTTATGAGAACCCGAGTCCCGGCAACAAGGACGGCGGTATTACCACGCTCGAGGACAAGAGCTGCGGCTGCGTGCAAAAGGGCGGATCTGCCCCCATCGTCGACGTGCTGCCGTATGCCGGCCAGGCAACTAAACACGGCCTGAACATGCTGTGCGGTCCGGGCAACGACATGGTATCCACCACGGCGTTGACGGCTGCCGGTTGCCACGTGATTCTGTTCTCGACCGGCCGCGGCACACCGTTTGGCGCGCCGGCGCCTACACTCAAAGTGTTCACCAACCAGCGTTTGTGCGACCACAAGGCCAATTGGATGGACTTTAACGCCGGGGTGATTGCCACGGGTGAGCGCACGCTCGACGAGGCCGCCCGCGATTTGTACCAGCTGGTGCTACAGACGGCGAGCGGTAAGCTCACGAGTGCCGAGCGCCGTGGCTGTCACGAGATCAGTATCTGGAAGGACGGCGTCTGCTTGTAGCGGCAAGTGCGCCCAAGCATAGCGCGATGTCATCGGCCCCGTCGGGAGTGTTCCCGGCGGGGCTTTTTCGTTTCGTAGTTAAGTAAATATGTTGGAAAATCTGATAAACGTTCACCTATCTCATGGCTGTCCAGCATGGCATCCTTACCAGCAGAAAATAGGTGTGAGGATCTCAATTGTGTCCGTTCAGCGGTAAAAATCGACCGTTCAAGGATATTATTCAAGTGAACGTTCACCTATCATAAGCAATCGTGCATAATCTAACTAAACGTTCACCCTAAATGCTGGGCAGACAGATGTCAGTGTGGACTCAAATGTCTTGTTACAAGACAATCGAGAAAAGAGAGGGAGCTCGATGACTAATAAGATTGGAAAAAAGCGTAAGATCACATTCTGGACGCGCTTGGGCTTTGGTATGGGCGGTATGCTCAATTCCGGTGCCCTGACCTTTACGCACAGCTACATGGTGCTGTTCCTGTCCACGGAGTGTGGCCTGTCCGCAGGCGAGGCTGCACTGATCAGCTCGTTTGCCATCTATGTCAACGCTATTCTTTGCCCGCTGATGGGCTTTGTGGCCGATAACTTCTATGCCACCAAGATTGGCCGCATCTTTGGTCGTCGTCGTTTCTGGATCTTGCTGGCCATCCCGATGATGATCGCCGAGCCGCTCATCTTCGTGGCTACGCCGTTTGGCTTCCCGTACTACTTTGTGCTGTACCTGATCTACAACGTCGCGTATACGTTCTGCACCGCCAACCTGTCGCCGCTTACCATCGAGATGACCGACGACTTTAAGGAGCGTACGTACCTTACCGGCTACAAGCATCTCTTTGGTAACGCCGCCGGCTTCCTGATGGCAGCACTCGTCGGCTTTGGCTTTGGCACCTTCGGCGAGACCAACCCGTTTAGCTACTTCATCATCGCTACGATCAACGCTTCGGTCATGGCAATCTCGCTGCTCTGCGTGTACCTGTCCACGTGGGAGCACACCCCCGAGGAGGTCGCTCAGGAGAAGATCGAGAGCGTCGGCGAGGGCATCAAGAAGTTCTTTATCGACGTTATCTCCACCTTCCGCAACAAGTCCTTCCGCAAGGTCCTGTATGCACAGGTCTCCACGAAGCTCGCTGCTGCCTGCTGGTCTGCGTGCCTGTCCTTCTTCATCGTCTACTGCCTGCAGATTCCTAAGTCCTACGAGTCCGTGATGGAGATGCCTGGCAAGGTCGTCGCTATCGTCTGCACCGCCATCTGGGTCGCCCTCATGGCCAAGAAGGGCTTCCACAAGTCTTGGTACCTCGCAAATGTCGGTTGCGCTGTGTGCATCATCGCCTACAACTACTTCGCCTTTGGTCAGATCAACGGCACCTCCACGGTCGCCATCGCCATGATCGCCTACCCCATCATCTTCGCCATCTGGAAGTTCTTCTACGTCGGCTTCCAGTACCTGCCCGATGTTCTGCTCAACTACATCCCCGATGTCGATGAACTCATCACCCTGCGTCGTCGCGAGGGCATCTACAGCTCCGCGCAGCAGCTCTGCCAGCAGATCGCCCAGGCTATCGCCGTCAACGTGTGGGCTATCGTCCTTGCTGCCTCCGGCTTCATTCAGACCGCCGGCAATAGCGACGCCGTGACCCAGCCCGCTACCGTGCCTCTGTATATCTGCGGCTACATGATCATCGGCTGCGCCGGCTTCTTCCTGCTTGCGGCCGTCCTTGCCCGCGGCATCAAGATCGACAAGGAGCAGTGCGACATCCTTTGCGACGAGATTCACCGCGTCAAGGAGGGTGGCAAGATGGCCGACGTCAAGCCCGAGGTCAAGGCGCTTTGCGAGGAGCTCTCCGGCTTTAAGTACGAGGACTGCTTTGCCCACAACAACGTTGGCTTCCAGGACGGTAGCGTAACCCCCGCCGAGTAAGGCCGACATATCGTCCAAATCACAGGGCCGTGCCACCGGAATTCCGCCGGCAGGCACGGCCCTTTTTTAACAGCGTACAATTTGCCTTTAGAGCATCTTTTTGAGGGAGAAATCCATGGAGACGAACGTTATCTGGCGCAACGCCCGCGCGGCCGTGATCGAGCTTGACGACGGCGGCTACTTTACCTGTGCCGATACGTGGGAGATCTTTGTCAACGACGAGCCCGCTGGTACCACGAATACGGTCGAGACCTATGTCGACGGCCTGACCCCCGGCAAGCGCAACCTGGTTCGTTTTGTTTGTGGCGAGCGTGAGCTGAGCGTAGGTGTCACCACGCCGGCTGAGCCCTTTACCATCAACGTTCGCGACTGTGGCGCCAAGGGTGATGCCGAGCACGACGACACCACCAACATCCAGGCTGCCATCATGGCCTGCCCCAAGGGCGGCCGCGTGCTGATCCCCGCCGGTAGTTATCGCATCAAGTCCCTCTTCCTTAAGAGCAATATCAACATCGAGCTCGCCGAGGGAGCGGTGCTGCTGGCCCGCCACGATCGTGCCGCGCTTGCCTACATTCCGGGAACGGTCACGGGCAACGAGGGTGCCGGGTATGCCGGCACCGATATGCTGCCCCTGGGCCGCTGGGAGGGCGAGAGTTTCTCGACCTACTGTTCTACCTTTACGGGTCTGGGCGTGCACGACGTGTACATCTATGGTCGCGGCGCGATTGACGGTCAGACCGATTTTGCCGAGGACAACTGGTGGAACAAGGACTTTAAGAACATCTTCCGTCCCGAGGAGGGCCGCGAGGTCGCCCGTCCGCGCATGATCTTCCTGTCCGAGTGCCAAAACGTGAGCCTTGCCGGCTTTACCGTGCGCAACAGCCCGGCGTGGAATATCCATCCCGTCCTGTGCGAGCATATCGACGCGCTTTGCCTGTCGATCGAGGGTCCCAAGAACTCCCACAACACCGACGGTTTCGATCCCGAGAGCTGCGGCTTTGTCCGCATCCTTGGTTGTCAGTTCTCGGTGGGCGACGACTGCATCGCCATCAAGAGCGGCAAGCTGGGCATTGAGCCCGAGCTTCGTCCCGCTACGCACGACGTGCTGATCTCTCACTGCTACATGCACGATGGTCACGGCGCCGTGGTCCTGGGTTCAGAGGCTGCCGGCGGCATCAAGGACCTTACCGTGAGCAAGTGCCTCTTTGAGCGCACCGACCGCGGCCTGCGCGTCAAGACCCGCCGCGGGCGCGGCAAGGATGCCGTCAACGAGGGCATTACCTTTGAGCACATTCGCATGGACGAGGTACTCACGCCCTTCGTGGTCAACTCGTTCTACTTCTGCGACAAGGACGGCAAGACCGATTACGTGCAGTCTCGCGAGGCACTGCCCGTCGACGACCGCACGCCCGGCTTTGGTGCCACGACGTTTTGCGATATCGAGGCCACCAACTGCCATGCTGCCGCGGCCTATATCACGGGTCTGCCCGAGAGCAAGGTGACGCGTCTGACGTTCCAAGACGTTCACGTGACCTTTGCCGACGATGCCGAGCCCTTTGTCCCGGCCATGGCCTGCGGCGTTGAGCCCATGGTGCGTCAGGGCATCATTGCGCAAAACGTCAAGGTACTCGATCTGCAAAATGTGGTGATCGAGGGCCAGGACGGCGAGGAACTGCAGCTCCAGAACGTCGACAAGGTCGTCCGTTCCTAACTCGGGGTGATGACCAGGGCTGCATTGTCGGATAAATCGGCAATGCAGCCCTTATGCGATACGGCCGTGTGCGCTGCGCTACGCATCATGGTGAAAGGGAATATATGTTCAATAAAACGATTCCTGTCGGGGTCGATGGCTCGTCTGCCACGATTACGTCTTATGTTTTTGCCCCGACCGAAGATGCTTATGCTTTAAAACCGCTGCCTGCAGTTGTGGTCGTGCCGGGAGGCGGCTACGATCACGTTTCGCCGCGCGAAGGCGAGCCGGTAGCGCTCCGTTTGTTGGCGATGGGCTACCAAGCGTTTGTGCTGAACTACTCGGTTGCTCCGGCTGTCTATCCGCTGGCATTGCAAGAACTCGCGCGGGCGGTCGATACCGTCCGAAGCCATGCGGCAGAGTACTGTGTCGATCCTGATCGGATTACGGTTATGGGTTTTTCGGCCGGTGGGCATCTGGTTGGCTTGCTCGGGGCGCTTTGGGACCAATCCTGGCTTGCAGAGTCGATCGCGGCATCGCCTGAGTCGATTCGGCCTGACACACTTTGCTTGGGCTATCCGGCCGTAAGCTCGGGGGCCTATGCTCATCGTGGGTCATTTGAACACCTAACGGGTGCCGATGGCGCTTTGGCTCAAAAGTTGTCGATCGAGAATATGGTGGGCGAGGGCTTCCCCCGTACGTTCTTGTGGCATACCGCCGAGGATGCATCGGTACCAGTTCAAAATAGCCTCCTTCTTGCGCAGGCTCTTGCCGACCACGGGATTGGCTTTAGCCTACATGTCTTTCCGCATGGAAAGGATGGGGCATCGCTCGCCACGGCCCAAACGGCATTTAAGGGCTGCGCCGAGCATATTCAGCCACAGGTTCAGGGCTGGCCTGAACAGTTCGTTGCATGGGAGCGTGATGGACGATGAGCGAAAGTATCTATACGCTGCGCGTTTCGAGGGCTGCGGCAGGAGCGTATCCAACGATTTCCGATGCCTTGGCGGCAGCCGATCAGCTCTATCCGGATGCCGAGCAACCGGTGATGATTCGCGTCGATCCGGGCGAGTATTGCGAGCGGGTCGAGATTCATCGCTCGCATGTGACGATTGAGGGAGAGACGGCCGACAGCGTGCGTATCGTGGGCAGCCTGGGTGCCAAGATGCCTTCGGAGGACGGCTCGGGCGTCGACGGCACGCTCGGCACGTTTAGGACCTATACCGTTTTGGTCGATGCCGACGACGTACGGCTCGAGAACCTCACAATCGTCAACGATGCCGGCGACGGTCGCGAGGTGGGGCAGGCGATTGCCCTGTACGCCGACGGCGACCGTTTGGCGGTCGACGCCTGTTGCATTACGGGGCGCCAGGACACGCTGTTTTTGGGCCCGTTGCCCCCGCGCGAAGTCAAACCGGGCGGATTCATTGGGCCCAAGCAGTTTGCGCCGCGTCGGGTGGGCCGTCAGTATTTTCGACGCTGCCGGATTGAGGGCGACGTCGACTTTATCTTTGGCGGCGCGCGTGCCTACTTTGAGGGGTGCGAGATTCGCTCGCTCAATCGCGATATGGACGTGAACGGTTACGTGACGGCGGCATCGACGCCCGAGGGAGAGCCATATGGCTTCGTGTTCCACGGCTGCTCGTTTACAGCCGCGCAAGATGTGGCGCCGGATTCGGTCTACCTGGGTCGTCCTTGGCGCGAATGGGCGCAAACTGTGCTGATCGATTGCTGGCTGGGGCGACATATCAAGCGCGAAGGCTGGTGGGATTGGAATAAGCCGGCGGCACACAACCGCGTGCAGTATGCTGGCGCGATTCTGCATGGGCCGGCGGGTGATACTACCGGCTGGGTGCCGTGGGCGAATGAACTCGATGTGATGGCTGCCGCCGGGTACGCTCGCGAGCAGGTGCTTGCCGGTGGGGATGGCTGGGATCCCGAGGGCGGCGACGGTGATGCGGTTGAGACGGCTGAACTGTCTGCCAACGGCCGCACCGTGCACATCGAGACGTACTGCGAAGACGAACCTGCGCTGCGTGCCCGGCTGAAGCGCGAGGGGCGTTCGGCTGCTTTTACGGGCAAGACTCCTGCGGATTTTGAGGCATGGAAGATTGCGACCAGGACTCGTCTGTACGATGTTTTGGGCCTTTCGCTTATGGACCGCGTCCCGATTGAGATTCGTGAGCTCAGCCGCGTGCGGGTTGCCGGCGGCATCGTGCGCACCCATGCGATGTTGCAGGTCGAGCGCGATGTTTGGATGCCGTTCTACCTGTTGGAACCGTCTCATCCTAAGCTTGATGAGCGGGGACTCAAACGCTGTTATATCTGCCCGCATGGCCATCAGGGAGCGGGTGCAGCAAGCGTAGCCGGTGTTGCGGGCGTGCCGGCTGTCGATGATGCCGTGCGTAAGTTCAATTACGACTACGGTCTGCGTTTGGCACGCATGGGTTACGTGACCGTCTGCCCTGATGCGCGCGGTTGGGGATACCGTCGTGACTGGAAGGGTCAGGGCGATGACGAGAACAGCTACCTGCGCGGTACGTGTCTGAATCAAGCACGTATGGCCGAGCCACTGGGTCTTACGGTCGCGGGCCTCAACGTCTGGGACAACATGCGCTTGATCGATTACTTGGAGGCGCGCGGCGACATTGCCATGGACGACCTGGGCTGTTTTGGCTTTTCGGGCGGCGGCTACATGACGTTGTACCTGGCCGCACTCGACCCGCGTGTGCGCAAGGCGTTTGTCTCGGGCTATCTGTACGGTGTCGACGATTCGCTGCTGCATCTCAATGGCAATTGCAGCTGCAACTACACACCCGGACTTTGGCGCTTACTCGACATGGGCGATATTGCCTCGCTCATCGCGCCGCATCCGCTGCTGGTGCAAAGCTGCGAAGAGGATCATCTGAACGGTTCGCGCGGGCTGAAAAATGTTGACGAGCAGCTCGAGATCGTGCGCGATGCCTACAAGTTGCTGGGTCGCAGAGATGGCCTGCGGCACGAGGTATGTCCGGGTGAACACCATCTGGGCGTGACACATCTTGCCGAGGATATCGAATGGCTCGATTCGCACGTTGCGGAATGCGCCCGTGCATAGCCCTTCGGCATGCTGCGAATAAACGGTACGTTCCTGTATGACCGCCGATGGGCGGATGAGGAGAAGATTATGGAAACGAAGAGTTTGAGTGAATCGACCATTTGCTGCTTTGGCGATTCGACCACATGGGGCGATAACGGATGCAGTGGGGGAGGCAACGACATTTCGTGGACCTCGCACTTGGGCGCGCTACTGGGCGGCGCAACCATCGAGAACTTTGGCATCAAGGGCTCGCGCATCGCCGTCAAGGCCGACCGCATCGATTCGTTTGTCGAGCGATTGGACGGTATCGACGATGCGGCCGATATCTACATCGTCTTTGGCGGCGTCAACGACTTTAGCCGCAACGTGCCGCTTGGAGAGCTGGGCAGCACGGACGTGCACGAGTTCTATGGTGCACTCGATTATCTGATCCGAACCATCGCGGCGCGCTCACCTCAGGCAAAGCTCGTGTTTATGACGCCGTGCAAGACGAGCGGTAAGCACGAGAAGGATATCCCGGCAAGCGATGAGCTCAATCACCTGGGGTTGACGCAGGCCGCCTACGTGCGGGCGATGCTCGAAGTCTGCGACCGCTACTCCGTTCCGGTGATTGACCTGTATGCGCAAAGTGGCATCAGCCCGTTTTTGCCAGAGCACCGCGAGCTCTATATGCCGGACGGTCTGCATTACAGTCCTGCCGGCTATGAGCGCCTGGCGCATCGCATCGCCGCGGGTCTCACCGCCGTTTGCCGCTAAAAGTCTGCCGTTTGCGGGGAATATAGGGTTAACGTTCACCCTATATTCCCCGTTCGCGTTACACTAGGGGTAACGTTCACCTATCGTTTATGTCAGAGGGGACAGCAATGGGTTGCAATCAAATCCTGGACCGTTATATCGAGCAGTTGATCGAAACCTCTACGCCGCAGGCGCCGGCTTGGAATATCGAAAAGATTCGCGCCGGCAAGGAGAACACCTGGAACTATATCGACGGCTGCATGATCAAGGCGCTCATCGAGCTGTACGAGATTACGGGTGAGCAGCGCTACCTGACGTTCGCCGATGACTACATCGATTTCTTTGTCCAGGACGACGGTACCATCAAGCATTACAACCCGCAGGAGTACAACCTCGATAACGTCAATGCGGGCAAGACCCTCTACAAGCTGTATGACCTGGTGGGCAAGCCCAAGTACCGTGCCGCCATGGACACCATCTACCGCCAGCTCGAGACCCAGCCGCGCACCAAAGAGGGCGTGTTTTGGCACAAGGCCGTCTATCCCAACCAGATCTGGCTCGATGGCATGTATATGGCCCAGCCGTTCTACATGCAGTACGAGCTGAGCTTCCACAACCGTCGTGCCTGCTCGGACAGCTTCCATATGTTCCAGGTCGTGCATGACCTGATGCGCAACCCCCTCAACGGTCTGTACTATCACGCTTACGACGCGAGCCGCAAACAGTTCTGGTGCGACCCGGTCACCGGCCTTTCGGCTAACTTCTGGCTGCGCGCCGAGGGCTGGTTTGCCATGGCACTCATCGATACCTGGGAGCTCATGCCGCCTTCGATGTCAGCCGAGAAGGACGAGATCCGCAAGATGTTCCACGACCTGATCGACGCCATGCTGCCGTATCAGGACGAGAAGACCGGCATGTGGCATCAGGTCATCAACCTGCCCAATATCGCCCCCAACTACCTGGAGGAGTCTGGTAGCGCGATTTTTGCCAATGCCATCATGAAGGGCGTGCGTCTGGGCGTGCTGGGCGAGCGTTACTACCAGTACGGCCGTCGCGCCTTCGACGGCATCTGCGAGACCTGCCTGTCCGAGTATGACGGGCAGCTGGCGCTCGACAACATCTGCCTGGTTGCGGGCTTGGGAAACACCGCGCACCGTGAGGGCACGTTTGATTACTACATGAGCGAGCCCGTGGTCAAAAATGATGCAAAGGGTGTGGCGCCGCTGGTGCTTGCCTATATCGAGACCATGCATCACGACAAGCTGGCCGGTAAGCGCGATCCGCTCGCCCCCTCGGGCGTGTGCTCCATCGAGGACCCGTTTGGCGGATACACCCCGGGCATCAACGCTCATAAGGGATGTGAATAACGTGGGGGCTATTACTCCGGGCGTACGTTTGCACGACCTTCCGCAGGGGACCGTCGAGGAACGCATTCGTATGGCGGGAGAGCTGGGCTTTTCGTGCATTCAGCTGCCGAGCAAGGTGCTCTACGCATCGATGGGGATCGATCGAGGCGGCCTGACCCGCGAGCTTGCCGACCATTTGCGTGCGGTGCTCGACGAGGCGGGCGTTTCGGTCGCCGTGCTCGGCTGCTATAAGAATCTGGCGACGCCCGATCGCCAACAGCTCATGGATAACTTTGCCGAGTACGAGGCGTGCTTGAACTTTGCCCAGACGCTCGGCGGATGCCCGGTGGGTACCGAGACCGGTCGCCCCAATGCGCAGAACCGCGTTGCTGACGACCGCACGACTGATGAGGCACTCGAGGCTTTTATGGACGGACTCGCACACGTCTGCGATCGGGCCGAGGCCGTGGGCGGTCAGGTTCTAATTGAGCCCGGTTGGAACGAGACGGTCAACACGCCAGATCGCTGCCGTGAGGTGCTGGAGCGCGTCTCGAGCCCGTCGCTCGGCGTGATCTATGACCCAGTGTCGCTGCTGCACCCCAGCGTCGTTGACGAAGCGCAGGAAATCACCGCGCGCATGCTCTATTTATGCGGCAGCAAGATTCGCGTGCTGCACGCCAAGGATTTTGAGGTCGTTGATAACGAGGACGAAGCCGGTTGGTGCGACGGTACGGGTTCACGTTTGGTGTGTCATGGCGTGGGCGAGACGGGCCGCTATGACTTTGAGCCCGTAGTGGCCTGGGCGGCTGCCGCCTGCCCTGGGATTCCCTGCGTGGTCGAGAACAGTGTGCCAGCGACGGCGGCTGACTGCCTGGCGACACTCGAGCACATGTCCGCTCGCTGCGGGGCTTCGCATCGCGAGTTATAGCATTGGCTTTTGCTGTGTCGGCAGATTGAGATTACCTGTATGGGGGCGGCGGTGAAGGGTCTTTATCGTCGCCCCCATTGGATTGCATTAAAAAGGGGAGTTGCGTGGCTATCCACATTGTCGAAGAGGCGAATCGTTGCCTAGGTTGTAAAAGGGCGTTCTGTCAGATTAAGGGCTGCCCGGTTCAGACGCCTATTCCGCAGGTCATCGAACTGTTCAAACAGCGTCGTCTAGAAGAGGCGGGCGAGCTGCTGTTCCAGAACAATCCCATGAGCGCGGTCTGCTCCGTGGTGTGCAACCATTCGGGCCAGTGCGAGGGCGCTTGCATCCAGGGCCGCAAGGGCACACCCGTGCATTTCTCGAGCATCGAGAACTATATCTCGACAGCGTATTTGGATCGTAAGGAGTGGACGTCTGCGCCGTCGTGCGGCAAACAGGTTGCTGTGGTCGGTTCCGGTCCTGCCGGTATTACCGTGGCCATTAAGATGGCCCAGCTAGGCTGTGCCGTCACGGTATTTGAACAGCGCCCCGAGATCGGCGGTGTGCTGGAATACGGTATCCCCGAGTTCCGCCTGCCCCGTGCGCTCGTACAAAAGTACCGTCACGTGATGTGCTCGCTTGGCGTGCGCGTGCGCCCCTCGACCACCATCGGCGGCGCGCTGCATATCGACGACCTGCTACGTGACGGCTACGACGCGGTCTTTGTCGGTACCGGTACCTGGCGAGCTCGCAAACTGGGTATTCCCGGCGAGTCGCGCGGCAACGTGCTGTTTGGCATCGATTACCTGGTCGATCCCGCGAGCGTGGCAATCGGACAGAATGTGGCGGTCATCGGTGCCGGTAACGTGGCCATGGATGTGGCCCGCACGGCGCTGCGCTCGGGTGCTCGTAAGGTCACCGTGTATGCTCGATCGCGCCATATCTCGGCCATCGATGACGAGGTGGAGCTGACCGAGCTTGACGGTGCCGAGATTGTGTGCGGCAAGGCGATCTGCGCCATCGACGATAACGGTCCGGTGTTCGAGACGGCTATCTTTGACGAGGACAACAACGTGGTGGGCTATGAGGAAGAGCTCGACCATGTGTCCGCCGACACAGTTGTGATCGCGGCTTCGCAGGTGCCCAAGGACAAGCTTGTGCTTACGACGGGCGGTCTGGAGACCGACCATCGCGGCCTGCTTTCGGTCGACGAGCGCGGCATGACCACCGTGCCTGGCGTCTTTGCCGCCGGCGACGTGGTCAACGGCCCGCTCACCGTGGTCCACGCCGTAGCCGGCGCCAAGCTCGCCGTCGAAGGCATGACCAGCTACCTGGGCCTCTAACACATCCCATCCATTAGTTGCGGTGAAATACGGACTGTTTTGGCTGTGAAAAGCCTCGGCTGCCCCGTATTTCACCGCAACTTTTTGGGGGTTGAGCAGAGACTGGGGGAGCGCGTGCGGTCGGGTGCTGTGCGGTTGCTGATACGATAGGTACGTTAGCAACTGCCGCCGAGCGGCTCAAATGAAAGGAACCCTGTATGGAGTCCTCTGCCTATCCAATGCTCTTTAGCCCGATCAAGGTCGGTACGACCGAGGTCAAGAACCGCGTCTTTATGCCGCCGGTGTCCACCAACCTGGCCGATCATGGCTATGTGACCGACGACTTGGTCGATCATTACCGTGCCCGCGCCAAGGGCGGCGTGGGCCTCATCATCACCGAGGTCGTGACGGTCGAGCCTACCTATACCTATCTGCCGGGTGACATGTGCTGCTACGACGACACGTTTATCCCTGGCTGGGAAAAGCTCGCCGCGGCCGTCCACGAGTATGGCTGCAAGATCATGCCGCAGCTCTTCCACCCCGCCTACATGGCCTTTAACATTCCGGGCACGCCGCGCCTGATCGCTCCGTCCTTCGTGGGACCGTCCTATGCCCGTGAGGCACCGCGTCCTATCACGGTCGACGAGATTCACGAGCTCACGCATCAGTTTGGCGACGCTGCCGTGCGTATGCAGAAGGCCGGTGTCGATGGCGTCGAGGTCCATGCGGCGCACGCCCACGGCATGCTCGGCGGTTTCTTGACCCCGCTCTATAACAAGCGTACCGATGAGTACGGCGGCTCGCTCGACGCCCGCATGCGCTTTTTGCTCGAGGTCATCGCCGAGATTCGCGAGCGCTGCGGCAAGGACTTTATCATCGACGTCCGCATCTCGGGCAATGAGTACACCGATGGCGGTCTGACCCTCAACGACATGATCTACGTCTCGCGTCGCCTGGAGAAGGCCGGCGTCGACATGATTCATGTGTCGGGCGGCACCACCATCAAGCGCGGTTCCGCGATTCCTGCCGCCGGTACCCAGCAGGCCTCGCACGCTGCCTGCTCGCGCGAGATCAAAAAGCACGTCAACATTCCTGTCGCCACCGTCGGACGTATCAACGAGGCCTGGATCGCCGAGGAGCTGATCGAGGACGGCGCTGCCGACATCTGTATGATGGGCCGCGCCAATCTGTGCGATGCCGAGTTCTGCAACAAGGCCGCTGCCGGCAACGCCGACGATATTCGCCCCTGCATTGGCTGCCTGCGCTGCCTGAACGGCATTATGTTTGGCAAGCGCATCTCCTGCACCGTCAATCCGGACGTGGAGCGCGACGAAGCCGGCTACGAGCCTGCCGCCGAGGCCAAGAACGTGCTCGTTGTGGGTGCTGGTCCTGCGGGCATGGAGGCAGCCTACATTGCCGCCAAGCGCGGCCACAACGTGGTGCTCGTGGATAAGCAGGATGAGCCGGGCGGCGAGATGCGCATCGCAGCCGTTCCGCCGGCAAAGCAGGAGCTCACCCGCGTGATCAAGTATCAGTACCGTCGCCTGGCCGAGGCCGGCGTGAAGTGCGTATTTGGCACCGAGCTTACTGCCGAGGACATTCAGCGTGACTACGCGGGTTACGAGGTTGTCCTGGCTTATGGCGCCGAGCCCATCGCCCCGGCCTTCATGCAGGGCTTTAAGCAGGTTATGACGGCTGACGACCTGCTGGGTGGCAAGGCTTTCCCGGGCAAGAAGATTGTCATCGTGGGCGGCGGCACCGTCGGTTGCGAGACGGCCGACTACCTGGCCCCGTTGGTCAACGATCTGTCGCCGGCCAATCGCGACGTCACCGTCATCGAGATGACCAAGACGCTCGCCGCCAACGAGGGCGGCGCCGGTCGCGCGGTGCTCATCACGCGCATGCTCTCCAAGGGCGTTCACGTGCTGACCGAGGCCAAGGTGACCGAGATTACCGAGGATGCCATCAGCTACGAAAAGGACGGCGAGATCCACACCATCGCCGATGCCGATACGCTGGTACTTGCCATGGGCTATCGTCCCAATACCAAGTTGGCCGACGACCTTGCTGCAGCCGGCGTTACCACCCACGTGTTGGGCGATGCCAACAAGTGCGGCAACATCCGCGACGCCATCGGCGATGGCTACAAGGTTGCTTGCGAGCTCTAGTCAACCCCTTGGTGCATGTGAGGCCTATCCCCGCGGCGTCAGTCGGTAGATAGCAAAAAGCGGCGGTCGTCCCGTACATGGGACGACCGCCGCTTGCGTTAGCTGCAATGAGTCGTGCGATTAGAGGCCCAGGATCTCCTTGACCTTGGCGATGATGGCCTCGTCGGTTGCGTTGGCAAAGAAGTACTCCTGGAAGTGTTCGCCGGCAAGTGCGCCCTTCACCAGGTCCTGATCGATCTCGCCCAGAACGTCGACGAGCGGACGCATAGTCACAGCGCGGACGCCGTCGAGGATCTTCTTGTTGCGCTGCTCGGGCTCAACGCGCTCGGCAGGATAGCCGTTGCCCGAACCAAAGCCGAAGAGCTTCTCGAAGGTGTACTCAAGGTTGAGCTCCTGGCCCCAGCCGTTCTTAAGAGCGAAGGGCATGGCGACGGCGTTGCCATCGTTGACCTGGGCAAAGGTGTAGGCGTCGAGCGGGTCGGCAACGTGGCCGCACAGCACGCCGGGGAAGGAGTTACAGGCGAGCATGGCGCCCTCGCCGGTGCCGCAGCCGGTCACGACGTAGTCGGCAGCACCGGAGTTCAGCAGCACGGCGGCAAGGATGCCGTTCTGCACGTAGGTGAGGGGCTTGGAGTCGGCGTCGGCATACATACCATAGTTAAAGACGGTGTGCCCCATGGGCTCGACAACCTTCTTAAGGGCAGCCTCGATCATGGGGTTCTTGGAGTTCTGAGAGTTCTCATTGATCAGAGCGATTTTCATGATAGATAACCTTCCACTATTTTCTAAATTAATTGTTAGTTATGTTGCGTGGCATCTCCAACAGAGAGGCCGCTCTGCGGGCGGTGGACGATAAGGTCTGTCGCCTCGCCCAGACGTCTTACTGCGGTTGCTTGCCGATGTAGGCCAAGATTCCGCCGTCGACGTAGAGGATGTGGCCGTTGACGAAGTTCGACGCGTCGGAAGCCAAGAACACGGCGGGGCCCTTCAGATCCTCGGGCGTGCCCCAACGGGCGGCCGGCGTCTTGGCAATGATGAACTGGTCAAACGGGTGGCGGCTGCCGTCGGGCTGCGTCTCGCGCAGCGGTGCGGTCTGCGGCGTGGCGATGTAGCCGGGTCCAATGCCGTTGCACTGGATATTGGCCTCGCCAAACTCCGAGCAGATGTTCTTGGTGAGCATCTTGAGTCCGCCCTTGGCCGCGGCATAGCCGGCGATGGTCTCGCGACCCAGCTCGCTCATCATCGAGCAGATGTTGATGATCTTGCCGTGGCCCTTGGCGATCATGCCGGGCAGGCAGGCCTTTGACACGATAAACGGTGCGTTGAGGTCGATATCGACGACGCGGCGGAAGTCCTCGGCGCTCATGTCGAGCATCGGGGTACGCTGGATGACGCCGGCGTTGTTGACCAGGATGTCGGGCGTGGTGCCAAAGTCGGCCTCGATCTTGGCGATGAGCTCGGCGACGACAGTCTCGTCGGTGACGTCGGCAACATAGCCGTGAGCGTCAAAGCCCAGCTCACGGTAGTGCTTCTCGGCTTCGGCGACTTTGTCGGCGTGACGGGCGTTAAAGGCGATCTTGGCGCCGGCCTCTCCGAGCGCCTCGGCAATGGCCATGCCAATGCCGTAGGTGGCGCCGGTCACCAGTGCGACCTTGCCGTCCAGACGGAAGCTGTCCATAAGATCAGACATAGCGATCCTTTCAAAAGAAACGTTCATCTATATAAGTCTTGCTTTTCATACAAGGTCAGTATAGGTGAAGAGGGGGAATTAAAAGTCAGATTCTCCTAAAATCAGGTGAACGTTCACTTTTAAAAGGTAAACGGTGAAATCGCCCTTGCCGCGCGGACGTTTATTCGCTCTGTTCCTGCGCGCCCTCCGCAATCATGTTGCGGTTATACACCAGGTGCAGATACATCGCGTCGTGCGCGGCGGTGGGATTGCGCGAGGCGATGGCGTCGGCCACATCGCGGTGCGTGCGGATAGTTTCCTCGACGAGCTTTTTGCCGGTCACGTCGATAAAGAGGGGGACGGATGCCTTGAGCACGCCCATCAGGCGGGGAACGACGAGGTTTCCGGAGCTCTCGGCAATGGCATTGTGGAACGCGGTGTCGGTGGCGGAGTAATCCTCACCGGCCTCGGCCAGGCGCTCGGATTCGTCGCAGAGCTCTTTGATACAGACGACCTGGTCGTTGGTTGCGTGCTCGGCTGCCATGCGTGCAATCTGCGGCTCGATCATAAAGCGCACCTCGAGTAGGTCGCGCGCCAGACGCTGCTTGTCGTCGATAAAGGTAAAGCCCAGCGGGTCGTCGGCAACGCCGGGGTTTGACGCCACATAGGTGCCCGAACCCTGCTTAATGCGCACGATATTGCGCGACTGCAGCAACTTCATGGCCTCGCGCACGGTGCTCCTGCCGGCGCCCAAGCGCTCGACCAGCACGGTTTCCTTGGGCAGGCGATCGCCTTGCTCAAGGTGTTCATCCAGAATTAATTGAATGATTTTCTCCGATATTTGCTCGGGGAGTCCCGATTCGGCGCGGGCCATAGCTATACCTTTCATTACAAAATTCATCTGAGCTATTTTAGCGCACCACGGATACGATATTGGCCGCTGGATTTGAGTCGGGCGGCTTAGATGTACCGTTCGCAGCGCAAATACGACCGTTTACCAAATACATCAGATGTATTTCGAACAAATTTCAAAATGAAACATCAGACCTTTCCAAAACACGCTATAGTCATCAGACGAATTCAAAAGGTCTGATGAATTGGAGGAAAGATGTCAGACCCAACGTTTATGGCTGATCCCACCAGGCTGGTCATCGCCGCCATCGTGGGCATCGCGCTGCTGCTTGCGCTCATCATCAAGTTCAAGCTGCATCCCGTGCTTTCGATGATGGTCTCGGCGCTCGCGATCGGCATCGGCGCCGGTATGCCGCTCGACCTGGTGGCGGACACTGTCACCAAGGGCGTGGGAACCACGCTGCAAAACATCGCCCTGCTCATTGGCCTCGGCTCGATGTTTGGCCAGATTCTTGAGGAGAGCGGCGGCGCCAAGAAGATCGCCCAGACCTTCATCGATACCTTTGGGCAGGGTCATTCCAGCTGGGCGCTGGGCATTACCGGTCTGGTTATCGGCACTACGGTGTTCTTTGAGGCCGGCGTGGTCGTTTTGATCCCACTTGCGTTTAGTGTGGCATCGCAGACCAAAAAGTCGACGCTCTACTACGGCATCGCGCTGCTCGCGGGACTTGCCGCTGGCTATGCGTTTGTGCCGCCATCGGCCGGGTCGGTTCTGGTCGCCGGCACGCTCGGTGTCGACCTGGGCACCATGATCCTCGTCGGTATCCCTACCGCCTTCATCGCCATGGCGATCGCCGGCGTCATCTGGGGTCGCAACGTGGGCGGTCGCATCTTTACCGATGTTCCGGAGCACTTTACCTCTGCCGAGGGCGCGAGCGACGAAAAGGAGCTTCCCTCCTTTGGCATGGTGCTTGCCATCGTGCTCACGCCGCTTTGTTTGATTTTGCTGGGCACGCTGTCCTCTTATATCCCCATGCCCGCCGAGCTCGCCTCGATTCTCGCCTTCCTGGGCAAGCCGTTCGTCGCTTTGACGCTCGCCACGCTCGTCGCGATGTATCTGCTGGGCGCGCGCCGCGGCTACTCCGGCGCCGAGCTCAAGGCCTTGCTCGACCGCTCTCTTAAGCCCGTCGGCATGATCTTGCTGGTTATCGCTTGCGGCGGCGTCATTCGCTGGATGCTGCAGGACTGCGGCTTGGGCCAGGTTATTGGGCCCATGCTCGAGGCTTCACCGCTGCCTTTGGTGGTCGTTGCCTTTTTGATTGCCGTCATGGTGCGTGCCTCTGTTGGCAGCTCCATCGTTGCTATGACCATGGCATCGGGCATTATGGCCGCCATGCCCGCGGTCGCCGGCGCTTCGGTGCTCATGCGTGCCGCTATCTGTCTTGCTATCTGCGGCGGTGCCACGGCCCTCTCGCACGTCAACGATGCCGGTTTTTGGATGTGCTCCTCGTTCCTGGAGATTGACGAGAAGACCACCCTCAAGTCCTGGACCGTTATGGAGACGCTCATCGGCCTTTCGGGTCTTGCCTGCGCCCTGGTGATTTCGTTCTTCGCCTAGTTCGCGTAGCTAAGCATCTTTTGCCGAGTGCATCGCTCGGCACCCATTTACACCTGATTCATTAACCAACGATTGATACAACCGTTCAAATCAAAAGAGGAGAGCATCATGGACGAGAAGACCAAGGCACAGATTCAGCAGGAGGCAGCCGACCTGGTTGCCAAGCTGCAGCCGCGTTCCGGCAAGTTTCGCACCATCAGCCCCGAGATGGACCCGCTGCGTCTGGGGTCTGGCTGGACCATCGAGGATCTGGACAAGCCGCAGGTCATTATCGAGTCGACGTTTGGCGACTCGCACCCGGGTTCTACCGGCCTGTTTGATCTGGTCGAGGAGGTCCGTGCTGGCGTTGCCGAGGCTGGCGGTCACGGTGCCCGTTACTTCTGCACCGATATCTGCGACGGCGAGGCCCAGGGCCACGACGGCATTAACTACTCGCTGCCCAGCCGCGACATGATCGCCAACATGATCGAGATTCATGCCAAGGCCACTCCATTCGACGCCGGCGTCTTTGTCGCCAGCTGCGATAAGGGTCTGCCTGCGAACCTCATGGCCATGGGCCGCATCAACATCCCCTCCATCGTCGTTACCGGCGGTGTCATGGATGCCGGTCCCGACCTGCTGACCCTGGAGCAGCTCGGCGCGATTTCTGCCCGCTACGAGCGCGGCGAGATTTCTCGCGAGGAGCTTGAGTTTGCCAAGCACAACGCATGCCCCAGCTGCGGCGCCTGCTCCTTTATGGGTACCGCCTCGACCATGCAGGTTACCGCCGAGGCCCTGGGCCTTATGCTCCCCGGCACGGCTCTGCTGCCCGCAACCAGCTCCGATCTGCGTGAGTTTGCGCGCGAGGCTGGCCGTCAGTCCGTGTGGCTCTCCGAGCACAACCTGTGCCCCCGCGACATCTGTCTCTTATACACATCTGACGCTGCCGACGAATAGCCTTGTGTAGAT
>UQSC01000001.1 GCA_900543615.1 uncultured Collinsella sp. | reverse complement strand
TCTCGTGGGCCTCGGAGATGTGTATAAGAGACAGCACCGCAACGAGCCTTGCTGCCGCGCCTGCCGTGCGCGCCGGCTGGGTTGCCCAGAGCGGCCCCGTGATCGTCGACGCTATCAGCGGCGTGACGGGTGCCGGTAAGTCCTGCAACGCCCGTACGCATTTTTGCAGCGCGGACGAAAACCTGGAGGCCTATGGCGTGGGCAAGCATCGTCACACGCCCGAAATCGAGCAGATCTTGGGCCTAACCGATCGTGTCGTCTTTACCCCGCACCTGGCACCGCTCAAGCGCGGCCTACTCTCCACGGTGACGCTGCCGCTCGCGCCGCAGGCTCTCGACACGCTGACCCTTGAGGACGTTGTCGACCATTACAAGCAGTTCTACGCCGGTCGCACCTTCGTGCGCGTACTCGATGCCGGCCAACAGCCCAAGACGGCTTCGGTCGTCGGCACCAACGCCGCCCAGATCGGCCTCGCGATCAACAAGCGCGCGGGCGTTCTGGTGGCTACGGGCGCCATCGACAATCTGTGCAAGGGTGCAGCAGGCCAGGCGGTCCAGTGCGCCAACATCGTCTTTGGTTTTGACGAGCGACGAGGCTTGCCCACAGTGGCGTGCCCGGTGTAGCACATTCGATTGTTAGCGATTTGGTAGTCGGGCATCGAGTGGGGCGCCACTCTTAAGCTGGTCTCATGATTGTGGCTGGCATGGCGCACCAACCGATGCCCATTTTTTGTTTGATATAAGGAGTCATAAAGACGATGAATACAGAGCAGTTCGATATCAAGATTCGTGCCGTAGAAGGCGGCGTAACGGCGGCAGCCGGCTTTAAGGCGGCGGGCATCCATGCCGGATTCCGCAAGAATCCCGAGCGCCTGGATTACGCGCTCGTCGTGCCCGATAAACCTTGTCCCGGTGCCGGCGTGTTTACGACTAACCGCTTTTGTGCGGCGCCCGTGCAGGTGAGCCGTGCCAACCTGGGCGGCGCCGACAAGGGCTACGGCGTCATTGCCGGCATTTCGGTCAACTCTGGCAATGCCAACGCCGCCACGGGTGAGACCGGTCTTGCCTGCGCGCGCGAGACCTGCAACATCGCCTCGCAGGTCATCGGCTGCGAGCCCCAGCAGATTCTGGTCGCCTCCACGGGCGTAATTGGTCAGATTCTGCCGATTGACACGTTTGAGACTGCCGTTCCTGCCGCCTACGAGGCGCTCTCCGCCCACGGTGGCGCCGATGCCGCCCGCGCTATCATGACGACCGACACGCACTCCAAGGAGTATGCCGTGTGTTACCGCAGCGAGGCCGCGGGGCACGCAGGCAATGCCTATACGGTGGGCGGTATGTGCAAGGGCTCGGGCATGATCATGCCCAACATGGCAACCATGATCGCGGTCATCACTACCGATGCCCCCGTCGAGCCGGAGGCGCTCCACGCCCTGCTGCTCTCGACCGTCAAACAGACCTTCAACAAGGTAACGGTCGATTCCGACACCTCGACTAACGACACCTGCATCATGCTTGCTTCCGGCGCTGCCGCAGATGCCGAGCCTATTGTCGAGGGCTCTGACGCCTTCGACGAGCTGGCCTTTGCCGTGCATGAGGTGTGCGAGAGCCTGGCGCGCAACATCGCCGCAGATGGCGAGGGCGCATCCAAGCTCGTGACGGTTAACGTCACCGGCGCCGTGAACGATGAGGAGGCCGATATCGCTGCTCGTGCTGTCGCCAACTCGCCGCTCGTCAAGACCTGCATTGCCGGCCACGACTGCAACTGGGGTCGCGTTGCCATGGCGCTCGGCAAGTGCGGCGTGCAGTTTAACCAAGAAGATGTGTCCATCGACATGATGGGTATGCCCGTCTGTCGCGATGGCCTGACCGTTCCCTTTGACGAGGACGAGGCGCTGCGTCGCTTTGAGGCGCCCGAGATTGTGATCTCGGCAGACCTGGGCGCAGGGGACGCGGCGACCACCGTGTGGACTTGCGACCTCACGCACGAGTACATCTCCATTAACGGCGACTACCGTTCCTAGACTCCCGATGTGCCGCGCGCCCCGCTGCAATCGCGGGCAACGAGGTACGGCGCGATAGCTACACGAAAGACGAGGCAGACTATGAAGTTCGCACGCGATTGTCGCTCGAGCGAATCCAACGAAGTTACCGCGCAGCTGCTGTTCGAGGCGCTGCCATGGATTAAGAACCTGACCGGTAAGACGGTCGTTATCAAGTACGGCGGTGCCGCCATGGTCGACGAGCAGCTGCGTCGTGACGTGATGAGCGACATCGTCCTGCTCAAGATTATCGGCATGCGCCCTGTTATCGTGCACGGTGGCGGCAAGGCCATCAACGAGGCGCTCAGCCACTACGACATCCCCGTCGAGTTTAAGCACGGCCAGCGCGTGACTACGCCTGCCACCATGGACATCGTGCGCGAGGTGCTGGGCGGCAAGGTCAATCAGGAGCTGGTCGCGGCGCTCAACCACCACGGCAACCTGGCCGTGGGCGTGTCCGGCAGCGACGCCGGCACCCTTATCGCCGAGCCACTCGATCCCGAGCTCGGCCGCGTAGGCAAGGTCACGCACGTCAACACCGACTATATCGAGCGTCTGCTCGACAGCGAGTACATTCCCGTTATCGCCACGGTCGCGGCGGGGGAGGACGGTGGCTTCTTCAACATCAACGCCGATACCGCCGCCGGCGCCGTTGCAGCGGCGCTTCATGCGCACAAGGCGATTTTTTTGACCGATGTCGACGGTCTGTACAAGGACTTTAGCGACAAGGATTCGCTTATCTCCAACCTGACGCTCGACGAGGTCAATGAGATGCTCTACGGCGGCGAAGTCGACAAGGGCATGATCCCCAAGCTGCGCGCCGCCGTCGATGCGCTTACCGCTGGCGTGTTCCGAGCCCACATCGTCAACGGCACGACGCCGCACTCGCTGCTGCTGGAGTTGCTGACCGATGCTGGCGTCGGTACCGTGATCCACTCCACCGAGACGGCCTACGAGTTCGATACGCATCCGCATCCGCTTTCGACGTTTGCGGCGCGCCTGATCGAGAACCTCGACGAGGTCGAGAAGCTCCAGACGGTCTAGCTGACCCGCGGTCGTCGCGTCCCTGCACCCATAGCCCTGCGCCGTACGGCGCCCAACGAAAGGCATCCCATGTCACTTGCAGCTCAACAATCGCTCGAATCCCATTACGTTATGCATACCTTTGGTCGCTCGCCGGTAGAGTTTGTCGAAGGCCACGGTATGAAGCTCACCGGTGACGATGGCCGTGAGTATCTCGACTTTCTTGCTGGTATCGGTGTGTGTAGCCTAGGCCACGGTAATTCTGCAGTGCTTTCGGCGCTCGAGGCGCAGACCAAAAAGCTCATGCATGTGTCTAACTACTTCTACATCGAGCAGCGTGGACAGGTCGCGGCGCTGCTGTCCAAGCTTGCCAACGACGACGTGGACAGTGCACGCGTGATTGCCGATGCCATTGCCGCCGGCGATGAGACCACGGCAGCTGCACTCGGCGCTCCGACGACGGGCGAGCAGGTATGGGAGACGTTCTTTGCCAATTCTGGTGCCGAAGCCAACGAGGGCTCGATGAAGCTCGCGCGTCTGTACGCCAAGCGTGCTGGTAACGGTGGCAACACCATCGTGTGCATGCGCGGCGGCTTCCACGGCCGTACGCTCGAGACCATTGCCGCCACCATGCAGGATTGGCTGCAGGATAGCTTCCGTCCGCTGCCGGGCGGTTTTGTGGCCTGCACGCCCAACGATGTCGACGAACTACGTTCGATCTTTAAGCAGCTGAGAAGCGAAATTTGTGCCGTGATGCTCGAGCCGATCCAGGGCGAGAGCGGTGTACACCCCATGACCGAGGAGTTTATGACGGCAGCGCGCGACCTGGCGCACGAGGTGGGCGCCGTTCTTATCGCCGACGAGGTCCAGTGTGGCATCTTCCGCTCCGGCAAGCCGTTTGCATTCCAGACCTATGGCGTGGAGCCCGACATCATGAGTCTTGCCAAGGGCATCGCCGACGGCGTCCCCATGGGCGCCGTGGTGGCAAAGAAAGAGATCGCCGACGTGTTTAAGCCTGGTGACCACGGTTCGACCTTTGGCGGTAGCTGCTTGGCTGTCGCGGCGTGCGCCGCGACGCTCTCCGCGCTCGTGCGCGGCGATTATGCCGAGCATGCTGCCAAGGTGGGTGCTTATATGGAGGCAAAACTCACCAAGCTGCCGCATGTGGTCGAGGTACGCGGTCGCGGCTTAATGCTCGGCTGCGATTTGGATGACGCTGCGGGCGATGCACATGATATTGTTGCCCGCGCGCTGGCCGCCGGCGCCGTGATTAACGCTACTGGTGCCCACACGCTGCGTTTCCTGCCGCCGCTCGTGTGCGAGGAAGCCGACGTGGACAGCCTGATCGAGATTTTGTCGGACGTTTTGGCCTAACACAGCGCAATAACTCAATTTGGACCGGGTTCCGGACTGCGGACGTGCCATATGCGGCACGATTCAGCGGTCTGGAGCCCGTTTTGTTATCGATTTACCATGGCTGGGATAGGCCGTGTGCAAAAAGTGGCAAATATGAGTACGGGCACTAACTTCGTAACATATAAATTAGGCGTTTTTAGATGAGTTGGGCCACATGTGTCCAGTTTTGCAGTAACTAAATTGGCTTAACTGGACTATCAGTCGTCGTTCTAATGTCGGATTTGCCTTTTATGACTTCGAAAACGCTGCTACCAAAAAGGTAGCAGTACTCATATTTGGCATATTTTGCACATGGGTATTCGCCAAGGGTCCATTTCGCCGCCCGCTTTCGCTTCGGGCCTCCGCTCCTCGCGTGCTGCGCTGGAAAACGCTTCGCGTTTCCTCAGCTCCGCACCCTTGCGGGTTCGAATCCCATGAAATGGGCCCAAACAAAAACGGTCCTCTTTCGAGGACCGTTTCCAATTCAGTGGTGGGCGATGAGGGATTCGAACCCCCAGCCTTGTGCGTGTAAAGCACCTGCGCTAACCGTTGCGCCAATCGCCCGCAGGGATTGAGTATAGCGGAAACCCTGGGCTGTTCACTGCTAATTCATAACGAAACTTACGCGGCGACTTCGGCGTCCGTGTCCTCGTCGATAAAGAAGCGCTTATACCAGATGAGGAACGTCAGTGTGGTATAGATCTTGCGCTGGTTGAGCGCGCGACCCTCAAAGTGATCGTCAAGCAGTTTCATGAGCGCATCGGTGTCAAAGAAATCGGCAGCCCACGGTGCGGTGAAGTATTCCTTTACGTAGTCGTAGTACTTTTGCTCGCGCAGCCAGAACTTGACCGGTACGGGGAAGCCCACCTTCTTGCGCGTTGCCCACTCGTCGGGCAGCGTACGGTTGGCAGCGTGACGCAGAACGAGCTTGCAGCCTTCTTCGTTAACACGGTAGTTGGCGGGAATGTGCTCGGCAAACTCCATGACCTTCTTGTCCAGGAACGGGACGCGAAGCTCCAGAGAATGCGCCATGCACATCTTGTCTGCTTTGAGCAGAATGTCGCCCGGCAGCCACATGTTCATATCCAGATACTGTTTCTTGGAAAGCTCGCAGCAATCGGGAACCTGCTTGTAGTACTCGGCGCACATCTCGGCGGCGTTCTTGCCGGTGTCATAAGCGGGCTTGAGCACCTCGTCGACCTCGGAGGGATCGAACACCTTTGCCTGACCCACATACCAGCGCTCGGGAACCTCGGCGCATTTCGTTAGGAAGTTGTGACCCTTAAAGTAGGGGAGATGCTGAACGAGCGAGCCCAGGGCGCGACGTACGCCGAGCGGCACGCGCTTCTTAAAGGAGCGCATCTCGGGGGTGTCCTCGTACCACTCGTAGCCGGCAAACAGCTCGTCGGCACCCTCGCCCGAAAGGACGACGGTGACCTCCTCGGAAGCCATCTGCGCCAGATAGTACAGCGGCACGCTGGACAGGTTCGATTGCGGCTCGTCCATGTGATACTGGATATCGGGCAGTGCATCGAAGAACTCGTCGGCGGTAATCATCTTGCGGACGTTCTTGATGCCCAGCTTGTCGGAAAGCTCGGCAGCGTAGTTGGTCTCGTTGAAGTTCTTGTAATCAAAGCCGACAGAATACGTGGTGTCAGGCATGAGACAGGCGGCAATGTAGCTGGAGTCCACGCCGCCAGAAAGGAACGAGCCCACCTTAACATCGGCGATTCGGTGTGCAGCGACGCTTTCGTGCACGACCTTGTCGCACTCGTCCACGTACTCCTCGAAGGTCTTGGAGTTGTCGTCGGTGAAGTCACAGCTCCAGTAACGCTTGATGTCCATGGTGTTGGTCGTCAGGTCATACGTAAAGCAATGCGCCGGGGCAAGCTTGAACACGCCCTTAAAGAAGGTCTCCTCCGTGGCGGGGAATTGCAGCGTCAGGTAGGGGCGCAGCGCGTCGTGGTTGACAGCCTTCTCAAACTTGGGATGGTCCAGGAAGCTCTTGATCTCGGAGCCAAACAGCAGCGAGCCATCGGATGCCTGGTAGTAATAGAACGGCTTGATACCAAAGATGTCGCGAGCGCCAAAGAGTTTGTTCTTGTTCTGGTCGTGAATCACGAACGCGTACATGCCGCGCAGGCGGTTGACCAGGTCCTCGCCCCACTCCTCGTAACCGTGTACCAGGACCTCGGTATCAGCGTTGCAGTGGAAGGCGTAGCCGGCTGCCTCCAGCTCGGCGCGAAGCTCCTGGAAGTTGTAGATCTCTCCGTTGAAGACAATCGTGACCTTGCCGTCGTCGCTCGACATGGGCTGAGCTCCAGCTTCGGAAAGATCAAGAATCGAAAGACGACGGAAGCCAAGGGCAACGTTGTCGACGATATGCTGGCCGCCCATATCGGGACCACGGTGGATGATGCGATTCATCATAGCCGTGAGAACCAGCTCACTCTGTTCATCTGTACCGGTAAAACCGACAAAACCGCACATGCAAGATCCTTTCTGCTGACGGCTCAGGTGTACTGCCGCAAGGATTGTGGCAGCTGATGTCAAATAATCTTTACTATCATGCCAATCTTTTGTTTCGTGATAGGGCATAAGCGCCGAGCGAACCGAAAAAACCACGGCCCGATCTTCAGACGAAGCGGCGGGCCGTGGTTGCGAATGCTATGTATGAGCGGTTAGCGCTTACTGCGCTCGGCGAGACGGTGCTCCACCTTGGTGACGATGTGGATGAGCGGAATCGTCACGACCAGATAGTAAAGTGCGGCGCAAATGTAGGGCGTAATGTTGCCCGTGGTGGCCGTGAGGTTTTTGGAGAACAGCATGAGCTCCATGACGCCAACGCTCGAAAGCAGTGACGTGTCCTTGTACAGCATAACGAACTCGCTGGTCATAGTCGGTATAACGCAACGTACGGCCTGCGGGATCACGATGCGCGACATAACTTGGGACCAAGTCATGCCAAGCGAGTAGGCGGCTTCCGCTTGACCATGCGGTACGCTCTCGATACCGGCACGGAAAATCTCGGCAAGATAGGCCGAGCAGTTGATGGCGAGCACGCCAACGCCGAGCGGCAGATTGGGCACGTTGAGACCGATCATAGGGAACCCAAAGAACGCAATGTAGATCTGCAGGAAGAGCGGGGTTCCGCGCAGGACGTTGATGTATGTCACGGCGATGCCGCGCAGCATACGACTATGACTGATTTTCATAAAGGCAAACAGCAAGCCGATGGGGATGGCGAGCGGAAAACCGATGGCGGTCACGGCAAGTGCTATGCCCCAGCCCTTAAAGAGCGAGGCGATTGAGGTGACGATAATCTGCGGCTTGCAGAACATGCCCAAAAACGGGTTGGAGTTCCACGCGGCAACCCAAGGCTGGGCATCGAGCCAAGCGACGATTTCTTGCACCATGGTGCTCTCCGAAACGCTGATGGTGGGGCTCTCGGGAAGATCTCGCTTGTTGTCGTCGGCGACATAGCTGCCGGTGACGGCATAGGCACCCGCGTTGCTTGGGAATACGACGTCGGGGACGACAACGCGAATCTGCGAGCCGGCAGCGACGGGATCGGCGAACTTGATGACGAGCTTTGAACCGTCCAGAGAGCACGATGCCTTGACACCCGTCTGGTTCAGTCCGTCGAGCAGCGTGACCTTAACATCGGTGCTCTCAAACGATCCGCCCTCGGGCAGCTCAAACTCAATTTGCGAAACGTCGCCCTCGTCGCTACCCGTTGTCGCTTCCCAGGTCAGGCGGGTTGCGATGCCGCCGAGTACGCCGTTGCCGCCGTCTTCGTTTGACTTGGCGGTCGCCGAGGTGACGGCAAGTGAAGCGCCCGTCGCGTCGTCTGAGCTCGAGACATCCTTGTTATCGGCCCCGCTCGTGGGTGCCATGCCAAACCACTTCTCGTACAGTTTGTCATAGGCGCCGGAGCTCTTGGTCTTGGTGAGGGCATCGTTGATGGCCTGTGTCAGCCCGGGGTTGTCTTTAGAGACGGCAATGCCAAACTGCTCGCCCGTCGGAACCTCTTTGATGATCTCCATACCGGTAAAGGAGTTCGAAACCATCCACTGCTCAACGGGCAGGTCGCATACGACCGCCTGGCACTGACCACTCATGACGGCGGTGAAGGCTGCCGTCCAGTCGTCAAAGTTGACGGTGGTTGCCTGCGGCAGGTTCTCGATTGCCCACTCCTCGGACGTGGTGCCCGACTGCACGGCAATTTTGACGCCCGGTGCGTTGAGGCTATCGACCGTGTCGTATCCAGTGTTCTTTGCGACTGCGACGCCCTGGTTGGAGTCGATATAGGGGTCGGTGAAGTCGACCTCTTCCTTGCGCTCGTCGGTAATCGTGATGTTACATGCGCCGACATCGGTCTTTACACCCTGCTTGACCATGGGGATAATGCCGTCGAACTTTTGCGCCGGCAAGTAGTTGAGCTCCAGACCGAGCTCGTCTGCGATCATACCCATGAGTTCATAGGTAAAGCCCTGGTCTTCGCCGGAATCGTTGACGTATTCAAACGGGGGTGTGGCCAAGTCACTTGCGACGGTGAGCTTGCCATTCTCGACGAGTGTGTAGGTGCTCGAGGCGTTCTGGGAGGACGAACAGCCGCTCGCGCCGATGATGGTGGCAAGGGCCACAACGATCGTCGCGAAGGCGCAGACGATGTGCCGGGTCAACTGGACATGTGCCGAGCGGTGGCGACGTTCGAAGTGTCGTTTCATCTGGAATCCTTTGCTTGGGCATGATGGGTCGGCATTGTGGGTCAATGAGGCACATCAAGACATTTGGATAAAGAATAGCACCCAGATTTCCTTGTTTTTACACGGGGTGGACACTGTTGTCATTTATTAACCCACGACACAGTCCATGCAATTTTTTAGAAGGCTGCAATGCGCGCAAGGCCAGGTGGCATATTAGGATGGTTGATAATACAGAATGTTTCATCGTTTCTGCCGCGGGACGTCTTTTGCCCTTTAAGGCTGAATTTAGCGAGAGAGGTCTTTGTATGTCGAGTCCGACACAAGAGAAGCTAACTCTGATGCGCTATATAGAGTTGCTCGAGGAAGATGACCTTGTTGTTTCCAAACCGAGCGCTTCGTGCGACCAGCGCATTGAGTTTGCGACTGACGACTCGCGCCAGGTGCGTCCGGGCACGTTGTTTGTCTGCAAGGGCCGCGCGTTTAAGCGTGAGTACCTGCTTTCGGCAATCGCCGATGGCGCCGTGGCCTACGTTTCCGAGGTCGATTACGATGTTGATCTTCCCGCGGTGATTGTGAGTGATATTCGTCGCACGCTCGCCGTGGTGGCAGATGCCTTTTATGGACACCCGTCGGGTAAGGTGAAGGTCTGCGCCTTTACAGGCACCAAGGGCAAGTCGACCTGTAGCTTTTATCTGCGCGGCATTCTCGTCAACGAGGCCAAGCTTACGGGCTGTCATCGGCCCGCTCTTAATACGGGCATTGAGTTCGACGACGGCATCGAGGCGGGTCCTTCCAAGCTGACGACCCCCGAATCCTTTCTGCTGCAGTCTCGCATTGCGCATGCTGCGGAGGCGGGTGCCCCGTGGCTGGTTATGGAGGCATCGAGCCAGGGCCTCAAATACGAGCGCACGGGCAAGATTGCCTTTGAAGTCGGCGCCTTTACCAATATCGGCGAGGATCACATTTCGCCGATTGAGCATCCGACGCTCGAGGATTACTTTGCCAGCAAGCTCAAAATCTTCTCGCAGAGCCGTTTTGCCGTGGTCAATCTCGATATGGATAAGGTCGATCGTGTGCTCGAGGCGGCATCTCGTTGCGAACGTACGGTGACGTTCTCCCTGACCGACGAGCGTGCCGACGTGCTTGCGCTGGCGATTCGCAATGGTGACTGCGGCGTGGTGGCAACGGTGCGCACGCCCCGCTTTACGCGCGACATTGTGATTCCCACGCCGGTTAAGTTCAATGTGTCCAACGCGCTTGCCGCTATTGCCTGCGCCGAGGCCTTGGGCATTTCCGAAGAGGGTATCGTCCACGGCTTTGAGGGCGTCTTCGTTCCCGGCCGTATGGAGCTCTATCCGTCCGTATCGGGCAAAATCTTGGGTATCGTCGATTTTGCACATAACGGCATGAGCCTCGAGACACTCCTGCGCGACTTGCGCGAGAACTATCCCGAGCGCGAGCTGGCGGTTGTATTTGGCGCTACGGGTGGTAAGGGTGTCGATCGACGCACCACGATGGGCATCGCCGCTGGCAAGTATGCCGACCGAATCGTGATTACCGAGGATGACCCCGGCCCCGAGGATGTCGAGGATATTTGCGCCGAGATCGCGCGCAACGTTCAAGCGCAGGGAAATGATAACTGGCAAATCGTGACTGATCGCGTTGCCGCTATCGAGACCGCCGTGCGTGAGACCGTCCGTCCTGCCGTGGTCATCGTGACCGGTAAGGGCGAGGAAGAGCGTATGCTGCGCAAGAACGGACCCGAGCCTTGTGAGCGCGACGGTTCGATTCTCAAGCGCACCCTTGCGGCGTACGACGCCTAAGACCAGAAGCCCCTTCTACGTAATGGAGTGACCATGTCCCACAATACCCTGCCGACCGTCGCTGAGCTTTCGGGCGAGATGCGCGAACGCCTTGCCAAGGTTAAGTACGTCTTTACCGACTTGGACGCCACCATGCTCGCGCCCGGCTCGTGCGTGCTGCGCGACAACGACGGCAACCCCTCGACCAAGCTCGTCGAGGCTGTCGTGGCACTTGCCCGCGCCGGCATCCAGGTGGTTCCCACCTCGGGCCGCAACCGTACCATGATCCACGAGGATGCGCGCGTGCTCGGCCTCAACTCCTACATCGGCGAGATGGGTGGCCTGGTCATGTACGATCTCAAGGCCAACGATTGGGAGTATCTGACCGGCGATATGCCCTACGATCCCGCCTGCGGCCTCACACCGCATCAGGTGATCGAGCAGACCGGCGTGTGCGAGAAGATTCTCGCCCGCTGGCCGCATAAGATCGAGTACCACAACGATATGTCGACTGGCTACAAGTACCGCGAGGTCACCGTCGGCATGCGCGGCGATGTGCCCGACGACGAGGTCCAGGCCATCCTGGACGAGGCCGGCTGCGGCCTGGTCTGGGCCTGCAACGGTCACCTGACGCATCTGTCCAAGCCGACGACGCTCGAGCTCGAACGCGTCGAGGATGGCCGCGCGTTTAACATCAATCCCGCCGGCCTCAACAAGGGCGTTGCCATCGCACGTTTCTGCGAGCACCTGGGTATCGAGCGCGAGGAGACGCTGGCGCTCGGCGATTCCGAGTCCGACTTCTACATGGCTGACCACGTGGGCACGTTCTGCCTGGTCGAGAACGGTTTGACCAGCGCCGGCGCGCCCGAGTTCCTGGATGCTTGCGATAACGCCTACGTCACGCGCGGCAAGATTGTCGACGGCTGGGCGGCAACGGCAGAGCTGCTCGTCGCGGCTCGTTCGTAGCGCGGCCCTATCGTTCTGAGCCATATCTTTTCGAGAGAGAATCTGGTGAGGTAATGTCCGATATCGAGAATCTGTCAGGTGACACGCGCCCGATCGGTGTGTTCGACTCGGGTCTAGGCGGTCTGACGGTTGCGCGCGCGATTGCGACGGCGTTGCCGCACGAGTCCGTCTACTACTTTGGCGACACCAAGCGCTGCCCCTACGGCACCCGCACCGAGGACGAGGTGCGCACATTTGCACTGCAGGCGGGCCGTTGGCTGTCGAAGCACGACGTCAAGATCATGGTCATCGCCTGCAATACGGCGACCGCTGCGGCCTTGCGCTTGGCCCAGCAGGTGCTCGACGTCCCCGTCATCGGTGTGATCGCACCGGGCGCACGCGCGGCAATCAACAGCACCCGCACGCGCCGGGTGGGCGTGCTCGCCACCAACCTCACCATTCGCTCAGGCGCTTACACGCGTGCCATTCAGGACCTGGATGCCGGCGTCGACGTATACGGCTGCCCTGCCTCGAGTTTTGTCGAGGTCGTTGAGCACGAGCTCGCCTCGGGCGCGCATCTGCAAGAGCAGTGGCTCGAGAACGAGGACATCTTTGATACGCCTGCCGTACGCGCGCTGGTCGGTGCCACGGTTGAACCGCTGCGCGACCACGGCATCGATACCGTGGTACTCGGCTGCACGCATTTCCCGCTGCTCGTGGGGCCTATTCGCCATGTGCTGGGTCCCGGAGTGCGCGTGGTGAGCTCCGCCGAGGAGACCACGCGCGAGCTGACCGATATTCTCACGCGCCGCGAGCAACTGGCGGGCGACGCAGCCGAGCCGCAGCATCGTTTTGCAACGACGGCCGATAACATTGCCGAGTTTGCGGTGGCGGGCAGCTTTATCTTTGGCCAGCCGCTCAAGAGCATTGAGCATATCGATATCGACGAACTGAAATAGATATAAGGTCACCGACCAAAGGCTCACTTTCACCTTTTGCCGAAAGGATTTTTCTATGGAGTATATGCAGGTCAATCGCGCCAACGGCCGCGCCGCCGATGAGCTGCGTCCCATCAAGCTTACCCGCGGCGTCATGAAGCACGCCCACGGTTCGTGCCTGGCCGAGTTTGGCGATACGCGCGTGCTGTGCGCTGCCACCATCGAGGAGGGCGTGCCGGGCTGGCGCAAGGGCGCCAAGGCCGGTTGGGTAACGGCGGAGTACGCCATGCTGCCGGCATCGACCGGCAAGCGCTGCAAGCGCGAGCATGCCAACCGCAAGGGCCGCTCCATGGAGATCGAGCGCCTCATCGGTCGCAGCCTGCGTACCGTCGTCAACATGAAGGCACTCGGCGAGTACACCGTTACCGTCGACTGCGACGTGATTCAGGCAGACGGCGGCACGCGAACGGCGAGCATTACCGGCGCCTGGGTGGCGCTGCACGACGCCCTTGCCATGTGGGTCGAGGCGGGTAAGCTCGAGCGCATCCCGCTCACGGGCCAGGTCGCCGCGATTTCCATGGGCGTTGTCGACGGCAACACCCTGCTCGACCTGGATTATTCCGAGGACAGTCACGCCGAGGTCGACATGAACCTTGTCGCCACCGATACCGGTGAGACGATCGAGCTCCAGGGCACTGGCGAGCAGGCGCCCTTCGACCGCAAGCGCCTCAATGCTCTGCTCGATTTGGGCGACAAGGGCATTGCCGAACTCATCGAGCTCCAGCGCCAAGTCCTCGCCTAACCTGCCAAAAAGGGACAGGTTTATTTTGGTAGGTTTTATCTGCGGAAACGCCGATAGATAAGGTTGATGGCACATGAAAGGGGAGACGCCGAAGGGCCAGTCCCTTTTACGTGACTTTGCTATACGGACAAGGAGACCACTCATGGCACTTGAGAAGATCGACATCGACACCCTCGACCCGGCGGCGACCATCGTCGTGGCAACGGGCAACGCCCATAAGCTCACCGAGATTGAGGCCATTTTGGGCAAGGTTATGCCCGAGGTTCGCTTTGTGGCGCTCGGCCAGCTGGGCGATTTTGAGGACCCCGAGGAAAACGGCACGACGTTTTTGGAGAACGCCATCATCAAGGCGCAGGCTGCCGTCGAAGAGACGGGGCTCATGGCCATTGCCGACGATTCGGGCCTGGTCGTCGACGCGCTGGACGGTGAGCCCGGTGTGTACAGCGCGCGCTACGCGGGCGTGCACGGCGACGATGCCGCCAACAATGCCAAGCTGCTCGTGAATCTGGAAGGCGTGGCCGACGAGGACCGCACTGCGCGCTTTATGAGTGTCGTCGTGCTCATCGACACGGACGGTTTGGTCACCTATGGTGAGGGCGCCTGCGAGGGCGTTATCGCACATGAGGGCCGCGGCGATCACGGCTTTGGCTACGACCCGCTGTTCCTGCCGGTCGACACGCCGGGCAAGACCATGGCCGAACTGACGGCGGACGAGAAGAACGCCATCAGCCATCGATTCCATGCGCTCGAGCACCTATCCGCCAAACTGACGGGCGAGGAGTAGGCCGTGCGTGCGGTGGTGCAGCGCGTGCTCAACGCCGGCGTGACGGTCGACGGCGAGTGCGTGGGCAAAATCGGGCGCGGCTATCTGGTGCTGCTGGGCGTGGGCCACGGCGACACGCGCGCCGAGGCCGATAAGCTGTGGGGCAAGCTCCGGGGCTTGCGCATTAACGAGGACGAGAACGGCAAGACCAACCTGGCACTTGCCGATGTCGACGGCGAGGTTCTCGTGGTGTCGCAGTTCACGCTGTTCGCCGATTGCCGTCACGGCCGCCGCCCATCGTTTACGGATGCCGGCGCCCCCGATGTCGCCAACGAGCTCTACGAGTACTTCCTGACGCTTGTGCGCGAGGACGTCGAGCACGTAGCGCATGGCATTTTCGGCGCCGACATGAAGGTCGACCTCGTCAACGACGGTCCATTCACCATCGTCCTCGATACCGACAATCTGTAAATAGTCAATTTGGGACGAGGCTTATTTAGCTACTTGCGCGGGGTTGTAACAGGGTGCTATAATATTAGAGTTTTGTCTATCGTAGGGGTATTATCCCCTTTTTGAATTGCACCTTCTGGAGGCCCTGTTCATGGAAGAGATGGAAGTCAATCACGTCGACGACATCCACGAGAAGCTGACCGATATGGTGGGCGATCGCGTTAAGGTGAAGGCCAACATGGGCCGCACCCGCGTCGTCGAGCGCATGGGCACCATCAAGAGCGTCCATCCGGCAGTCTTTATCGTCGAGGTCGACGAGCGCCGTGGCCGCAAGTCGCGTCAGTCCTACCAGTATATTGATGTTCTCACCGGCCAGGTCGAGCTGTTCGACCCCGAGAGCGGCGAGCACATTTTTACCCCGCTCGGCAATCAGCTCGAGGAGCACTAGCGGTGACCGATTGGTCCCTGACCCTTTCCGCGCCGGCAAAGATCAACCTCTACCTGGGGGTTCATACCGAGCGTGACGACCGCGGCTACCATAAGGTCGATTCCCTGATGGCAGCCGTCGGTCTTGTCGATACCGTGACGGTTACGCCGGCACAGGCGCTGACCGTCCAGACGATTCCGGCATCCGACTTTCCCATGCAAAAAAATACGGCGTATCGTGCGGCCGCTGCTATGGCCGAGCATTATGGTCGCGAGGCCAACGTCTGCATCACGATCGAGAAACGCATCCCGTTGTGTGCCGGCCTGGGCGGTCCTTCAACGGATGCCGCGGCGGTCATTGTCGCCTTGGCAGAGCTGTGGGGTATCGACCGCACCGATCCTGCGCTGGACGAGATTGCGCGTGGCATTGGCGCCGACGTGCCGTTCTTTTTGCACGCGAGCCCTGCATTTTACGTGGGTGGGGGAGACGTGCTGGCAACCGAGTACCCCGCACTACCCGCGACACCCGTCGTGCTGGTCAAGCCGCGCGAGGCAAGCGTTTCAACAATTGAAGCCTATCGACGTTTTGACGAGACCCCAGCGCCTGCGGACAAGCCCGGAGCGATCGCATCTGCCCTTCGCTCGGGAGACGCAGAGGCGGCCTACGCGCTCGTCCACAACAACCTGGGTGTCATTTCCGCGCAGATGGAGCCGCGGATTCAAACGGTGCTCGACTGGCTTCGTTCACAGGACGGTACCATTACCGCAAACGTGTGCGGTTCGGGTGCCTGCTCGTTTGCCATTTGCGATACTGCCGCCACGGCAGTCAATCTTGCGGCAGCCGCTCAACAAAACGGCTGGTGGGCTTATGCAACGGAGCTCGTTTCCGACACGGTTCGTATTGAAGCGCCAAAGAAGTAAAAATTTCTCTGGCACACGACGGAAATCTTTGTTACTATAATCGAGCTAACGGGTTGTGGCTCAGTTTGGTAGAGCACTGCGTTCGGGACGCAGGGGTCGCTGGTTCAAATCCAGTCAACCCGACCAGAGCATGAGGAGGGACCGCTTCTTGCGGTCCCTTTTTTTAGCTATTGTTGTGATACCGCGATACCCGCGGTATACTCATTCGAGCTTGTCTCGCTGTATTGTGGAGGTCTACATGTTTGGACTGAGGGCTCCTGAGCTCATCATTATTCTCGTCGTTGTCCTGATTATCTTTGGGCCCAAGAACCTGCCGAAGCTCGGTAAGTCCCTCGGCTCTACCGTCAAGAATATCCGCGAGGGTATGGAGGGCGACGATAAGGGCGAAACCAAGCAGGCCGAGGAGGTTGTGGTCGAGGAGTCCAAGGAGGACAAGGAGATCGCAGAGCTCGAGGCCAAGCTCGCTGCTGCCAAGCAAAAGAAGGCAGAGGACAGCGACGCGGACGCAGAGTAGTCCCATCCCTTTGGGGTGAGCACCTGACCGGCTTGCCCGCAGGCTAGCCGGTCTTTTTCGTTTTTGTTGACAGTTGATCGTTACATCATAGTTGGGGAGATATCCGTATGGACGCAAGCCAGATCGTACTGACCGCTGAGGGCCGCCAGAAGCTCGTCGAGGAGCTCGCTTGGCGTGAGGGCGATTACGCCAAGGAGATCGTCGAGGACATCAAGGAAGCCCGCGCGTTCGGCGACCTTTCGGAGAACTCCGAGTACGATGCCGCCAAGGACAAGCAGGCCCAGAACGCCGCTCGTATCGCCGAGATCCAGGCCATCCTCGCCAACGCTCAGATCGCTGCCAGCACGGGCGACCTGACCGTATCCATTGGCTCGACTGTTACCCTGGTCGACCCCAACGGTGAGCTCATCGAGGTCACGCTTGTCGGTACCACCGAGACCAACTCGCTCGAGCACAAGATCTCCAACGAGTCTCCGGTCGGCCACGCCATCATCGGTCATGGCGAGGGCGACTCCGTCGAGGTCGTTACGCCTTCCGGTAAGACTCGCGTCTACACCATCGCCAAGATCGCACGCTAGACCACGGTCCCGCGTAAAGGTATGTTTTCGCTCCCTGGGACCGAATCCTGGGGAGCGTTTTAGTTTGAGGAGCTAACTTATGGCAGAGAACCAGAACGCCGCCGATCAGGCATCGACGCTCAACGACGAGCGCGCCACCCGCCTGGCCAAGCGCGCCGCCCTGTTCGAGGCGGGCCAGAACCCCTATCCCGAGCACTCCGAGATTGAGGACTATGTCGTCGACATCGAGACTAAGTACGCCGAGCTTGCCGATGGCGAGGACACCGAGGACGTTGTGAAGATCGCCGGTCGCGTGGTCGCCAAGCGCGGTCAGGGCAAGATCATGTTCATCGTCGTGCGCGATGCGACTGCCGAGATTCAGCTGTTCTGCCGCATCAACGATATGGACGAGGCCGCCTGGAGCACGCTCAAGGCACTCGACCTGGGCGATATCCTGGGCGTGACCGGTGTAGTCGTGCGCACCAAGCGTGGCCAGCTTTCCGTTGCCCCCAAGAGCGCGACGCTGCTGTCCAAGGCCGTTCGCCCGCTGCCCGAGAAGTTCCACGGTCTCTCCGACAAGGAGACCCGTTATCGCCAGCGCTATGTCGACCTGATCGCCAACGACGACGTTCGCGAGACCTTCCGTAAGCGTTCGCAGATTCTCTCCACGTTCCGCCGCTTTATGGAGTCCGATGGCTACATGGAGGTCGAGACCCCTATCCTGCAGACCATCCAGGGCGGAGCTACTGCCAAGCCGTTCATCACGCACTTCAATGCGCTCGATCAGGAGTGCTACCTGCGTATCGCCACCGAGCTGCACCTCAAGCGCTGCATCGTCGGCGGCTTTGAGCGCGTGTTCGAGATCGGTCGTATCTTCCGCAACGAGGGCATGGACCTTACCCACAATCCCGAGTTCACCACGATGGAGGCCTACCGCGCCTTCTCCGATCTCGAGGGCATGAAGGCGCTCGCCCAGGGTGTTATTAAGGCCGCTAACAAGGCTATCGGCAACCCCGAGGTTATTGAGTACCAGGGCCAGACCATCGACCTCTCCGGCGAGTGGGCCAGCCGTCCCATGACCGACATTGTCTCCGACGTGCTCGGCAAGCCGGTCACCATCGACACGCCGGTCGAGGAGCTTGCTGCCGCCGCACGCGAGAAGGGCCTGGAGATCAAGCCCGAGTGGACCGCCGGCAAGATCATCGCCGAGATCTATGACGAGCTGGGCGAGGACACCATCGTCAACCCCACCTTCGTGTGCGATTACCCCATCGAGGTTAGCCCGCTTGCCAAGCGCTTTGAGGATGACCCGCGCCTGACCCATCGCTTTGAGCTGGTCATCGCCGGCCACGAGTACGCGAACGCGTTCTCCGAGCTCAACGACCCGGTCGACCAGGCCGAGCGCTTCGCTGCCCAGATGGCCGAGAAGGCCGGCGGTGACGACGAGGCCATGGAGTACGACGAGGATTACGTGCGCGCCCTCGAGTACGGTATGCCTCCTGCGGGCGGCATCGGCATCGGTATCGACCGCGTGGTCATGCTGCTCACCAACCAGGCTTCCATCCGCGACGTGCTGCTGTTCCCGCACATGAAGCCCGAGAAGGGTTTCCAGTCCGGTGCCGCTGCTGCCAAGGCTGCCGAGGCCGGCAACACCGCGAGTCCCTTCGTCAAGCCGCTCAAGCCCACGCTCGACTACTCCAAGATTGCCGTCGAGCCGCTGTTTGAGGAGTTCGTCGACTTTGATACCTTCTCCAAGAGCGACTTCCGCGCCGTTAAGGTCAAGGCATGCGAGGCCGTCAAGAAGTCCAAGAAGCTGCTGAACTTTACGCTCGACGACGGCACCGGTACCGACCGCACCATCCTCTCCGGTATTCACGATTATTACGAGCCCGAGGACCTGGTCGGCAAGACCCTGCTCGCCATCACCAACCTGCCTCCGCGCAAGATGATGGGTATCCCCAGCTGCGGCATGCTCATCAGCGCCATCCACGAGGAGGAGGGCGAGGAGCGTCTCAACCTGATCCAGCTCGACGCTTCCATCCCTGCCGGCGCAAAGATGTACTAATTAGTTACGCGGTTCTACGAACCGCGTAACGGCTCGACGCTGCGCGGGCCGCATTTGGACAATCTGACGTTCAACTTCAAGGGCGCGACCAGAAGGTCAGCGCCCTTTCGTTTCACGTCACCTTGTCTCAAATGCGACCCGCTCGCTGGCGTTGCCAAAACATCGATGTAGTCATTGGGGACGTGGTTCGCATGACAGCCGTCTCTTTTATGTTTCCTTTAGCCGTCGCTGTCTAGGATGGGGGTTGGTCGATAGGAAGGGAGCACCGGGATGGACGACGCGAGCGAGCGCGCAATCGAAGAGGACATGCTCGATCAGTTCAATTACTTTGATGATGAGGACGAGGAGCTGATCGACCGTCGCGAGCCAGCGCCGCTTGATTCCTTTGATCTGGTCGATGAAGAGGCTGATGAGGTTGAGGACGAATCAACGGAGCCCCCACAGTCTTCGCGCCTTAACTCGCTGCTTTCGAGAGCCCCCATGCACCACGGTGTTCGTGCCGGCGCGCTCCATATGAAAACTGACTGGCACCAGATCGTGACGGCAGGCGATGAACTTGCCGTCGATGCGCCGCTCACCGATAAATCATCCATCATCTGCCGCACCGGTATGCTTATGCTCGCGAGCGGAACGGGTGCCTGGCGTGTACGCGATACCATGAATCGAGTCGCCGCCGTACTCGGTGTCACCATCCACGTCGACTTGAGTCTCCTATCGTTTGAGTGTACCTGCATCGAAGATGGCCACTGCTTTAACGAGGTCGTCAGTCTGCCCACAACGGGCGTCAATACCCATCGCATTTGGATGATGGAGAGTTTCCTCAAGGAAATCGAGACCTATGGTCGCCGTTTTACGGTGCACGAGTATCACGAGATGCTCAAGACCGTTGAGAGCTCAAAGCCCGATTACTCTCCCTGGCAACAGGGCCTTGCGGCGGCCTGTGCTTGCGGCGCCTTCGTCTTTTTGCTCGGCGGCGGCCCTATCGAGATGGCTTGCGCATTCGTAGGCGCTGGTGTCGGCAACTTTGCTCGCTCCCATATTCTCAAGCAGGGTCTTGGCCAGTTTAGCGCGCTGACGACCGGCGTTGCGCTCGCTTGCGTTTCGTATCTGCTGGCATTGCTCGGCCTTGGCCAGCTCGTACCGGGGGCAATGTCGCACCAAGAAGGCTATATCGGCGCCATGCTCTTTGTGATTCCCGGCTTTCCCCTCATTACGGCAGGCCTCGACATCGCCAAGCTCGACATGCGAAGCGGTATCGAGCGTCTTTCGTACGCTGTGTCGATTATTGTGATGGCGACCCTCGTGGGTTGGATGGTTGCCGAGTGCGTGGGACTGGCGCCGGATGACTTCGCCCCGCTCGGTCTCTCACCGTTGGCTCTTACGCTCTTGCGCATACTGATGAGCTTTATCGGCGTATTTGGCTTCTCGGTTATGTTCAACAGTCCGGTAAAGATGGCAGCGGCGGCAGGGCTCATCGGCGCCGTGTCTAATACCTTGCGCCTTACGCTCGTCGATGCGCCGACGCTGTTTCCCTTCCTGGGCTTGAGTGCGGGCATGCCTCCCGAGGCGGCTGCGTTTATCGGCGCGTTGGTATCGGGGCTGCTCGCGAGCTTAGCTGAAATCAAACTCACCTACCCACGTATCGCCCTCACGGTGCCATCGATTGTCATTATGGTGCCCGGTCTGTATCTCTATCGCTCTATGTATTACATGTGCACCTTCGACACGGTCAATATGCTCGGCTGGTTTGTGCGCGCGGTGCTCATCGTAGCGTTTCTGCCCGTTGGCTTGGGCGTGGCGAGAACCCTTACCGACCCTCGCTGGCGCCACACCAGCTAATTGGCGCAAAGGGAACAGGTTACTTTGCACCAAATGGGTTGCGGTGAAATAGGGGTTGAATTGCTGCTTAAAGGGCCAAAACAGTCCGTATTCCACCGCAACTTATGGGGTCGGGGGATTGTTGGTGCCCTGCATCTTCATAAACTCAACGCTTACGAAGCGCGGGGTTTTCGTGCTAGGCTGGTTCCACCACATAAGTAGTCGCAGACGCACGTATCACGGGCGGGCGAGATGAAGTCCCAACAGCTCCATCTTGCCCGCCCGTTTTTGTTGCGTGGTGTCGAGGCGTAACACAGAAAGGACCATGCCCTTTATGCCTATCAACAAACGAGAGAGCCTGCTGTTCACCTTTATCATGTGCTTTTGCATGGTGCTCTGGATGAGCATCTACAACGTTGCCCTGCAGCATGGGGCCATCAACGGCGAGGTTGCCGCCGCCGCGTGGCTCGGCTTCCCCGTTGCCTATGTCTTTGCCATGTGCTGCGACTGGTTTATCGCCAGCCCGCTGGCCAAAGGCTTCGCCTTCAAGTTCCTGGTTACTCCGGGCAAGAGCTCGCCGCTCGCTATGACGCTCGCCGTCAGCTCCTGCATGGTCGTTCCCATGGTCATCATCATGTCGCTCTACGGCGCGTGCGAGGGTCTGACGCACATGCCCGGCGGCATCCTTGCGAACCTGTATTCCGTGCCCGCGATCTGGATGATCAACATCCCGCATAATTTTGTGATGGCGCTGCCGTGGAACCTTTTGGTAGCCGGTCCGATTTCCCACTTCGTCTTCCGTCGCGCCTTCCCTGTGGGGACGGTTTTCGAGGAGGAGCATGCCGAGCTCTTGGAGCAGGCTATGGCTCCTGAGTGCGAGTAGCTCGCTTAGGGATCTGCTGAGCGCGGGCGACTTGCTTGGTTGGAGCCCTAAGCGTGGATAGCTCTCTCGGCGACATCGCGGGCGTGAGCGGTGCGCATGACCGGAGGGCCCGTGCTGCTCCGTTGCCCGACGTGCTAGCGCGCAGAACAATCTGTTGGTGCATTCGGCGGCTGCTGAAGCGTTTCGGCAGCCGCTTTTTATACGGAGTTTAAATACAACAGTCTGTTGTATTACGTAGAGTGGTATATCTCTAGCGGGAAAAATGCGAGAGACGGAGCATTATGGCGTTGCTAGTAGGACTGGACGTAGGGTCGACGACGACCAAAGTTTACGCGATGCACGAAGATATGACCGAGGCGTGGTGGGGATATCGCCGCCACGGGGCGTGTCAGACAGCGAGCGTGCGCGCCATGCTCGGCGAGCTCGCCGAGCGCTTTCCCCATGAGTCACTGCGCGTTGCGGTGACCGGCTCGGGTGCGCGCGATATCGCGACCGCGCTGGGCGCCTCGTACGTTCAGGAGGTGGTCGCCAACGCGCTCGCGATCAGCAGGTTCTATCCGCAGACGCGCTGCGCCATCGAGCTGGGCGGCCAAGACGCCAAGATGATCTTCTTCCGCACCAACGATAAGGGAGACATCGAGGTTGCCGACATGCGCATGAACGGCTCGTGCGCAGGCGGTACCGGTGCATTTATCGACGAGATGGCAAAGCTCATGGGGGTCGGCACCGAATCGGGCGAGTTCGAGCAGCTCGCAAGCCGGGGAACGACCGTCCACGAGGTCTCGGGCCGCTGCGGCGTGTACGCAAAGACCGATATCCAGCCGCTGCTCAACGAGGGCATTCCTACCACCGACCTAGCGCTTTCGGCGCTTCACGCGGTCGCCCGCCAAACGATCGGCGGTCTGGCCCAGGGTATCGACATCGAGCCGCCGGTAATCTTCGAGGGCGGTACGCTCGCCTACAACCCCACACTGGTCCGCGTGTTCCGGGAGCAACTGAATCTATCGGACGATCAGGTTATCGTCCCGCGCGATCCGCAGATCATGGTCGCGCGCGGTGCCGCCCTGTCGCTGACCGACATGTTCGCATCGTCCCAACCGATCGACCTTCCCGACGCTTTTGTCCGGCTGGATAAGCTCGAGACGGTCGCGCCCGCAAGCGGGGAGGGACGTCTTGCCCAGCCCTTTTTTGCCACACCTGCCGAGCAGGTGGATTTTACGGCACGCCATGGCAAAGAGACGCCGGCAAAGGGTCCGGATGCGTATGCGCCCGGAGAGACGGTGCGTGTGGCGCTCGGTATCGATTCGGGGAGCACGACGACCAAGTTCGCCCTGGTCGATGAGGCGGGTGAGCTTGTCGATTCATTCTACGCGTCTAATAACGGCAGACCGCTCGACGTCGCCCAACAGGGTCTTGTCAGCTTGAAGAACCGCTGGGAGACAGCGGGAGTCACGCTTGCGATCGATGCCGTGGGCACCACGGGATACGGCGAGGAGCTTTTCGCGCGCGCGTTCCACGCCGACTACCATACGGTCGAGACGGTCGCGCACGCCCGCGCCGCGTGCGCATGCGTTCCCGATGCGACCTTCGTGCTCGACATCGGCGGACAGGATATGAAGGCCATCTGGCTCAACCACGGCGTGCTGACCGATATCGTCGTCAACGAGGCGTGCTCTGCGGGCTGCGGCTCGTTCCTCGAGGGTTTTGCCAAAAACCTCGGAATAGCCGTTGAGGATATCGCGACCGAGGCATTTTCGTCCAAAGCCCCCGCCGTTCTCGGCAGCCGCTGCACGGTGTTCATGAACAGCAGCGTCGTTTCCGAGCAGCGGCGCGGTAAGGGTCCGGGCGACATCATGGCCGGTCTCTGCCGTTCGATTATCGAGAACGTGTTCACCAAGGTCATTCGCGTTTCAAATCTCAACCGTCTGGGCGACAAAGTCGTCGTCCAGGGCGGCACGTTCCGAAACGACGCGGTGCTGCGCGCATTCGAGCAGTATCTGGGCAAACCCGTCACGCGTGCGCCCCACCCGGGGCTGATGGGCGCTATCGGTATCGCCCTGCTCGCGCGCGAGGAATGCCGCAAGGGCGACGCCGGCACGTCGTTTATCGGGCTCGATGCCGTGGAGCGCTTCGAGCATCGCGAGTTCGGCGGCGTTACCTGCCGTCGGTGCAACAACCGCTGCCAGCGCGCGGTCGTGGCATTTGGCGACGGCTCGCTTTACGTCACGGGCAATCGCTGCCCGCGCGGCGGCGCCATCTCATGGGATGAGCTCGTGCGCGAGGTTCCCGCGGCGGAGGAGCTGCGTCCGCAGGGTGCTTGCGAGGCACAGGCACCCGGCACGGGGCGCGACCGGACCGCGGCTGCCCCCAATCTCTTTGTCGACCGCGAGAAGCTGCTGTTCGAGTCGTACCCCACGGTTCCCGTCAGCGGGGGGCGCGATGTCACGATCGGCATTCCCCGTGTGCTCGAGTTCTGGGACACCATGCCGTTCTGGTCGACGTTCTTCAGCACGCTCGGCTTTAAGGTGCGCGTCTCGGGACGCAGCACCAAGGCGATGTACGAGCGCGGTCTGGCGCACGTCACATCCGACACCGTGTGCTTCCCGGCCAAGCTCGTCCACGGGCACATCCGCAATCTCGTCGACGCCGGCGTCGACCGCATCTTCATGCCCATCATCACGACGGTGCCCACCGAAAACACCGCCTCTACCAGCGAGTGGATGTGCGCCGTCGTAAAGGGATACCCCTACGTGATGCGCAATTCCGATAACCCGGAGGTGCGTTTCGGCGTTCCGTTCGATACGCCGCTGTTCCACTGGTACGACGAGGGCGACCGAAACCGCCAGCTCAAGGCGTGGTGCAAGGAGACCTTCGATATCGATGCCGACCTGGTTGCCAAGGCGACCGAGCAGGCGGACCGCGCGCAGGAGACGTTTGAGAACCAGCTGCAGCTGCGCGGCAGGCAGGTGCTCGAGAACGTGCACGAGGACGGCGGCTACGCGGTGGTGATCGCTTCGCGCCCGTACCACAACGACCCGCTGGTCAACCACGGGCTGCCCAAGCTCTTCTCTGAGCGCGGCATCCCCGTGCTGACGCCCGATGCGGTGCCGGGGGTCTGCAACGTCGATCTTTCCAACAGCCGCATCGACATCGTGAACAACTACCATGCGCGCATGCTGTCGTGCGCGGTCATCGTCGCATCGACGCCCGAGCTCGAGCTCGTGCAGATGGGCAGCTTCGGCTGCGGCCACGATGCGTATCTCACCGACGAGATCGCGCGCATGTTGGGCGAGATGGGCTCCAAGGTTCCGATGATGATCAAGCTCGATGAGAGCGACGTCGCCGGTCCCATGGGCATTCGCGTGCGTTCGTTTATCGAGTCGGTCAACCGTCGTCGCGCGGAGGAGCGTGCCGAGGGCGCCCGGGTGCACGCGGTCCATCCGCTCGACGACCCGTATAAGGTCAAGTACACCAAGCGCGACCGGCACGACAAGATCGCGCTGGTCCCCAACACCTCCCATGCGTTCTGCAGGCTCATGACCGCGGCGATGCGCAATCAAGGCGTGCGCGCCGAGGCCCTTGATATCGGGCGCGAGGATGCCATCCGCCTGGGCAAACGCTATGTGCACAACGACATCTGCTTCCCCGCGCAAATCGTGATCGGCGAGGCGCTCGCGGCACTCGAGAGCGGTAAGTACGACCCGCACGACGTCGCCGTGGTGACTGGCAAGTATATCGGCGACTGCCGCCTGACGCACTACATGCCCCTGCTGCGCCGCGCGCTCGACGACGCGGGATACGACTATGTCCCGGTGCTCACCAACGACGACGTCGATGCCCACAATGCGCATCCGGGCTTCAAGCTCGGCCTTGGCCCGAGCATCCAGATCGCCTACGGTCTTCCCATGATCGATGCCCTCGAGGCCATGCTTAGGCGCATCCGTCCCTACGAGCTCGAGAAGGGCGCGGCGGACGCTGCGTTCGACCGCGCGCTCGATGAGGTTATCGAGGGCATGGAACGCTCCGGGCTGAGAGGCCAGGCGACGGGCTTCAAACGCGCGCTTGCGATCATGGACGCCGTTCCGTACGACCGCTCGAACCCGCATCCGACCGTTCTCATCGTGGGCGAGTACCTGCTCAATTTCCATCTCGGCGCCAACCACGAGATCGAGCGCTACCTCGAGGACAACGGGCTCGAGGTCATCGAGGCGCGCATGACCGACGTGATCCGCAAGACCTATTTCTACAAGCATGCGCAGTCGCGCGAGTTCCACGTCGACCTGTCGCTGCCCGAAAAGGCCTGGTACGCCACGGCGGACAACCTGTTCGAGCTCGCGCACGACCGTTGCGACCGCCTGGGCGCGGCGAGCCCGCTCTACGAGCCGCCGACGCGCATGCCCGAGCTCGTGCGCGCGAGCGATAAGATCCTGCACCATACGTTCGATGCGGGCGAGGGCGTGCTGATTCCGGCGGAGATTCTCGAGCACGCCAAGCGCGGCTGCCGCAACTTCGTGATCCTGCAGCCGTTCGGGTGTCTGCCCAACCATGTCGTGGGGCGCGGGCTCATCCATGCGCTCAAGGAGCAGTATCCCACGGCGCAGTTCCTGCCGCTCGACTACGATCCCGACGTGAGCTTCGCCAACGTGGAGAACCGTCTTCAGATGCTCATCATGAACGCCAAGGCGCAGGGGTGCGGTGAGGCGCATGGCGAGACCGCGTAAGGACGCCGATGCGCCCGATGCACGCACCCGTATCATCGAGGCGTTTTGGGAGCTCATCGAGAACAACAGCATCTTCGAGCTGTCGGTTGGCGAGGTGACCCGCGCCGCCCAGTGCAATCGCGGAACGTTTTACTACTATTTTCACGATTTCGATGAACTCGTCGCCATCGCCATAGCCCAGCTGCTGCAGGATAACGAGCTCATCACCGATGCCCTCTGGCATTTTTCGAGCGAGGGCGACCTTTCGGCGTTCGACCGGCGTGACGTCCGCTGCCTGCTGCGGCGCATCGTCATCACCATGAGGGCGGGTGCCGCCGAGCAGGTCGTGCAGGGCATCCATACGATCATCATCGACCGCGTGAGAGAGATCGTCCACCCCGACGGAGAAGAGCTCAAGGCAGATTCGAGCTTTGCGGTGGGCTTTCTGGTCTCGGGCATCATGGGCTTTGTGATGGCGGTCGGCTTTGCCCGGGAGGGCGGCGAGGAGATAGACCTCGAGCAGCCGGGGGACAGCGCGTGCGCGTACCTGAGGGCGGTCGCCATGCAGACGGTGGAAACGGTCGCGCAAGTCGAGGGCGTCGATACATCCGAGCTGCTCGAACGCGTCTCCAAGGAGGCCGATGCCTATCGCGCATCGCGTGCGACGAGTCCCGACGTGGTGAAAGACGCCTAGGGTTTCTCTTGCGGGGCGCCTGTCGCGCATCGCGCGGTGAGTCCCGCGATGCGGTCATAACCTGCATTCATGTGAGCCGGGTTTATAGATATTCCTCCAGCTGTTAACATAGACAACCTGTGGGTAAAGAGACAAAAGCGCCGCCGACGGGCGGGCGTTTTGATTTCGATGAACTCATGTAAGGAAACGAGCATGTTAGATAGATTTACCGATCGAGCGCGCAAGGTCATGTCGATGGCCAAACAGGAGGCGCTCGATCTGCACTCAAATAAGGTGGGCACCGAGCACCTGCTGCTCGCGCTTGCCAAGGAGGACGAGGGCATTGCCGCCGAGGCGCTGCGTTCGCTCGACATCTCCTACGATGACATCATGGATACTCTCAAAGAGGTCCAGACCACGGTTCCCGAGCCCAGTGAGGAGACCGAGGCGGCCAAGCTCGCCTTTACGCCGCTCGTCATTAGCGTGATGGAGCGTTCATTCCGCGTGGCGCGCGAGAACAACCAGACCTACGTGTCGACCGAGCACTTGCTGATCGGCATCGTCGAAGAGGGCAACGGCATGGCCATGGACATCCTCATGCGCCTGGGTGTGTCGTCCGCCTCCATCAAAAAGGCTATCGAGAAACTCACCGCCAAGGACCAGGACAAGAAGCGTCCGCTCGCCGGCGCCGGTGCTGGTCGTCCCGGTGCGGGCCTGCCGTTCTTTAGCGGCTCGGATACCTCTCAGCAAAGGGGGGGTGGCACCGATACGCTTAAGCAGTTCGCGACCAACCTCACGCAGAAGGCGCGCGACGGCGAGCTCGACCCTGTAATTGGTCGCGAAAAGGAAGTCCAGCGTATGATGGAAATTCTTTCGCGCCGCACCAAGAACAACCCGCTCATTCTGGGCGACCCCGGCGTGGGCAAGACGGCCATCGTCGAGGGCCTGGCTCAGCAGATTGCAGCCGGCAACGTGCCCGAGAACCTCATGAACCAGAACATCTGGACGCTCGACCTGCCGGGCCTCGTTGCGGGCGCCAAGTATCGCGGTGAGTTTGAGGAGCGCCTCAAGAACGTGATCCAGGAGGCCACCGAGGCTGACGACGTCATCCTGTTTATCGACGAGATGCACACCATCATCGGTGCCGGTTCTGCCGAGGGTTCTATCGATGCGAGCTCCATGCTCAAACCGGTGCTCGCGCGCGGTGCTTTCCAGATCATCGGTGCCACTACGGCCGAGGAGTTCCGCAAGTACCTCACCAAGGACCCGGCCTTCGAGCGCCGCTTCCAGACCATCGATGTCGAGGAGCCGAGCGTCGAGGATACGGTCAAGATCCTGACCGCGCTCAAGCCGCGCTACGAGGAGCACCACCACGTACGCTATACACAGGGTGCCATCGAGGCCGCCGCGAACCTCTCCAACCGCTACATCCAGGATCGCTTCCTGCCCGATAAGGCCATCGACCTCATCGACGAGGCCGGTGCTCGCGCTCGCATCGCCGCGAATCGCGCGCCCGAGCCGGTGCGCGAGGCCGAGCATCGCATCGAGGAGCTCAAGGCCGCCGCGCAGGAGGCCACCGAGAGCGACGACATGAACAAGGCCGCCGAGATCACCGAGCAGCAGAAGGCTGCCGAGATTGAACTCGCCGAGGCCAAGGCTGCCTGGACCGCCGAGCTCGACGCCAGCCCGCTCACCATCGATGTGAGTCAGATCGCCGATATCGTGTCCGTGACCTCGGGCGTGCCGGTGTCCTCGCTTACCGAGAGCGAGAGCCGTCGCCTGCTGCAGGCCGAAAGCGTACTCAAGACGCGCATCATCGGTCAGGATGAGGCTGTCGAGGCCGTTGCCAAGGCCGTGCGCCGCAGCCGCTCGCCGCTCAAGGATCCGCGTCGCCCCGGCGGCAGCTTTATCTTCCTGGGTCCCACCGGCACGGGCAAGACCGAGCTCGCCAAGACGCTCGCCGAATACCTCTTTGGCAGCAAGGACGCGCTCATCAGCTTCGACATGTCCGAGTTCGGTAGCGAGTTCGAGGTCTCCAAGCTCATCGGTAGCCCTCCGGGTTACGTCGGTCACGACGAGGGCGGCCAGCTCACCAAGGCCGTTCGTCGCCACCCGTACTCGGTCGTGCTGTTCGACGAGATCGAGAAGGCGCACCCCGATATCTTTAACATCCTGCTGCAGGTGCTAGAGGAGGGTCGTCTGACCGATAGCCAGGGCAAGACGGTCGACTTCCGCAACACCGTGATCATCATGACGTCCAACGTGGGCGCCCGCGAGATCGCACAGGATGCGAGCGTCGGTTTTGGCACCACCGGCGAGCAGGGTCTTACCTCGAGCGAGATCCGCGGCCGCGCGATGGGCGAGCTCAAGCGCCTGTTCCGCCCCGAGCTGCTCAACCGCATCGACGACATCGTGGTGTTCCAGAAGCTTTCGGGTGAGAACCTGACCAAGATCGCTCACCTGCTGGTGGACGACCTGCGCCAGCGCCTGATTGCCAACGGCATGAACATCAAGCTCACCGATGCGGCCTATGACAAGATCGTGGCCGAGGGCACCGACCTCACCAACGGTGCGCGTCCGCTGCGCCGTGCTATTCAAAAGCTCATCGAGGACCCGCTGTCCGAGGAGCTTCTGGCCGGTGAGTGGGGCGAGGGCGATACCGTCCTGTGCGACGTGGCCGATGGCAAGTTTGTCTTTAGCCACGGCACGGGCGAGATCCCGGCACCGCGTCCGGCGGGCACGCTCGGTGGCGATACCGCTCCGGCGGCACCGCACACCGGCAACGCCGCGCCCGTGAGCGGCGGCGTGACCTCGGGCCCCGGCGGCATGATGCAAGCCGGTTCCGGCGCGCTGTAGGGCGTAACAAAACCTTGTGTCCACGAGGGCGTTCCAAAGGAGCGCCCTTTTTCTGTTGGAAAGGCCCCTTCGTTCAAAGTGGATCTCATTAAACACATCAATGGCGTATGCATAAACGTTGATCAAGCGTTGAGGTTGGTTGAAGGGTCCAATGTCCCTTCGGCGCGGCCCGTCTAACCTGCTTTATCTTAATAAAGTGGCGTCTCCCCGCCGTTAGCCGATGATGCAAGGGCGCTCGGCGTTTTCGACTGGTTTATGCACGCAAAGTCTGGGAATATACAAGTCGCATGTCTTACTGTCTAACCAGTTGCGCCAAGGAGGCACCATGGACTACAAGATTACCGGCTACGAGCCCGCCCAGCTGTTCCATTTCTTTGAGGAGGTCAGCGCGATCCCCCGTGGGTCTGGCAACGAGAAGGGCATCAGCGATTTCTTGGTTGCGTTTGCCAAGGAGCGCGGCCTCGATGTGTACCAGGACGAGGTCTACAACGTCATCATTCGCAAGCCCGCTTCTGCCGGCGCCGAGAATGCCCCGACCGTGATGCTGCAGGGCCACATCGACATGGTGTGCGACAAGCTGGGCTCTGTTGAGCACGACTTTACGACCGATGGTATCGACCTGGTCGTCAAGGACGGCGTCCTCACCGCTAACGGCACCACCCTGGGCGCCGACAACGGCATTGCTGTCGCTCTGATGCTTACTGTGCTCAACGACGATTCGATTGCTCACCCCGCCCTCGAGTGCGTATTCACCACCGACGAGGAGACTGGCCTGGTCGGCGCCGAGACGCTCGACAAGTCCCAGATTAGCGCCCGCACCATGATTAACCTTGACTCCGAGGAAGAAGGCGTGGCAACCGTCAGCTGCGCCGGCGGCGTCGTCGTTACCTACACCTGCCCCATCGTGCGCGAGCACAAGACCGGCAGCACCCTTACGCTCGAGATTTCCGGCCTGCTGGGTGGTCACTCCGGCTCCGACATCAACCTGGAGCGCGGCAACGGCAACCTCATCATGGCCCGTATCATCGACCGCCTGATGGTCGCCGGCGAGCCCGCCATCGTCAGCTTTAACGGCGGCACCAAGGACAACGCCATCAACCGTGAGTGCAAGGCTGTTCTGGTCTACGCCGACCACGCTGGCGCCGAGGCCGCGGCCCAGATTGCAAAGGGCATCATCGCCGACGTCACTGCCGAGCTCGAGGTCTTCGACCCCGGCTTTGCCTGCACCGTCGAGATTGCCGACGACGCCAAGGTCGAGGCTATGGACGAGAAGTCCGCGCTTGCCCTCATCCGCGCCCTGCGTCTTGCCCCGAACGGCGTGATCCGCCGCAACGTCGTCACCGACGGCTCCGTCGAGGTTTCCTCCAACATCGGTGTGGTTGCCACCTCTGACGACCAGGTCAAGATCATGCTGTCCCCGCGCTCCTCGATCACCTCGCTGCAGAACGAGTTCAAGGACCGCCTGCAGATGCTGGCCGATGTCCTGGGCTTCGACGCTAAGTTTGAGTTCGAGTATCCCGGCTGGAGCTATGCCGAGCATTCGCCGGTCCGCGACGTCTTTGTCGAGAGCTACCGTGAACTCTTTGGCTCCGAGCTGCGCATCGAGTCCATTCACGCCGGCCTTGAGTGCGGCCTGTTTGCCGAGGCCCTGCACGGTCTGGACGCCATCGCCGTGGGCCCGACACTCTCCGATGTCCACACCCCGGACGAGAGCATGGAGCTCGCTTCTGCCGAGCGCTTCTACGAGCTGCTCATCGACGTCCTCAAGCGCCTTGCCGCGTAAGGGTCGCCTTGGTTAAGCCGCTCTAAAACGGCTGGCTATGAAAACGGCCGCCTGGCGTAATGCCGGGCGGCCGTTATTCGTTACAGTGCGAGGATCCCGAGGTGCTCAAGCAAGATCTTAAGCCCGATGAGGACGAGCACGACGCCACCCACGATGGTGGCGGGCTTTTCGTAGCGCGCGCCAAAGGTGTGGCCGATCGCTACGCCGGCAACGGAGAAGACAAAGGTCGTGATGCCAATGAGCGACACGGCGGGAACGATATCGACCGAGAGCGCGGCAAACGAGATGCCCACGGCAAGCGCGTCAATCGAGGTGGCGATGGCAAGGATTAGATATTCGCCCAGGTCGATCTTTTCGGCATCCTTGCCGTCGCCTTCGTTCTCGTCCTCAGTAAAGGCTTCCCACAGCATCTTGCCGCCGATAAAGGCGAGCAGGATAAAGGCGATCCAGTGGTCGATGGGGCTGATGATGCCCATGAACTGGCTACCAAGGGCCCACCCAATTACGGGCATGCCGGCCTGGAAACCGCCAAAGAACAGGCCGAGTATCACGGCGACCTTAAGGTTGATCCTTTTCATGCCAAGGCCCTTGCAGATGGATACGGCAAAAGCGTCCATAGAAAGGCCGATAGCGAGCAACACAAGCTCTGCGAGTCCCATAGTCTGGCTCCCTCTCTGCGGGCGGGCCCGCGTGTACCTCTTGGGGGAGTAACAAAAAAGACCCGTGGCGTACGCGTTGCGCGCACAGCCACGAGTCTCGTTCATTAAGGCAAGCCAGGCCGCATCGGCCAGTGTGTTGACTTGCCGCGCCACCGGAGGCGAACCCGATCACGCGACTACTCCCTCATTTATGCGAATCCCGATGCTACCACATGAACAGCTGATTTGGGTTGGGCTCTCAGCTGTGTTCGCTCATTCTGTAAGCATCGGATTTCGCAAGCGCCGCAGGGACAAACCGTGAGAAACTATTTAGCGTTTATGGAGCGTATACGATGGGAGCGATGCCTTGGATAAGAACGAGCTGCAAAAGCGTATGGAACAGGCCATCCGCCTGACGGCACCTGGTCAGCCGGTCCGCACCGCCCTCGACATGATCATCGCCGGTCACCTGGGCGCCCTTATCTGCGTCGGCGACACCGAAAACGTGCTCGCTGCCGGTAACGACGGCTTCCCGCTCAACATTTCGTTTACCTCGAACCGCCTGTTCGAGCTTTCCAAGATGGACGGCGCCATCGTTATCGATGGCGACCTCACCCAGATCCTGCGCGCCAACTTCCACCTCAATCCCGATCCCTCGCTCGCCACGAGTGAGACGGGCATGCGTCACCGTACTGCCGCTCGCATGTCGGTGCTCACCGATGCCATCGTGATCTCGGTTTCGGCTCGTCGCGCCGTCGTCAACGTGTACGTCCACGGCAAGAGCTACGAGATCCAGCCCGTCACCACCATCATGAGCTCGGTCAACCAGCTCGTCGCCACGCTCCAGACTACCCGTCAGTCGCTCGATCGCTCCCTGCTGCGCCTGACGGCCCTCGAGCTCGACGACTACGTCACACTCGCCGACATTACCGGTATTTTCTCGAGCTTCGAGATCATGCAGCAGGCAAAGACCGAGCTTAAGGATTGCATTGTCAAGCTGGGTAACCAGGGTAAGCTCGTGCAGATGCAGCTCGAGCAGCTCGCGGGCTCCAGCATGGATACCGAATACGACTTGATGATCCGCGACTACGCGAGCGATTCCTCTGAGGCCAACGCCGAGAAGATTCGCGCCGAGCTGAGCCGTATGACGCCTAAGGACCTGTCCGACCCGCAGCACGTGGCGGCAGTTCTGGGCTATGACGACTTGGACGAGGACTCCGTCATGACGCCGCTGGGCCTGCGCACGCTTTCGCGCGTGTCCGTCGTGCGCGACGGCGTGGCCGAGAAGATCGTCGACGAGTACGGCTCGCTGCAGGAGCTCATGGACGACATCAGCGAGGATCCGGAGCGCCTGGGCGACTTTGGCGTCAACAACCCTGCCATTCTTGCGGACTCGCTGTACCGCATGAAGGGCACCAAACAGGGGAACGCATAATGGCGCCCGTATGCGCCGTGGTCGTTGCCGGCGGCAGCGGCCAGCGCTTTGGAAATCCCGGCGGCAAGCAGCTCGTTAATGTGGCGGGCCGTCCGCTCATGAGCTGGTCCATCCGCGCGTTCGATCGTAGCGATAAGGTCGGCCATATCGTCGTGGTTTGCCCTGCCGAGCGCCGTGCCGAGATGCGCCGCCTGGCCATTGACCCGTTTGACTATGACACGCCCATCAGCTTTGCCGATGCCGGCGATACCCGTCAGGATTCCACCCGTGCCGGCGTGCATGCGGTTCCGGCGGGTTTCGAATATGTCGCCATCCACGACGGCGCTCGTCCGCTCATTACGACCGAGGCCATCGACCACGCTATCGACGTGCTCGTGAGCGACCGTGCCCTCGACGGTGTCGTGTGCGGTCAGCCCGCGATCGACACGCTCAAGATCGTTGACGGCGATAATATCGTCGAGACGCCGCCGCGTGAGCTCTACTGGGCAGCGCAGACGCCGCAGATCTTTAGCGTCGATGCTGTGAAGCGCGCCCACGCTGCAGCCATTGCCGAGGGCTTTATCGGTACCGATGATTCGTCGCTGGTCGAGCGCATGGGTGGGCGCGTCCGCTGCGTCCAGAGCCCACGCGATAACCTTAAGGTGACGGTGCCCGAGGACCTGCGTCCCGTAACCGCGATTCTGCTTGGCCGCATGGCCGAGGGAGAGGACCTTCCCCATGTTCAGTAACCTGCGCATTGGCCATGGCTACGACGTTCACCGTCTGGTGGAGGGGCGTCGATGTATCATCGGCGGTGTCGACATTCCCTACGAGCGCGGCCTGCTGGGTCACTCGGATGCCGATGTGCTCGCGCACGCCTTGGCCGACGCCATTCTGGGCGCCTGCCGTGGGGGAGACATCGGCAAGCTATTCCCCGACACCGATCCCGCCTACGAGGGTGCCGATTCGATGGTGCTGCTTGCCCGCGTGATGGACTATGCGCGTGAGCTGGGCTTTGAGTTTGTCGATGCCGATTGCACCATTGCCTGCCAGCAGCCTAAGATCACCCCGTATCGCGATGCCATGCGCGCCAACCTTGCCCATGCCCTGGGCGTTGACGTCGAAAACGTGGGCGTCGCCGCCACTACGACCGAAAAGCTCGGTTGGGAAGGCCAGGGCGAGGGAATCGGCGCCTGGGCCGTCTGCCTGCTACAGAAAACCGTTAAGGAGTAACGAATGCGTATCTACAACAGCGCTACCCATAAAAAGGAAGAGTTCCAGCCCATCGAGTCCGGCAAGGTCCGCATGTACGTGTGCGGCCCCACGGTCTACGACAACATCCACATCGGCAACGCCCGTACGTTCATCAGCTTTGACGTGATTCGCCGCTGGCTCATCGCGAGCGGTTACGAGGTCACGTTCGCCCAGAACCTCACCGATGTCGACGACAAGATCATCAAGCGCGCCAACGAGCAGGGCCGTACGGCCGCCGAGGTCGCGACGGAGTTCTCCGACAAGTTCATCGGCGTCATGCGCGCCGCCAACGTGCTCGATCCCGATGTGCGCCCCCGCGCCACCAAGGAGATCGGCCCCATGATCGCCATGATCAAGACGCTTATCGAGCAGGGCCACGCTTACGCAGCCGATAACGGCGACGTGTACTTTGCTGTGCGCAGCGATCCCAACTATGGCCAGGTCTCGGGCCGCAACATCGATGACCTTATGGTTGGTGCGCGTATCGAGGAGAACGAGGACAAGAACGACCCGCTCGACTTTGCCCTGTGGAAGGCCGCCAAGCCCGGCGAGCCCAGCTGGCCGAGCCCCTGGGGCGAGGGCCGTCCCGGTTGGCACACCGAGTGCGCCGCCATGGTGCATCGCTACCTGGGCACTCCGATCGACATCCACGGCGGCGGCTCCGACCTTGCCTTCCCGCATCACGAGAACGAGTGCGCCCAGGCCACCTGCGCCTGGCACCAGGGCTTCTCCAACACCTGGATGCACACGGGCATGCTGCTGGTAGACGGCGAGAAGATGTCCAAGTCGCTCGGCAACTTCTTTACGCTGGCCGAGGTCCTCGAGCAGCACTCCGCTGCCGCCCTGCGCCTGCTGATGCTGCAGACGAGCTATCGCTCGCCGCTCGACTTCTCCTGGGAGCGCCTGGAGGGTGCCGAGAACTCGCTCACGCGTATCGCCGGTACGGTCGAGAACCTGCGTTGGGCCGCGAACCACGCGACGGCCGATGCCGACGAAGCGGCTGCCGAGGCGTTTGCCGCCAAGGCCGCCGAGACCCGCACCACCTTTAAGGAGTGCATGGATGACGACTTTAACACCGCCGGTGCCATGGGTGCTGTCTTTGGCTTTGTGACCGAGTGCAACCAGTACCTGGAGCAGGCGGGCGATGCTGTCGACAAGGCCGCTGCCCTGGCCGCCGCCGATACGCTGGTCGAGCTGCTCGATACGTTTGGCGTCGAGCTTCCCGAGCCCAAGGTCGAGCTGCCGCTGGGCCTGCTGGGCGTTGCCGCCGGCCTGGTCGCCTACACGGGCGACGACGTGGACGAGGCTGCTGCCAAGATTCTCGAGGCCCGCGCCGAGGCCCGTGCCGCCAAGAACTGGGATCTGGCAGATGCCATCCGCGACCAGCTCAAGGACCTGGGCCTCACCATTGAGGATACTGCCGCGGGCACTCGTATTAAGAGTCTCTAGTATTTGTCGACCGTTCGAGGTGCGGCAGATTGCCTTGAAAGAGGAGGGCATAGACCTGGTGGTCATGCCCGACGATTGAAAGGCAAGGTGCCGTGGCTCGGACGGTCGATTCTTGTTCGTTATCTATTTAAGGAGGCCGTTTTATGGCCGACAATCGCAAGCGTGCGCCTCGTGGCGGCAAGCAGGCTGCTTCTGGCTCGCGTCCGATTCGCCGCAATGACCGCGCTGCCGCTCCCAAGGGCCAGCGCGATCGCACCCAGGCCGCACGTCCGCAGCGCGATCGCAACCGCGACGCTGTCCAGGCTCCCAAGGGCGAGTTTATCGAAGGTCGTCGTGCCGCCGCCGAGGCGCTACGCACTGGTTTTCCCATCAAGTGCGCGCTCATTGCCGAGGGCGGGGAGCGCGATGCCGCCTTGTCGCGCCTGGTCAACGATCTCAACGCCGCGGGTGTCCGCATTAAGTACGTGCTACGCGCACGGCTCGATGCGCTATCGAGCCACGGCGCTCACCAGGGCGTTGCGCTCGAGGTTGGCAACTTCCCTTACGCCGATGTCGCCGACATTCTCGACCGCGCGGGTGACGGACCGGCGCTCGTCGTCGTGCTCGACCATGTGACTGACGACGGCAACTTTGGCGCCATCGTGCGCTCCGCCGAGGTTGTGGGCGCGGCCGGCGTCATCATCGCCAACAAGCGTGCCGCCGGCGTGACCGTGGGCAGCTACAAGACTTCAGCCGGCGCCGTCATGCATCTGCCTATCGCACAGGTGCCCAACATCGCCCGTGCGCTCGATGGTCTTAAGGCCGCTGGCTTTTGGGTGGGCGGTGCCTCCGAGCACGCCGAAGGTAGTTGCTGGGATGCTCCCTTCGAGGGCCGCGTGGCGCTCGTCATGGGCTCCGAGGGCGACGGCATCTCGCGCCTGGTGCTCGAGAAATGCGACTTTTTGACCAAGCTTCCCCAGCGCGGCATGACCGAGAGCCTCAATGTTGCTCAGGCGACCACGGCGCTGTGCTTTGAGTGGCTACGCCGCAACGCCGGCGAGCTCATGGGGGAGGAGTAACGCATGTCCAAGAAGAACCGCGCCAAGTCCAAGGCCAAGCGCTTTGGCGAGGGCTCGGCCAAGCCGATTGTTTCGGCCGCGACCTACGGCGTGGGCGGCAATGCGTTTGCGCAGGCTATCGCCGACCCAGTCTCGACGGTGCACTCCAACAAGCCCGAGCTGCTGGTGGTCGACGGTTACAACGTGATTCACTGCACGCCGCGCTACGAAAAGCTCGTCTACGACCATTCCGACGATCCGTATTCCAGCGACGTTCACGATATGGCGCGCACCGCTCTCATCAACGACGTTGCCGCGTTTGCCCAGGGCCGCTACGAGGCCGTGATCGTGTTCGACGGCGCGGGCAATATCTCCAACGAGCGCCCCAACCTGCCGGCCCGCGGCGTGCGCATCGAGTTTTCGCCGACGGGCGTCTCTGCCGATACCGTGGTGCAGAAGCTCTGCATCGAGGCGCGCGAGGAAGGCCGCGCGTGCTCCGTGGTATCGAGTGACGGCACAATACAGGCCGTCGTCATGGGCAAGGGCGTCACGCGCATCTCGAGCCGTATGCTGGTGGACGAGATCAAACAGATCGATAACGACGTTCACGAGGCAGAGGAAGCTCCGCAGATCAAGATGACTCTGGGCAGCCGCCTGAGCCCCGATACCCTGGCCAAGCTCAAGGCGTTGCGCGGACGGTAGGGGAGTTGGCGGGGCAATGCTGCCTTGCTAACTCCATTCAGCGATGTTGATCATTCTTTTGAGGCGCCACGTTAGCGCCTCTTTTAGATAAGGCAGTCTCGCTGTTAGAGCATCGTTTTTAGACAGAATCTCGATTGCCTCGTCAACGAAGCCTTCGAGTTTGTCGCCGTCAAACCAGCCCATGTCCTCGACGAGCAACATTTGTTTGGCGGGGCTTGAATGAAATTGTGCGCTGGAAAAACTGTGCTCTCCCGCCCTAAGCTCCTCTAGTGATATGTTGCACCAGAGCGATGAGCCCGAATCGAAGATGGGGGCAGGTCTGCAGGCTTGCGTGTTTACGTTTCGCACAAGGCCAAAGTTACGCCAATGGCGGTCATAGTTGGCGATGATGTCGTCACATACGATCATACGGTCAAGGGCATCCTTGACGCCTGTCGCCCCGAGCTCCTCGCAGTTTGCTACATATCGCTCGTAGTCGGTTAGCCGTTCGTCTGCGTTTGCGTGCTGGTTTACATAGAACGCAGGGACATACTCTTCTTCATCAGTTAAGAAGACATCGCATATGCTCAGGGCGGAAGTGCCCGTGCCTTCGAGCGAGTAAGGTACATAATCGCAGGCGTTTAGGATGCGACGGTGGAGCGTGGTCGCCACCAGCTCGTTATAAGGTTCCTGGTTCAGGTGCGCTCCTGCCTTATGCAGAATTCGACGTTCGCCCTCGCACGTCCAGTACTTTTGAAGATTGCCGTCCGAGGTGTTATCGGGTTTTGCGGCGGCTGCTTTACCCTCTGGGGCGAAGGGTGCAATGGTTAGCGAGACGTCATCAAAGGCATTATTGAAGAAATTGATATCTTCCCACGCGAGGCCGGAGTCTTGGGGCCTAATCCAATACTGGTCGGATAAGGAGAGGCCAAGATTTCGCTGTACGAGTTCATCGGGAACATCGACTGCGGCTTCTGCAAGCAGGGAGGCAAGCCCAATGCGTGCGAGCGGGATACCGCGGCTGCGCCACCAGATGCGGAAGGAGTCGAGCGATATGGGGCTATTAGGGCCAAATACTCCAATAGGGGCGTGGGCGTAATCGATGTCGGCACCGATGTGGGTAAAGTCTTTTCGCGATGTGCTGTAGACCAGCTGAGCGACCTCGTGCGTGCGATTCATGAGGGTGAACGCGATCTCGCTCTTACCGTGGCCGCGGCGGGGACGTCCCCCCGTTTTGGTCACGGAGCGGAGTCGCGTGTCGACGCTGTCTTTGTCGATGAGCCATACACCAGAAGCCTTGCGGGCCTCAAGTGCTCCGTTTTTTATGAGCTCCTGCACCCTGCGCGGAGTGATGCCGAGCAGCTCGGCGGCTTCCTTGGTAGTAAGCATCACGAAACCCTTCGTCAAAACGAATAGTTTTATATATAGCAATTGTAATTAAAACTATTCGTTCTGACGAATGGTTTTGAGATTGAGGGCGAACCGACAGAAATGAACGGGCCTGGTACCTGTTGTTGCTGGATTTTGCATATTTGTATAACGCCGTGTGGCCTGTTGCGCCCCGTCCGTAATTCCTTTATTCTTAACAGGCTTCGCGCGAAAGCGCCAAGTGTGCCAGTGTGGCGCAACGGTAGCGCAACTGATTTGTAATCAGTGGGTTGCAGGTTCGATTCCTGTCACTGGCTCCATGAGAGTTTCGGGCTCTGTTCCCTTGTGGGACAGGGCCCGTTTCTATTTATGTCTATAAGTCAGCGGGTGTGGTGCCAACCAAGCTTCAGGTTTGTCTCAATCTGTAACACGAAGAGGCTGGAAACCGTTCTAGCTGTTACAGAATGAGACGTAAGCTGAGGTCTCTGCGAAACATCTCGATCTGTAACAGATAGGGGAAAAATGTTCTCTAAATGTTACAGATCGAGACAAAGGCCGGACCGGGTTTAACTGTCGTGACCGAGTGTGGATTTCCGGACATACGAGCGTGGAAAATCTCCCGCTTAGTGAATGAGCGTGGATAATCTGCCACTTTGGACTTGATGGCACGGCAAAGTGAGAGAATATCCACGCTCGATTTCAAACGGAAGAATATCCACGCTCGATCGTGGCGTGGAAGCCCGATCTCGACCTATATATAGGTGCAAATAAGCCGGTATCGAAGTTCGATACTGAAGGTGTACTCCACTACACCAAAGTGTTACCTCGGGAAACGTCACCTCAGTATCCAAAACCACCGTCCTTCATATCCAAACTCAACAAAACCACAGGTCACAGCTATATAGATACGCCCGGCACCGTGTATCTAGAGGTTTTCGTTGACAGCCCCCAAGGTTGCATCGTATTATCTTTTTCGTTCGCGGGGGCGGCGGTCCAAAAGACCAAAGGACCTGCGGATACTTGAACGATTGGGAGTTTGCCCGAGTGGTTAATGGGGACGGGCTGTAAACCCGTTGGCTCTGCCTACATAGGTTCGAATCCTATAGCTCCCACCCGTCAAGTGCCTGTATAGCTCAGTCGGTAGAGCACTTCGTTGGTAACGAAGAGGTCACCAGTTCAAGTCTGGTTGCAGGCTCCATCCGGCGGTGTAGCTCAGTTGGTTAGAGCACACGGTTCATACCCGTGGCGTCACTGGTTCGAATCCAGTCACCGCTACCATAGGTAACACGGTGGCTTCTCAATAGTATGTTGAGAGGCCACTATGGTATAAAGGCAAAGTCCCGTCCGGGGACGACCTGTTTAGAGGAGGGCTTTATGGCCAAAGAGAAGTTTGAGCGCACTAAGCCGCATGTTAACATCGGCACCATTGGTCACGTCGACCACGGCAAGACCACGCTGACCGCTGCCATCACCAAGGTTCTCTCCGAGACCGAGGGCTGCAAGGCTGACTTCACTGCGTTCGAGAACATCGACAAGGCTCCCGAGGAGCGCGAGCGCGGCATTACGATCTCCGTCTCCCACGTCGAGTACGAGACTGCTGCCCGTCACTACGCTCACGTTGACTGCCCGGGCCACGCTGACTACGTCAAGAACATGATCTCCGGTGCTGCTCAGATGGACGGCGCTATCCTGGTCATCGCCGCTACCGACGGCCCCATGGCTCAGACCCGCGAGCACATCCTGCTCGCCCGTCAGGTCGGCGTTCCCTACATCGTCGTCTTCCTGAACAAGTGCGACATGGTCGACGATGACGAGCTCATCGACCTCGTCGAGATGGAGACCCGTGAGCTTCTCTCCGAGTACGATTTCCCCGGCGACGACATCCCCGTCATCCGTGGCTCCGCTCTGGGCGCTCTCGAGGGCGACGCCAAGTGGATGGACGCAATTCGCGAGCTCATGAAGGCCGTCGACGAGTACATCCCGACGCCTGCTCGTAACAACGACCTCCCGTTCCTGATGGCCGTTGAGGACGTTATGACCATCTCCGGCCGTGGTACCGTTGCTACCGGCCGTGTCGAGCGCGGTGAGCTCAAGCTCAACGAGCCCGTCGAGATCGTCGGCATCAAGGATACCCAGAACACCGTCGTTACCGGTATCGAGATGTTCCGTAAGTCCATGGACTTCTGCGAGGCTGGCGACAACGTCGGTCTGCTGCTCCGCGGCATCAAGCGTGAGGACATCGAGCGCGGCCAGGTTCTCTGCAAGCCCGGTTCGGTTACCCCGCACACCAAGTTCACCGGCGAGATCTACGTTCTGACCAAGGAGGAGGGCGGTCGTCACACCCCGTTCTTCGATGGTTATCGTCCTCAGTTCTACTTCCGTACCACCGACGTTACCGGTACGGTCAAGCTCCCCGAGGGCACCGAGATGGCTATGCCTGGTGACCACATCACCATCGAGGGCGACCTCATCCACCCGATCGCCATGGAGGAGGGCCTGCGCTTCGCAATCCGCGAGGGTGGCCACACCGTCGGTTCGGGCATCGTCTCCACGATCATTGAGTAAATTAGCTCTTTGATATAGCTGACTTAGAGAACCCGGCACTTATATGGGTGCCGGGTTCTTTTCTACAATGGATATTGAGCCGTTGCTGGTGTCGAGAGGATCGATAATGGTCCTGGATGCACCGTCGATTAGCTCTCGATGGCTTCATTGATGTGTTCCAAATATGAATGGATCCACCGAGAACCAATTGACTCGAGGTTTTCATTGACAGCACTTATGTGGAGCTGATAAAGTAACAACTCGTGCCCGTACGGGGCGGAAATGAAAGGTTCAGGATACATGCGTACTCTAGTTACTCTTGCGTGCACTGAGTGCAAGCGCCGCAACTATACGACCACCAAGAACAAGTCGACCATGCCTGATCGTATGGAGATCAAGAAGTATTGCCCCTGGTGCCGTCACCACACGCTGCACAAAGAGACTCGCTAGTCTCTAGTCACATACGCCAGTAGTTCAATTGGTAGAGCATCGGTCTCCAAAACCGAGTGTTGAGGGTTCGAGTCCTTCCTGGCGTGCCAGTCATTATTCCGTAAGCTCCCACTTGGGGGCTTACGGTTTACTCATGTATAAGCGCATTGCGCGGAGGTAACCCAAATGGCCAACAAGAAGAACAAGAAGAAGGCTCAGCAGCCGGCACCTGCCAACAGCGCTGCCGCCAACTCCAAGGTTGAGGCCAAGAAGGCCGTTGCCAAGAAGAACGAGAAGGCTGCGAAGTCCAAGAAGAACGAGAAGCCTGGTTTCTTCGCCCGCACCAAGAAGTATTTCGCTTCGGTCAAGTCCGAGATGAAGCGTGTCACGTGGCCCGATAAGAAGGAGCTCGTGAACTACTCGGTCGTCGTCTGCGCTTCTCTGGTCGTCGTCGGCGTCGTCATCGCTCTGCTCGATGCTGGCTTTGGCGAGGCTCTTGCTCTGTTCTCTGGATTGAGGGGCTAAACCATGTCTAAGCGTTGGTACGTCGTTCACACTTACTCTGGATACGAGAACCGCGTTAAGTCCGATCTCGAGCATCGTATCGAGACCATGGGCATGCAGGACCGTATCTTTGATATCGAGATTCCTATGGAGCGCGTCACCGAGATTAAAGAGGGTGGCAAGCGCGAGACCAAGGATTCCAAGATTTTCCCGGGTTATGTCCTGGTCCGCATGGAGATGGATGACGATGCTTGGACGTGTGTTCGCAACACGCCCGGCGTCACTGGTTTCCTGGGCGGCAACGGTAAGCCCGCACCGCTTTCCCGCGATGAGTACAATAAGATGACTCGTCGTCCCGGTAAGGGCGATTCGCCCAAGCGCACCTCGGTTGATATTCAGGTCGGCACGTCCGTCCGCGTCACCGATGGCCCGCTTACCGACTTTGATGGCAAGGTCTCCGAGGTTAACACCGAGGCTGGCAAGCTCAAGGTCACGCTGATGATCTTTGGCCGCGAGACGCCGGTCGAGCTCGACTTTAACCAGGTCGCTGTCATCGCTTAAGTTTTCGTCCGTTCGCGCGAGCGTGCTTCTTCTGTGACTGCTCATCTCAGGAGTGCTTCTAACACGTGCGTGCTTACGATATAGCAAGTACTTCACACTCGTGATTCGAAAGGAATGACCATGGCTGAGAAGAAGGTTGCCAACGTCATTAAGCTCCAGATTCCTGCTGGTGCAGCTAACCCCGCTCCTCCCGTCGGCCCCGCCCTGGGCGCTGCTGGCGTGAACATCATGCAGTTCTGCCAGGCCTTTAACGCCGAGACGCAGGACAAGAAGGGCGACATCATCCCCGTTGAGATCTCTGTCTACGAGGATAAGTCCTTCTCCTTCATCACCAAGACCCCGCCGGCGGCTCACCTCATCAAGAAGGAGCTGAACCTCAAGTCTGGTTCCGCTAAGCCCCAGGCCGACAAGGTTGGTCAGCTCTCCCAGGAGCAGCTCACCAAGATCGCCGAGATCAAGATGCCGGACCTCAATGCCAACGACATTGACGCCGCCAAGAAGATCATCGCCGGTACCGCCCGTTCCATGGGCGTCACCATCGCTGAGTAGCGATTTCTTATGGTAACGACGGGTGCTCCGACCAGGGCGCCCGTTAAATGTGTGCAATAGGGCACACGATACGATGTGGGAGGGCTCACGCCCGTTTAACCACAGGAGGTAATGCACATGGCTAAGCATGGTAAGAGCTATAACGCCGCTGCCGAGAAGATCGACCGCGCCACGCTCTACACCCCCCTTCAGGCTGCCAAGCTCATCAAGGAGCTCGACACCGCCAAGTTCGACGAGACCGTCGAGGCCCACTTCCGTCTGGGCATCGATACTCGTAAGGCTGACCAGAACATCCGTGGTTCCATCTCCCTGCCCCACGGCACCGGCAAGACCGTTCGTGTTGCCGTCTTCGCCGAGGGCGAGAAGGCCCGCGAGGCCGAGGCTGCCGGCGCCGACATCATCGGTTCCGACGAGCTCGTCGCCCAGATTCAGAAGGGCGAGATCAACTTCGACGCCGCTATCGCTACGCCGAACATGATGGCCAAGGTTGGCCGCATCGGTAAGATCCTTGGTCCCCGTGGCCTCATGCCGAACCCCAAGCTCGGCACCGTGACCATGGACGTCGCCAAGATGGTCTCCGAGCTCAAGGCCGGCCGCGTTGAGTATCGTGCCGACCGCTACGGCATCTGCCACGTGCCCCTGGGCAAGAAGTCCTTCTCCGAGCAGCAGCTCGTCGAGAACTACGCTGCCCTGTACACCGAGATCCTGCGCGTCAAGCCCTCTTCTGCTAAGGGCAAGTACGTCAAGTCCATCTCCGTGTCTTCCACCATGGGCCCTGGCGTCAAGGTCGATCCCGCTGTCCAGCGTGACTTCCTGGCTGAGTAACTGCTAGTTACTGCCTGAGCAAAGCAAGCATTGCTAAAGAAACCCGGTTCCGCCTCGTGTGGGACCGGGTTTCTTGCTATCGCGTGCCAAAACCACCTCAAAGGGGTCAGCGTCCCCTTTGAGGTGGTTACCAGGGTGTTCTGGCTGTTGAGGACTCGATAGCATCGTGGCGTTTGAGCTCGCGGCGCATGGTTTGCGAGTTGAGCCAGGCTGCCTGCCAGCCACGGATGGGGTAGCGCGTCTGGTCGAGCTCAAACTGCGTATAGCCGCAGGCGTTGATGATCGTCGTTCCACACACATGCTGCCGCTCGCGCTGAAAATCGTAACCGTAGCTTTGGTGTACATGCCCATGCACCATGTAGTCGGCTCCCCAGGACTCAAGCGCCGTGTTAAAGCACTCAAACCCTCGATGCGGTAGATCGTCCAGATCACCCATACCTGCGGCGGGCGCATGGGTAAGCAGAATGTCGCACCCGCCGACCATCCTAACCTTACGCGACAGCTTACGCATACGCTTGGACATCTCGCGTTCGGTGTACATGTTGGCGCCGTCGCGATAACGCATGGACCCGCCAAGGCCCGCAATGCGAATCCCTCGGTACGTGTACACGCTGTCTTCTACGCAGATACATCCGCCCGGTGCATGACGCGCGTAGCGGTCATCGTGGTTGCCACGCACGTAGAGGAGCGGCTTGTTGATGACGGTGACCAAAAACTCAAGATAGTCCGGGTCCAGATCGCCGGCGGACAAAATCAGGTCGACTCCCTCAAAGCGTTCCTTGCGAAAGCACTCCCAAAGGCATCGTTCTTCGGTATCGGCTATGGCAAGGATTTTCATAGGGCAGGGACTTTCGGCTCATCGTCGAGCTGCGGAATGGTGCCTACCACGTTGTCCGCCAGCCAATTCATCTCGACAATCTGCGTGCTCGGCAGCGGAGGGAAGCCTTCGATCTGTACCACGCCGTTCTGGCTGTGGAGCTCGCCGCCAAAGGGGTTGATGGATCCCTCAACAATACCGTTGCGGAGCAACTGCACGAGTTTGCGCGTCTGGTAGGGTAGGCCCGGAGCGTAACGGATGTCGATAACGCCGGAGCTCATGCCGTACCAGTAGTTGACGGCACGCACTTGGTTGTCGTCGCTGGTCTCGTCCCACGTGCCGTGCAGAAGGCTGCGAACGATGAGCTCGTAGTAACGGCCCCAGTTCCATACGGGCATGGCGGTGCCGGTGACTTTGCCGTCGACCAAGCGGTGAAGCCCGTAGGCCGTTGGGTCTTCGAGCGACTTTGACATGTCAGCGCCGGTCATGACGCTCACACCTTCGCGGCACATGGCCTCGGTAAGGCCTCCGGCGGGCACATCGCCCCAGGTCAGGATAATTTGCGCGCGTGGGTCGAGCAGCGAGGCGCCAATCGCAAAGGCGTTGATCTCGCTGAGCGCGCCCGAGGCGAATACCGACGCGTGGTAACCGATGCGGTGGTTGTCCGCCATGCTGGCGGCAAGGGCGCCCAGCAGAAACTTGGCCTCGTACATCTTGCCAAAGTACGAACGGACGCTTTGATGGGGAAGGCCGATAGAGCAGTTGAGGAACCGAACCCGGGGATACTCAACGGCAGCCCTGAGCGTGTATTCCATCAGGCGGTGCGAGGTCGAGAAGATGACGTTTGCTCCATGTTTGACAGCCGTTTCCACGGCGGCGTAGAACACATCCGGATCGTGACAGTCCTCGAACGCCTCGGTGCGCACGATACCGCCAAAGTGCTCATCGAGATACTGACGCCCTTGGTCGTGCAGGCTGTCCCAGCTCGACGTCGCACAGGGGAACTCATGGATAAAGGCGATGCGCAGGGGGCTGGCCGTCGAGTAGACGGTCTTGCCCATAAAGAAGTTGAGCACGCCAGCGGTGGACTTGGCGGGCGTTTCTTCCTCGTCGACGCTCGGTGCTTCGACAAGATCGACCTTGTCCTCGTCATTTTTGCCGGCAATGACCAGCTCGCGCCAAATCTTGCACAGGCGGTTTACGACGATATCCGTCGGCGTATCCAGCAGGCGGTCCTGGTTGTACACATTGAGGTACACGAGCATGGCGTCGGCAGGCGTAATGTCCAGGTGGTCGCCGCCTGCGCGAAGGTAGGCGCGCTTAAAGAGCAGGAAGGTGTGGCGCAGGTAGTCGACCTTTTTCTGCGGCCATTTTTCGATAAGGTTCTGACCGAGCATCTTCGCGAGCGTTTCGTAGCTTCCCTCACGCGAGAACTCGATCTCGTATAGGGGGCAGACGCGCCAAAACGCGCAGAACTCGCCGTACAGGCGGCTTTCGACGGAATCCCATGTGCCGGGGTAGAGACGGGTGACCTTGGCCGAAACCGTCGGGGCGTCTAGGAATTTGAGGACACTGACGCGTTTGTTGCCTTCTTGGACATAGAACCGATGCATGAACTCGGTGACGATGACGGGGTCGCGATAGCCCTCGGTCACCTGGATGTCGTAGAGGTTGGACCACTTGCGGGCGAACTCGGTGCTAAACGGAAGCAGGGGCATAAAGTTACACGAAAAGGCGGACTGACGGCCCTTGGTGACCGTGCCGACGACCATTTCGAGCGGAATATCCCGCAGGCCGACATTCTCTCGCTGACCTAAGGGGAGCTGAGCAACCAAGCTATCGAGGTCCGTAAGGTATGGATGCTCGCTTTGGCTAATGGCGCGTCGACGTCCTTGCTCGCCGCGCTTGCGTGCTTGACGATAGGCCTCTTCCATAATGTTGCTCCCTTAGTCGTTTAAACAACTATATGAACCATGGTACCACGAATGAAAACCACTACAAAGATGCCTGACCCCTTTGCGGTGGTTTAGGCGATGATGGGGGCGATGGCGCGGATGCAGGCGTCGGCAGCGGTGAAAGTGGTGCTGTCGTCGCTGACGATAAAGATGATCTTTCCTTTGATGCCAAAGTCGCCGATTTCGCTAAAGAGCACGTAGGGCTCTTTGTCAAAGCCCGAGATGGGCGAGACGGCCGTTTTGGTTGCGCTCGTGAGCTCGTCTGCCAGCGCGTCAAGGGAAGCCCACTTAGACGTGTCCTTTACGGCAACGGGCACGGCCACGCGTCCAAAGGGCATCAAATGCACGAGCGTGTTCTTGGAGATGTTGGAGTTGGGCACAATGATGGTCTGTCCACAGGCATCCTCAATCGTTGTATGGCGCCAAGTGATGTCTTGGACCACGCCCGACACACCGCCGACCTCGATATTGTCGCCGGGCTTGATGATGCCCATAAAGGTCACTTGCATGCCGCCGATAAGGTTTGAGAGCGTGTCCTGGAAACCCAGGGAGATGGCGATGCCGCCGACGCCAAGAGCGGCGACGAGGGCGTTTGCATTAATGCCAAAACAGTTGTCGAGGATAAAGCTGCCGCCGATCATCCAGATGACGGCGCGCGCGATGTTGATGAAGATACTCGATGCCGGTAGCGGGTTATCGTCTCGGTTAAGCAGATGGTTCAGGGTCTTGGATACGACCTTGGCGGCGACGGCGGTGCCTATCGCCAAGATGACGGCCCAGATGATGTTGTGGACCCACCGTTGCTCAAAGAAATGAAGAATCGGCTCAAACAATTCCATGTAGGGAAAACCTCCTTATGATCGTCCAACCATGATACCCACCAAGAAGCCCGTCCGATCAAATTCGGACGGGCTTCTGTGCTCGATATAAGGTTTACGCGGCGGGGCTGTAAGGCCCGGCGGTGTAGCTTAGCGTCGACGCTTCCAGATAATGCCGAGCATGATGACGATGATGCCGCCGATAAGGCACGCGCCAACTACTGCCAGCGTGCGGTCTCCCGTTGTGGCAAGCTTACCGGTCGTCTTCTTGGTGATGACCTTCGTGGCCGTCGTGTCCGTCTTAGGCGAGGGCTTAGGCGTCGGGGCCGGTGTGGGCGTGGGGTCCACGGCAGCGGAGCCAAAGCTGATGGTGCCCGCGAGCGAGGCCATCTTGCTCTCCCAGCTGTCCTGCCCGATCAGTGCCCTCAGCGCCGCCTCGCACGTGCCCCACTCGGTGTACTTGGTGGCGTTTGCGAAGGTGGGGAAGTCGGTCGTGTTGGTGATGATGTAGTTGTTGGTGGCGACGGTATAGGCCTTGGCGGGGTCGAGCGTGCTGCCGTCCTTGGTGAGTGTGGCACTCACAATGCGCTTGCCTTCGGGCTGCGTCCAATCAATCGTCACGTTGATGCCGCCAAAGGAGAGAACGCTGCCAGAGTCATCGCGCCACTTGTACTTGTCTTGCGCCTCCTGCTCGGTGTGACCGGCCGCCACATAAGCCTGCTGAAGCTCGTAGCTGTCGTTGCAATCGTCGCTAATTTGTAGCGAGTGCTCGAGCGCTGCGAGGAAGTCCGCGCCGGTCATGGTCCAGGTCTCCACGGTGTTGCCGTAGGGCGAGATAGCGATGACGTTGCCGGCGGTCACGTTGCCCGCCGCGATGCCGCCGCGGATGCCGCCAGCGTTTTCGATGGCAAGGTCCGCGCTCGTCAGGGCAAGATAGGAGCCGCAAGTCACATGGCCGATGGTCTGGGCCTTGGTGGTGTCGCCCTCCTTACTGGGGCGGAAATCGGTGGTGCGCACCATTTCCCAACCATGCGTGCCTGCGGCGTCCTCGCCGTAGAAATAGTTGGTGGTGGATGTGCCGAGCACCTTGTTCGATTCGTTTTCAAAGGCCTCGTCGAGCGGCTTGATTTTGTTGCGGACGGCTTCAAGGCGGCTCTGGTAGTCGGAGCCCTTGTCGGGGTCCGCCAAAAGGTCGTTGACGTTCTTGGCGGTGTAGAGCTTCTCGTCGCTGCCGTCTGCAGGGACCGTGACCGTGTCATCGTCGGTCGACTCGGTGCCATTGGTGTCGTACTTGTACGGAATGGAAAGCAGCCCCACCTCGGCAAAGGCGCTGCCTGCCTCGACAACGTGGATCGTCTTGCCGTCGGCTCCCGTCACCTTCTCGTTAAGGTTGATGTGCTCGTGGCCTGCGATAAGGGCATCGACGCCACGGAGTCGCGTGGCAAAGGTCTTGGCGTCGAGCGTGTGCACGATACACACAACAACATCGCAGCCCTCCTTGCGCAGCTGCTCTGCCTCGGCATTGATGGCGTTCGCGGCACTCGAGAACGACGTGCCCGCGACCAGGTCCGCGCGCAGCGAGGATCCCAGCGACTCATCCATGGCGCCCACGACGCCGACCTTGATTTTGTAGTCGAATGTGGAGTAATCCTCGCTATCCTCCCAGGTGCGATCGAGCGTCTTCGTGATGCTCGAGCTCCATACGCCGCTCGTAGACTTCGCGTTCGCGCAGAGCATGGCGAAGGGCGTGCTGGTGGTGCTGTAGCCGGTCATGGTGCGGAGTTTGTCCGCGCCGTAGCTCCAGTCGTGGTTGCCTGGCGTGGTCGCGTCGTAGCCGTCGGCGTAGAAGGTGTCCATGAGCTCGGCGATGCTCTTGCCCTCGCTCATGGTGGCGAAGGACTGTCCGTGGAAGGTGTCGCCCGCATCGAGCAAAAGATCGGGGGCGTTGCCCTGGGCGCTATAGAGAACCGCCAGTCCGTCAAAGCCCACAGTGCCAGTGCCCTTGCTTTCGTTGTAGCTGTACTTGTAGCTGCCGTGGATGTCGTTGGTGTGCATGACGGTCACAGAGCCGTCAATAGCGGCGGGCAGGTTCCCCGCGAAAGCGAGGCTTGGGATGCCTGCGAGCGCGCCGGCAAACAACGCGGCGGCTAACGCAAGGCGGGGGAGTCTTTTCATGGCAGTTTCCTTAGTCCTTAGCCAGAATGTCTGGTTGAATATCGGATTATCGACATAATATGCGAAAACCGCCGCAAGGGCGTCTGTCCCTTTGCGGCGGTTTTGACGTTTGCGCAGATAAAACCTACCAAAATAAACCTGTCCCTTTTTGGCAGGTTTTAGCTCAGCAGCATGCGGTCGTTGGCGAGCTCGCCGCCCGAGACCTCCTCGAACTTCTGCAGCAGGTCGGCTACGGTGAGCGACTTCTTCTCATTGCCCGCCACGTCGTAGATCACGTGGCCTTCGTGCATCATGATCAGACGGTTGCCCAGACGGATGGCGTCGTTCATGTTGTGCGTGACCATGAGCGTGGTCAGGTGGTTCTCGTCGACGATCTCCTCGGTCAGGTTAAGCACCTTAGAGGCCGTCTTGGGGTCGAGGGCCGCGGTGTGCTCGTCGAGCAGCAGCAGGCGCGGCCTGGTGAGCGTGGCCATCAGCAGGGTGAGTGCCTGGCGCTGGCCGCCCGAGAGCAGGCCGACCTTGGCGTTGAGACGCGTGTCCAGACCAAGGTCCAGGCGCTTGAGCAGCTCGACGTACTCATCTTTCTCGGCCTTGGTGACGCCCCACGAAAGGCCGCGACGCTGGCCGCGACGCTTGGCGAGGGCCAGGTTCTCGGCGATCTGCATGTCGGCAGCGGTACCGCGCATGGGGTCCTGAAACACGCGGCCTAGGTACTTGGCGCGCTGCGACTCGCTCAGGCGCGAGATGTCGGTGCCGTCGAGCTCAATAACGCCCGAATCGAGCGGGTACACGCCGGCGATCATGTTGAGCAGCGTGGACTTGCCGGCGCCGTTGCCGCCGATCACGGTTACAAAGTCGCCGTCATTTAGGGTGAGGTCGACGCCGGTGAGCGCGCGCTTCTCGGTGACGGTGCCCTTGTTAAAGGTCTTCTTGACGTGCGAGAGCTTAAGCATCTGCCTCATCCCCCTTCGTGTAGGAGCTGCGGAGCTTATAGCGCTCCCAAACCACGGGCACGCACAGGGCCACAGCGACAATCACGGCGGAGAGCAGCTTCATGTCGTTGGCGTCCATGCCCAACTGCAGCACGATGGCGCGGATAAGGAAGTACACCACGGAGCCAAAGACGGCGGAGGCAAGACGGACGCTAAACTGCGTGAGGCCGCCGGGAAGCAGACGGCCGAGCACCTCGCCGATAACAATGGCGGCAAGACCGATAACGATGGCACCGGTGCCCATACCAATGTCGGCATACTTTTGGCTCTGGCAGATGAGCGCGCCCGAAAGGCCGATGAGGGCGTTGGAGAGCACGAGGGCGATCATCTTGGTGGAGTTGGTGTTGACGCCCAGAGCGCGGATCATGTACTCGTTGTTGCCGGTGGCTCGCAGCGCCGAGCCGATCTCGGTGCCAAAGAACCAATACAGGATGGCAACGATAGCCACGGCGAGCAGGATGCCCAAGATGATGGCAACGGTGGACTGCGGCAGACAGGTCATATTGCTGACGGCCGAGAACACGGTGCCTTTGGCAAGAATGGGTGTATTGGACTTGCCCATGATGCGCAGGTTGATGGACCACAGGCTGATCTGGGTGAGGATTCCGGCGAGGATCGCAGGAATCTCAAAGACGGTGGTCAAAATGCCCGTGACGGCGCCCGCGATGGCGCCGGCGCACATACCGGCCAGTACGGCGAACAGCGGGTCGACGTTGTTATTGACGATGAGCACAGCGCAGACGCAGCCGCCGAGGGCAAAGCTGCCGTCGCAGGTCATATCGGGAATGTCGAGCAGGCGGAACGTGATAAACACGCCAAGCACCATAATGCCCCAGAGGACGCCCTGCGAAACGGCGCCCTGCAATGCAATGAGCATGCTTCATACCTCCTAGGATAGGGTGGACACGTGATTCACCATAATAGCGGTAACAATGCATAGAAGAGTTACGGACAGACGTTTTGTTTTACCTGAAACAAGCAGGGCGGACGCCGGTCTACAGCGCCCGCCCCTGTGGCTCAGATATTGAATAACGCGGCTAAAGCGCGAGCACGGGCTCTAGACGCATGCCGCGTATGGCATTACGCGTCCAGGGCGGAAAGGTCGATGCCCAGGGCCTCGGCCATTTCGTCGTTCTTGACGACGACCAGGTCCTTGCTCGAGAGGTGCTTGATCGGCATATCCTCGGGCTTGGCCTCGCCCTTCAGGATCTTAACGGCCATCTCGCCCGCGGCGTAGCCCAGGTCCTCATAGTTGATGGAGAGGGTGAACAGGCCGCCGGCCATGCACATACCCTCCTCGCCAGTCACGAAGGGAAGCTTGTTCTCCTTGCAGATCTGGCCCACCTGCGAGGCGCCCGCGGCGATGGTGTTGTCGGTGGGGGAGTACAGCGCGTCGACCTTGCCCACGGTAGACTCGACGACGGACTGAATCTCGTTGGAGCTCGAGACGGTGAAGTCAGTGTACTCGAGGCCCAGCTTGTCGAGCTCCTTCTTGGCGGCCTTGATCTGGACGTCGGAGTTGGACTCGGCGGTGCAGTAGAGCAGGCCGACCTTTTTAACGTCGGGCAGGACCTTCTGCATCATCTCGAGCTGCTCGGCGACCGGGGTGAGGTCGGAAGCGCCCGTGACGTTGGTGCCGGGCTTGTCGTTGTCCTGGACCAGGCCGGAGGCGGCGTAGTCGGTGATGGCGCAGCCCACGATGGGGATATCGGCCGTGGCGCCGGCGGCAGCCTGCGCGGCGGGCGTGGCGATGGCATAAATCAGGTTGACGTTGTCGCCCACAAACTTGTCAGCAATGGACTTACACGTGGACTGGTCGTTCTGGGCGTTCTTCTGGTCGATCTTGACCTTAAGGCCGCTCTCCTTGATGGCCTTGACAAAGCCGTCGTTGGCGGCATCGAGTGCGGAGTGCTCGGTGAGCTGCAGAACGCCGATGGTGTAGTCGGAACCGGCGGCAGCAGAGCCGGAACCAGAGTTGCCGCCGCATCCGGCGAGCGGAGCGAGCGCGAGCAGGCCAGCGGAGACCAGAAGGCTCCTGCGGCTGATGGTGATGTCCTTCATATCATTACCCCCAGTATAAAAATGGCTGGAAACACTGCACTGGGACAAAGTGCAAGTGGAACTATAGTAGCGCTGATGTCCATTTTTACAACAGCCTGGCGGGTTTTTTAATACAGAATCGGATGGGCGGTACGGGTAGTCGAATGGGCGGCGGAGGGTCTTATGCGGCGGAGGAGGCGTCGTCCTCGTCTAGGGCGGCGAAGAGCTTCTTGCCGTCGAGCAGGCGCGTGCTGACGTTTCTCATACGGGCGATCTCGACGGTGCGCAGCGTATCGTCGGCGCCTCGGGCGTCGTAGACCGTTCCCAGCAGATACGAGATGCCATCGCGCTGCCTGATGGCAAAGGGACGGAGTGTCATCCGTGCTGCTTCGGTTTCGCCACGTGTCGTGACGCTCGAAATATCAAAACTCACCGTGGTTCCGTGGTCGATGGCCTGCTCGACGAGCTCGCACGTGTCGATGCGCTTGATGGGCGTGCGTGTTGCCTTGGTGGCCTTGCTGCCTGCGCTTGGAACGGGTTCGGGTGTATCGAGGTAGCCGCGAACGTCGGCGCTCGCCATGGCAACTAAGTGCTGCGCCATGCTCTTGCGGATAGCGATAGGCGTGGAGCGGTTGCGCATGACCATACCGTGGAGCCGGATGATCTCTTCATCGGTGAGCGGGCGGGTAAGAAGTTTGTAGCCCACGCCGCGTTTGTACTCAATTTCGTATCCGGCATGGCGAAGCGCGGAGATGGCGGTGTAGATGCTGCGCCGCGCCGCCGAGATGGGCATGCGGGCGGGGTCGTCGGGATGGGCGAGGCGCCGGATCAACTCATCGGAAAGCATGGCCTTGTCCTCGCCGGTGTTTTCGCTTAATAGTTGCAGGATGCGAACGGCGCGATAGGCTGCCATCGAGGCGGCGCCCCTCGTCGTGGTGTCGTAGGTTTCAACAGCGGCTTCGGTCATCGTGCCCACGTCCTTTCCGTTTTGGGTGGCGACGGTATGGAGCCTAGGACGTGGGGCTTTTTCAGGGGCGCAGGGCGCTCTGGGCGGTCGGTAGTTGTCGGCAAACGGCGGGTCGAGTTTTCAACAGCCCTGCTCAACTGACCAAAAACTTGCCAAAAGCTTGACGGATGCTGTTGAAAAAAGCGTCTCTCGACCGATGTCGAGAGACGCTTATGCGATGAGCGTTGGCGTGTGGCGACGCGAGCTAGCGTCCGACGATTAGAAGTCGGCGTTGCCCACGGTGCGCGGGTGCGGCAGGACGTCGCGGATGTTGCCCACGCCGGTCAGATACATGACCAAGCGCTCGAAGCCCAGACCGTAGCCGGCGTGCTTGCAGGAACCGTAGCGGCGCAGGTCAAGGTAGTACTTGTACTGCTCGGGATTCATGCCCAGGTCCTTGATGCGGGCCTCGAGCAGATCCAGGCGCTCCTCGCGCTGGGAGCCGCCGATAATCTCGCCGATACCGGGAACCAGGCAGTCGGCGGCGGCGACGGTCTTGCCGTCCTCGTTCATGCGCATGTAGAACGCCTTGATCTCGGCCGGGTAGTCGGTCACGAAGGTCGGGCGCTTAAAGTGCTCCTCGGTCAGGAAGCGCTCGTGCTCGGTCTGCAGGTCGATGCCCCAGCTGACGGGGTAATCAAACTGGTGGCCAGCAGCGACTGCCTGCTCCAGGATCTCGACGGCCTCGGTGTAGGTAACGCGGGCAAAGTCGGAGTTGGCGACATGGTCCAGGCGCTCGAGCAGACCCTTGTCCACAAACTTGTTGAGCATATTGAGCTCGTCGGGGCAGGTTGCCATAACGTCCTTGAGGACGTACTTGAGCATGGCCTCGGCGTTATCCATGTAGTCGTTCAGGTCGGCAAAGGCCATCTCGGGCTCGATCATCCAAAACTCGGCGGCGTGGCGCGTGGTGTTGGAGTTCTCGGCACGGAAGGTGGGGCCAAAGGTGTACACGTCGCCAAAGGCCATGGCAAAGTTCTCGGCATTGAGCTGGCCGGACACGGTGAGGCTTGCATGCTTGCCAAAGAAGTCCTGGCTCCAGTCGACCTCGCCGGACTCGGTGAGGGGCGGATTTTTGGGGTCGAGCGTGGTCACGCGGAACATCTCGCCGGCGCCCTCGCAGTCACTCGTGGTGATGATGGGGGTGTTGACGTAGACAAAGCCCTGCTCCTGGAAGAAGCGGTGGATGGCGGCAGCTGCGACAGAGCGGATGCGGAACACGGCGCGGAACAGGTTGGTGCGCGGGCGCAGGTGCTGCTGAGTGCGCAGGAACTCGACGGTTGCGCGCTTCTTCTGCAGCGGGTAATCCGGGGCGCTCGTGCCCTCGACCTCGATGGAGGTGGCAGAAAGCTCGAAAGGCTGGGGCGCATCGGGGGTCAGCTTGACGGTGCCGGTGCAAATGAGTGCGGCCGAGACGTTTTGATGGGCGATCTCGTCGTAGTTGTCGAGTGCCTCGCGGTTCATGACGACCTGCAGGTCGCGGAAGCAGCTGCCGTCGTTGAGCGTAACAAAGCCAAAGTTCTTCATGTCGCGGACGGACTTGACCCAGCCGGCGACGGTGACGGCCTGGCCGCCGAGCGACTCGGCATCGGCATAGAGCTGCGCGATTTTGGTGCGGTTCACGTATCCTCCCATAACGGTTGAATGATAGTTATCCATACAGTTCGATATTCTAGCAGCTCGGCTCATTTGAGCTATACAGATAAAGCATTGGCGGGATGGTTTTTCAAACGAAAAGCGCCCGCGGCCAAATGGTCGCGGGCGCTTGACGAGGTGCCTTTTGGCTGTGTGGCGCGGGGCCTGGCTACTTGGTCTTGGCTACCAGCAGCGGGTCGCCAAGCTTGACGAGCGGGTTGCCGCCGATAAGCGTTCCAGACTCGCCGACATGGTCGATGCTCTTAAGACGATCGAGCTCGGAGACGATGACGGTCACGATGTCCTCGTGACCAGCGGCCTTAATGGCCTCGCGGTCGAAGCTGATGAGCGGCTGGCCTGCCTTGACCACATCGCCCATCTCGACAAAGCGGGCAAAACCCTTGCCGTTCATTTCCACGGTGCCCAGGCCAACATGGATGAACACGCGCAGGCCGTCTTCGGTGATCATGCCGATGGAGTGGTTGGTGACAGTGGTGGCACCGATGCGGCCGTTGGCGGGCGCATAGATGGTGCCGGTAATGGGCTCGATGCCATAGCCCTGGCCAAGCATGCCCGAGGCGATCGTCTCGTCGGGAACCTCGTTCAGGTTGACGAGCACGCCGTTGACGGGGGCATAGATGACGCCTTCGCGGGTAGCGAAGCTTGCTGCGGGCGGAACGGACGCCTCGCCGGTCGAGGTGAAGGTGGACTTAAGCGAATCGAGCAGACCCATAGTTGCCTCCAACTTAAATAGGCGCATATCGCGCGTTTGGTTTGCCGGAAACGTTTCATATGTGTTTCGCGGCTTGGTCAACGCCCCTATTCTACGCTGCTCAAAGATACCTCTGAACTGGGATTATGTGATATATCAGTTGAAGGGAAACTTATTGCCGGAGTGTTTCTGCGCCACGGGTTCAAGTGGGGTACGCTTGAAGGCGAAAAATAAGGGCGCATAATTTGCGCGAAGGGAGCACATATGATTGTCGAGAACCATGCGCTGTGGGGCGAGGAGCCGACCGAGGAATATCCGGCGACCTTTACGTATTTGGGTGCCGAGCCGTTGCCCGATAAACCGAATGGCCGCCGCCCCGCGGTGATCATCTGCGGCGGAGGCGGGTTTACGCATATCGCTCCGCACGAGCAGGACCCGGTGGCGTTTGCATTTTTGGATCGCGGCTACCAGGCCTTTGTGCTCAACTATGTCACGAGTTCTACGGGTGACGTGAGCTTTCCGCACCCCCAGGCAGATCTTGCCAAGATGGTCGCCACGGTGCGCGCCAACGCCGACGAGTGGCATGTCGATCCTAAGCGCGTGTGCGTCGTGGGCTTTTCTGCTGGCGGCATGATTTGCGCCTCGCTGGCAACACAGTGGAAGACCGGCCCCTTTGCGGCACTTGCCGGGGCGCGTCCGGACGACATTCGTCCCGATGCCGTGGTGCTGGGCTATCCATTGCTCGACTTTGCCTATGTGCGCGACATGCAGACGCGCGATCCGCGCATTGACTTGCGTGTGCCCAAGACGGGCGGCAAGACGGGGCGCGATTTGCTCAACGACTACCTGTCGATGGTGACGGGCGGCGAGGCAACTGACGAGCATCTGGCCGACATCTGCCCCACCACGCATGTTTCGCGTCAGATGCCACCGACCTTTGTGTGGGGCGTGTCCGACGACAAGACGGCGCCGATCGCGCAGGTCTACCCGTTTGCGCAGCGCATGGCCGAGGAGGGCGTTGCATGCGAGATGCACGTCTTCGACCAGGGTGGTCATGGCCTTTCGCTCGGCAACGCCAACACCGCGGTCGACAACGAGGACAAGCAGGTTTCCGTCCGTCCCTGGATCCGCCTGGCCTTCCGCTTCCTCGAGCGCCATCTGTAAGAGTCCCGGCATCCAAGCCCTTCAATAACTTGCGGTGAAATAGTTCCTATCTGGGGCATCAACCAGCCCATCCAGGAACTATTCCACCGCAACTTCGTTTTTGATGCCCCGTCCGGAAACTGCGCCCCAGTTTTGCCTTTCAAGGTGGGACGCAGTTTCCCATAGGGCCTCGACTGGGAAAGCGCGTCCCGTTTCGAGCGGGGATTCCGGGATGCATTTTCCGTAAGAGGCCTGTTTGGGAAACCATATCCCGTTTCGAGCCGGAATTCTGGGATGTAGTTTCCCCGAGAGGCCTCATCGGGAAACTATGGCCCTGAACTCTCCTGCCTGTCCCCATTGCGCCAATTTGCTGATTGAACATCGTTGTGTGTTCGCGCTATCATGCATGGTTAAATTGGTTAGCCGTGGCAAACGGTTAGCCAAGGTGAACATAAATGCAACGCCCTGTGGGCGCCGGGGGAGGAACACGGACGTGAAGCTCGATACGCTCGAGATTGGAAAGGACGCCGTTGTCGCATCGGTGGCATCGGACGACCAGGCACTCCGACAGCATATTTTGGACATGGGCCTAACGCCGGGCACCGAAGTCACCATGATGAAGTACGCCCCCATGGGCGACCCGCTCGAGATTCGCCTGCGTGGCTACGAGTTGACGCTGCGCAAGGATGATGCCGCACGCATTGAGCTCGTGGATGTGCACGACACCGATACCGGTCCGCGCGCCAACGCCGCAATCGGAACGACGGAGCATCCGGCACTCGGCGAGGGGATGTATTCGCCCCGTGCGGCAAAAACGGCCGTGCCCGAGGGCGCACCGCTGCATTTTGCCCTCGCCGGCAACCAAAACTGCGGCAAGACCACGTTATTCAACCAGCTGACGGGCTCCAACCAGCACGTCGGTAACTTTCCCGGCGTGACGGTCGACCGCAAAGATGGCACCATCCGTAACCATCCCGAGGCGAGCGTTACCGACCTGCCTGGCATTTACTCCCTGTCGCCGTACACAGGCGAGGAGGTCGTGAGCCGTCAGTTCATCCTCGACGAGCGTCCGGATGCCATCATCGACATCATTGACGCTACCAACATCGAGCGTAATCTGTACCTGACACTGCAGCTCATGGAGCTCGACCGTCCTATGGTCATCGCGCTCAACATGATGGACGAGGTGACGGCCAACGGCGGCGCCGTGGACGTCAATCTGCTCGAGAGCCTGTTGGGCGTGCCTGTTGTTCCCATTAGCGCTGCCCGCAACGAGGGTATCGGCGAGCTGGTGGATCATGCCTTGCACGTGGCGCGGTTCCGCGAGCGCCCCGGTCGCCTGGACTTCTGTGCGCCCGATGGATCGGACGGCGGCGCACTGCATCGCTGCATCCACGGCATTGCCAACCTGATCGAGGACCATGCCGTGACGGCGCACATCCCGGTGCGCTTTGCGGCGACCAAGCTGGTTGAGGGCGACGAGCTGGTGACCGAGGCGCTTCACCTGGATCGCAACGAGCTCGACGCTATCGAGCACATCATTACCCAGATGGAGGGCGAGGCCGGCACCGACCGCCTGTCCGCGCTGGCCGATATGCGCTTTAGCTTTATCGGCGACGTGTGCGGGCGCTGCGTCGTCAAACCGCACGAAAGCCACGAGCACGTGCGCTCCGTCAAGATCGACCGCATCCTGACGGGTCGCTACACGGCCATTCCGGCGTTCCTGGTGATCATGGGCCTCGTCTTTTGGCTGACGTTTGGCGTGATCGGCGCGGCGTTGCAGGGACTCATGGAGGACGGTATCGCCGCTATCATCGCCTCGGCCGATGCGGGCCTCAAGGCGTTCGGCACCAACGACGTGGTGCGCTCGCTGGCTGTCGACGGCGTGCTTACGGGCGTGGGCAGTGTGCTGACCTTCCTGCCGATTATCGTCGTGCTCTTCTTGTTCCTCTCCATTCTGGAAGACTCGGGCTACATGGCGCGCGTCGCCTTTGTCATGGATAAGGTGCTGCGTCGTTTTGGCCTGTCGGGCCGCAGCTTTGTACCCATGCTCGTCGGGTTTGGCTGCACCGTGCCGGCTATCATGTCGACCCGTACGCTCCCATCCGAGCACGACCGCAAGATGACGGTCATGCTCACGCCGTTCATGAGCTGCTCGGCCAAGTTGCCGGTCTATGGTCTGCTGTGCGGGGCGTTTTTCCCACAGGCGACGGTTCCCGCCATGGTCTCGCTCTATCTGATCGGCATTGCGGTTGGCTGTATCGCGGCTTTGGTACTCAACCGCACGGCATTTAAGGGCGACCCGGTGCCGTTTATCATGGAGCTGCCCAATTACCGCCTGCCGAGCGTCAAGACGACGGTGATGCTGGCATGGGATAAGGCCAAAGACTTTATTACCAAGGCCTTTACCATTATCTTTGCCGCTACCGTGGTCATCTGGTTCCTTCAGACGTTCGACATCCGCTTTAATGTGGTCGCCGATCAGTCGCAGAGTCTGCTTGCGGGTCTCGGCAGCATCATTGCGCCGGCGCTGACGCCGCTTGGGTTTGGCGACTGGCGTGCATCCACGGCGCTCGTCACCGGACTTATCGCCAAGGAGAGTGTCATCTCGACCCTCACGGTGCTTTTGGGCGCGACCTCGCCCGCGGCACTGTCGACCATGTTTTCGCCGTTCACTGCCTATGTGTTCCTGGTCTTTACGCTGCTGTACCCGCCCTGTGTGGCAGCCATCGGCGCCGTCAAGAGCGAGCTGGGCGCGCGCTACGCCGTTGCCGTGTTCGCGTTTCAAGTGACGGTCGCCTGGATCGTGGCGTTTGTCGTGCATTCGGCGGGCATATTGCTGGGGTTGGCTTAGTTATGAATTGACGGCGCAACCTCTGTGTATCGAATTGTTTTCGGCCCCGCATCTGTACTGACGGATGCGGGGCCGTTGCTATATAATCGCCTCCGCTCAAAACGATTGGAGACGTTATATATGACTCAGACAAGGCAAGACGGTATCACGCTCAAGCAGTGGCTCCCGCTCATCGGGCTCACCTGCTGCGCGTTCGTGTTCAACACGTCGGAGTTCATGCCCATCGGCCTTCTGACTGATATCGCCGCATCGTTCTCGCTCACCGAGGCCCAGGCGGGCATCATGATCTCGGTTTATGCCTGGGGCGTCATGCTGCTGTCGCTGCCGCTCATGGTGTTCGCCTCGCGCTTTGAGTTCAAGCGGATGCTGCTGGGCGTGCTGGCCGTGTTCTCGCTCGGTCAGTTCCTGTCCGCTGTGGCGCCGACCTATCCCATCCTGGTCTGCGCGCGCCTGGTGGTCGCTTGCGCACATGCCGTGTTCTGGTCAGTCGCCTCGATTATGGCCTCGCGCCTGGTCGACACTCGCCACGGCGCGCTCGCCATCAGCATGATCGCCACGGGCTCGTCCATCGCGCAGATCTTTGGCCTGCCTCTCGGTCGCGCCATTGGCTTGGCCGTGGGCTGGCGCATGACGTTTGCCGTGGTCGGGGGCCTCTCAGCCATCGCGGTCGTCTACCAGACAGCGGTGTTCCCGGCCATGCCGGCGGGTGAGCGCTTTACCGTCAAACAGCTGCCCGAGCTGCTCAAGAACCCGCTCCTCATCGCGCTCTACGCAGTCACGGTCTTCATGGCGACCGGCTATTACGCAAGCTACAGCTATATCGAGCCCTTCCTGGCGCAGGTCGCGCACGTCGATGCGGGCGCCATCACCATGACGCTGACGGCGTTTGGCTGTTCCGGCTTGGTGGGCAGCTGGCTGTTCAGCCGCCTGTTCGACGGGCACCGTTTTCCGTTCCTTGCTATCACGCTCTCCGGCGTGCCGGTGGCCCTGCTGCTCATGGGGCCGGCCGCATCGTCGCTCGTGACAGTGCTTGCCGTCTGCGCACTGTGGGGTTGCTGCGCCACGGCCTTTAACGTGGCGTTTCAGGCCGAGCTCATCAAGCACACGCCGGCAGATTCGTCGGCCGTCGCCATGTCGATCTTCTCGGGCCTGTTTAACCTCGGTATTGGCACGGGCACCGCAATCGGCGGCGCCGTGGTTTCGGGTCCCGGTATCGCTTGGATCGGCTTCGCGGGCGGGGCGATTGCCGTCGTGGGCGTCATCCTCGCCATCACGGTGATGTTCCCAGCCATACGCCGCGCAAAGCCCGTCGCCTAGCCACATCCTCCTCATCAGTTGCGGTGAAATACGGACTGCTGGGCCCAATAAACCCGGCAAACAGTCCCTATTCCACCGCAACTTATTTTGGGGGAGAGGATACAAGCTGGGCATACAATGGATGTCGTTGTGTTGAGCTTACCGGGAGGCTGTTATGTGGGCATACGAGACGACGTTCTATCAGATCTATCCGCTGGGCTTTTGCGGGGCTCCGCGCGAAAACGCCGCGCCCGTTGCCGAGGATGAGCTCGCCCAGGCTGCCAACGCCGCGCCCAACCCCGATGCTCCTATCATGAAGGTCGCCCAATGGGCCGACTACATGCAGGAACTCGGCGTTGGCGCTGTGCTCATCAACCCACCGCTCGAATCTGATAGCCACAGCTACGATACACGCAGCCTGCGCCATATCGACCGTCGCCTGGGTGGGGACGCCGACTTTGCCGCCGTATGCGACACGCTGCATGCCCATGGCATCCGCGTGGTGCTCGATGCCGTCTTCAACCACGTCGGCCGCGGTTTTTGGGCCTTCCGCGATGTGCAGGAGCGCAAGTGGGACTCGCCGTACAAGGACTGGTTCCACATTAGCTTTGACGGCGATTCCTGCTATGGCGATGGCTTTTGGTACGAGGGCTGGGAAGGCCATTTTGAGCTTGTGAAGCTCAACCTGCAAAATCCCGCTGTGGTCGATTACCTGCTCGAGTCCGTGCGCCGCTGGGCCGAGGTCTTTGGCGTCGACGGCCTGCGCCTGGACGTTGCCTATATGCTCGACCGCGACTTTATGCGCCGCCTGCACGCCTTTACCCGTGAGCTCAAGCCCGACTTTGTGCTGATCGGCGAGACGCTCCACGGCGACTACAACCAAATCGTCAACGACGAGATGCTCGACTCCTGCACCAACTACGAGTGCTACAAGGGCCTGTACTCCAGCTTTAACTCGGTCAACATGTTCGAGATCGCCCATTCGCTGCACCGCCAGTTTGGCGGCGATCCGTGGTGCATCTACCGCGGCAAACATCTGCTGTCGTTTGTCGACAACCACGATGTGCCGCGCCTGGCAAGTATCCTCACCGACAAGTCGTGTCTGCGTCCCGCCTACGGCATGCTCTTTGGCATGCCGGGCATCCCGTGCGTCTACTATGGCAGCGAGTGGGGAATTGCCGGCGAAAAGGGTGGCCCCGATGGCGACTGGGCGCTGCGACCTGCGCTCAATGAGCCTGCGCCCAACGAGCTGACGGCGTTCATCACGCAGCTTGCGCACCTTCGCTCGGCCGACGACGCGGCTGCCCGTGCTCTCAACTACGGTGCCTATCGCAACGTGTTGATCCAGAACAAGCAGCTGCTGTTCGAGCGCGCCTGTGACGGCGCGACGGTACTCGTGGCGGTGAATGCCGTGGGTGAGCCTTACACCTTTGGCGCCGGCGAGCTCAACGGGTCCTTCGTCGACCTGCTTGCCGACGATGCGCCCACGGTCGAGCTGACGGGTACCCTTGAGCTTGCACCCTACGAGGTGCGCTATCTGTTGAGAGCCTAGCCCATGGCCGTATCTGACGAGGGCTATCAACATATTGAGCATGGGTTTGAGCCCATGTTTGACGAGCGCTCGCGCGTTTTGGTGCTGGGGTCGTTTCCCTCGGTGCTCTCGCGTGCCAATGCCTTCTACTATGGCAATCCGCAGAACCGCTTTTGGCGCGTGATGGCCGCGTGCCTTGGTGCGCCCGTGCCGCCCAACGAGGGAGACTCTTTGGCGAGCGGCGAGCCCGTGACGCTTGACGCCTCGATTGCCGCCAAGCGGGCTATGCTGCTGAACGGCGGCGTGGCCCTGTGGGACGTGATCGAGAGCTGCGACATTAAGGGCTCGAGCGATGCGAGCATTCGTAACGTTGTGCCGGCACATATCGAGCGCATTACCGGCGCAGCTCCCATTGAGCAGGTGATATGCAACGGTGGTACAGCTGGCCGGCTCTACAAGCGCTATCTACAAGAGCGCACCGGGCTGCCGGCCATCGTTCTGCCGTCGACAAGTCCCGCCAATGCGGCGTGGCGTCTGGAACGCCTTGTCGAGCGCTGGAGTGAAGCCGTTGATTGGCAGGCTTTTTCGATTTAGCAGTTTGAGTGCTCGGCAAGATGCCTCATAACGGCGTGCCAGATCGGTGTGGGCAGTGCAGACGTGGCGCGCACCATGCCGTCGGTGTCGACGCCACCCGTTGCGGCACCACCGAGCTTTTGCGCGTGTTCGACGGAACATCCCATGCGAACGGCGCCCACGAGCTTGTCCATGGCCTCCGAAAACGGTCGCCGCAAGAGTCCCATGCGCGGGGAGCGACGAAGCGCCGCAATGCCGCTGCCGCCGTAGATTGCAACGCCGCCACACCACAATTGGTCATGGCGCTCACATGCCTTGTGCAAGCGAACGGCGGTCCCACGCGCCTGCTCAGCGTCCTGTTGTGCGGCTCGAATCACGGCATAGACACGCGTTCCCGTACTGCCAAAGCGCTCAAGCGTCTGCTCGATGGCTGTCAACGTCTCATCGTCAGCCACATCTTCAATGGCTAGCACGATGCCATCGGCAACGCTGCCGGCGTCATTTGCCTTCAAGTCGACCGGGCGGGGGAGTGCGGTGCCGGAAAGCCGGGCATAGGCGGCGATGGCATCCTGCAGGTCCCAGAGCAAAAAATCAAGATCGGCGCTATTGGGAATACTGATATACGCAATGGTTTGCAGTGTTTTTGGTGCGTCGCGACGCGCGGTCGTCTCCATGCCGCCTCCTTTCCGGCTCGTTTCCGTTTAGGTTACACCGTCTGGTGGCGCCCCGCCGCGCTATCCTAGTGCAACCCTTACGAAAGGAACGCCATGCGTCTGCCCATGAATACCTCGCTTGCCACACTCAAGCCCTCCGGTATCCGCCGGATCAACGCGCTCGCCGCCCAGCACCCGGGGTGTATCGCGCTTGCGCTTGGCGAGCCCGATTTTCCCACGCCCGATGTGATTAGCGCCGAGGTGACCGCCGCACTGGACCGTGGTGACACGCACTATCCGCCCAACAACGGTCGCCCCGCCCTGCGTGATGCACTGTCCAAATATATGGATGACGCGGGCCTGGCGTTTTCCGCCGACGAGGTCATCCTGACCGACGGCGCGACCGAGGCCCTGTCGGCAACATTCATGGCCATGCTCAACCCCGGCGATGAGGTCATTATTCCCACGCCGGCCTTTGGCCTGTACGAGAGCATCGTCGTGGCCAACCACGCCAAAGCAGTCTTTTTGGATACGGAGCCTGCGCAATTTCAGATTGACGAGGATGCGCTTCGTGCTTGCGTGACGCCGGCGACCAAGGCCATCGTCATCTGCACGCCCAACAATCCTACGGGCTGCATCCTCGACGCGGCATCGCTCGACGCCGTGGCGCGCGTAGCGGAGCAGGCGGGCATCTACGTAATCTGCGACGACGTATATAACCGCCTAGTCTACGTGGATGGCTACGAGCGCTTTGCCCAGCGCCACCCGGAACTGCGTGAGCAGACGGTAGTCATCGAGAGCTTCTCCAAGCCCTGGGCTATGACCGGCTGGCGCCTGGGCTGGCTCGCAGCGGCAACCCCCGTCATCGCCGAGATCGCAAAGGCCCACCAATACTTAGTATCGAGTGCTGTCTCCTTCGAGATGGACGCCGCAGCCCGAGCCCTCACCGTCGACCCAACCCCCATGCTCAAAGTCTACCGAGCCCGCCGCGAGCGCGTACTCGAAGCCTTAAACGCCATGGGCCTCGACGTGGTAGAGCCCGCAGGAGCCTTCTATACCTTCCCGAGCATCAAACAATTCGGCCTAACCAGCGAGGGCTTCTGCATCAAAGCCATCAAAGAGGCCAACGTAGCCCTAGTTCCCGGAGACTGCTTCGGCACCGAAGGCCACGTCCGTCTCAGCTATTGCGTTTCCGACCAAGATCTGGACGAAGGCCTCCACCGCCTGTCCACCTTCATTTCAACCTTGTAGCCCAACGGGACGCAACACATCAGCCCACCGACCCAAGCACTATGAGTGGGGGCGTCAGCCAACGAAAACCCGGGCTGCCCAAAGTCAACGCAGGCACGCGCCGCCGAAGGCCAGGCGCAAGGTTTTCGTAGATTCCGCACGAGCCGAAGAGCACTTAATGTTCTCTTCGTGCGAGCCAGGACTTGACCGAGCGAAAACCTTGCGCCTGGCCTTCGGCGGCGCGTGCCGGATGGTGGAATTGTGTACAGCCCGGTTTTCCGTTGACCGACGCCGGGGTCCCCGCCATAATACTTTCGGTTCACGCACGAATCCGCTGCCAGAGACAGCCGGCGCAAACGGGCATTGCCCGCGAGCTTAATGGGATATCCCGCCAGCCGAGGTGGTCGAGTAGATATGTCTTCTCGCCCCCGTCGCTCATGCAGCGCGGGGGCTTTCTTTTTGGACATGCCCCCGTCACGTCCTTGTGGCGGACCGTGCCCGGAAAGAATTCGAGGAGGTGTAATTCATGCCCCAGCAGTACAAAATCGACAAGGTTGCAGAGATCGAGTCCCGTATCGCCGAGAACGCCGGTCTGTTCGTCGTCAACTACAACGGTCTGACGGTTAAGCAGGCTCAGGAGCTGCGTCATCAGCTTCGCGAGTGCGGCGCCGAGATGAAGGTCTACAAGAACAACCTGGTCAAGATCGCTCTCAAGAACCAGGAGCAGCCCGAGCTCGACGAGATCCTCGCCGGCCCCGTCGCTTATGTGTTCTACGAGTCCGAGCCGGTCGAGGCCGCTAAGGCCCTTAAGGACTTCTCCGCTCAGTCCAAGGGCGTCCTTGAGATCAAGGGCGGTATCTCCGACGGCAAGGCCGTTTCCGCTGATGATGTTAAGGCTATCGCCGAGCTGCCCACCAAGGATCAGCTTCTCGGCCAGATTGCCGGTCTCATCTCCGGTTTCGCTCGCGACATCGCTGTCTGCGTCAACGGCGTTTCCTCTGGTCTCGCTCGTTCGATCCAGCAGGTCTCCGAGCAGAAGGCAGCCTAGTTGCTGTTTTCACCCGCGGCGGCAACGCCGCACCTCTGGCGCATTCGCGCTGTGTTTTAACTGATCTCCGTGCATCCGCACGGAAACCGAAAGGACTTAGAAATGGCTAAGCTTACCACCGATGAGATCATCGATGCTCTTAAGGAAATGACCCTTCTCGAGGCTTCCGAGCTCGTCAAGGCTATCGAGGACACCTTCGGCGTTTCCGCCGCTGCTCCTGCCCCTGTTGTCGCCGCTCCCGCTGCTGGCGCTGCTGAGGCCGAGGAGAAGACCGAGTTTGACGTCGTGCTCGAGGGCTTCGGCGACAACAAGATCCAGGTCATCAAGGCCGTCCGTGAGCTCACCAACCTTGGCCTGAAGGAGGCCAAGGAGGTCGTCGAGGGCGCTCCCAAGGCTGTTCTCGAGGGTGCCAAGAAGGAGGACGCCGAGGCTGCCAAGGAGAAGCTCGAGGCTGCTGGCGCTGCTGTCACCCTCAAGTAATCAGGCTTTCTCGCCAGATTTCTTTGCAGACGGGGTTCGCATTGCGAGCCCCGTCTTTTTTGTTTTGGCCCTTCATTCCCATTGCTCGGCACGCAGCACACCGCTGTCTTCGCCGCGCCAATCCCGTTACCGCTGGGGCGTAAAATTGCACCATTCGAGCAATAATTTGCGTTGACCTGCTGAAGAATTGCGTTTGCCTTACGGCGACGTATGTCTCCGGCGGTAAGATACTTCGGTATCGCAATTTGGTCTGCGGCCGCCGTGCCGCACGCATGGGGCGCATTCTGCGCCTGCGAAAGGATCTTTGAATAACATGAAGGCAATCATCCCCGCCGCCGGTCTTGGCACGCGTTTTCTGCCTAGCACCAAGTGCACGCCCAAAGAGATGCTGCCGGTGCTCGACAAGCCCGTCATTCAGTACGTCGTCGAGGAGGCGCTCGACCCCGAGGAAGTCGACGACGCCATCATCGTTACTTCTCCCGGCAAGCCCGAGCTGCTGAACTACTTCCAGCCCGATCGCTCGCTCGAGAACCTGCTGCGCGAGCGCGGCAAGAACGCCTATGCCGATGCCGTCGCCCACGCTGGCGGTATGCCGGTCGACTTCCGCTATCAGTACGAGCCCAAGGGCCTCGGCCATGCTATCCGCTCTGCTGCCGACGCCGTGGCAGGGGAGAACTTCCTGGTTCTTCTGGGCGACTACGTTGTGCCTAACCGCGACATCTGCGACAAGATGCTCGCCGTTTCCAAGGAGCACGGTGGAGCTTCGGTTATCGCCGTCGCTGCTTGCTCGCCCGAGGAAGTCAGCCGCTACGGCGTTATCGCCGGTGAGCGCGTCGGTTCGCTCGAGGGCGCCGAGGACGTTGCCGATGCAGAGCCGGGCGCTGTCTGGCGTATCGGCGGTCTGGTCGAGAAGCCCGCTCCCGAGGCGGCTCCGTCCAACCTGTACATTGTCGGCCGTTATCTGCTGAGCCCGCTGGTCATGGACCTGCTCGCTGATCAGCAGGCCGGCAAGGGCGGCGAGATTCAGCTCACCGACGCCATGGCCCGCTCGCTCGATCGCGAGGCTATGTACGCTGTCGTTATCGACCCGCTGTCGGGCTACGACACCGGCACCCCGTCTGGCTGGATGGCCACCAACGCCCTCATGGCCGCAAGCGATCCTCGCTTTGCCAGCGTCTTCTGGGACGCCATCGACGAGCGCGGCGGATTGATGCGCAAGTAAGCCTTCGGGCATCGACATTTACGGGCGCGGACCTCGGTTCGCGCCCGTTTTTTATAAGAGCTGCGATTGCCGGCTCTCTGTTCACAGAAAATATATGAACAGGTGTTCGATACACACCTATCTACCTGCACCTTTTCCGTCGAAAAACTTTGCTACTCCAAAAACTCTATCGCGTCAAGGCTTTTCTTGCCCAACGGTCGGTACCTGATAAACTATTAGGTTGCGATAACTGGCGAAGCTATGCCTCGCCAACCCACCGAGCATTTCCGTGAAGGAGGAAAAACCTGGTGACCTACGCATACACTGCCACTGAGCGCAAGCGCGTCAGCTTCGGGAAAATCCCGGAGGCCATGGAGCTCCCCAACCTTATCTCTGTTCAAAGGGAATCCTTTGAGCGTTTTAAGGACGAGGGCCTTCGTGAGGCGTTCAAGGAATCCAGCCCCATCCAGAGCCAGAACCATGTTCTCGAGGTTACCTTCGGCGAGCATCAGTTCGGCGACCCCGCGCACACCGTCGAGGAGTGCCGCGAGAAGGATATGACCTATCAGGCTCCGCTTCTGACCGACGTCCGTCTCACCAACAAGGAGACCGGCGAGATCAAGGAGCAGCTCGTCTTTATGGGCGACTTCCCCATGATGACCGATCAGGGTACCTTCATCATCAACGGTACCGAGCGTATCGTCGTCTCGCAGCTCGTCCGTTCTCCGGGTGTGTACTACAGCTCCGAGATGGATTCGGGCAAGCAGATTTACAAGGCCCAGATCATCCCGTCCCGCGGTGCCTGGCTTGAGTTTGAGGTCGACAAGCGCGACCAGCTCATGGTCTCCATCGACCGCAAGCGCAAGCAGAGCGCCACGATGTTCCTGCGCGCCCTTGGCATCGCCGTCACCAACGACGACATCATCGAGCTGCTCGGCAACTCCGATGTGATCAAGCGCACCCTCGAGCGCGATACCGCCCTCACTCGCGAGGACGCCCTCATCGAGATCTACCGTCGTCTGCGCCCGGGCGAGCCTCCCACCGTGGACGCTTCCCGCAGCCTGCTCGAGGGCCTGCTCTTTAACCCGCAGCGCTACGATCTGGCCCGCGTCGGTCGTTACAAGGTCAACAAGAAGCTCAACCTCACCACCGAGGAAGAGGTCACGGTGCTCACCGACGAGGATATCGTCGCGACGCTGCGCTACCTGCTGTCCCTCGCTGCCGGCGAGCAGGGCTTTAAGGTCGACGACATCGACCACTTTGGCAACCGCCGTATCCGCACTGTCGGCGAGCTCGTCGCCAACCAGTTCCGTATCGGCATGAGCCGTATGGAGCGCGTCGTCCGTGAGCGCATGAGCTCCCAGGACATCGACGAGATCACCCCGCAGTCGCTCATCAACATCCGTCCGATCGTGGCCTCTATCAAGGAGTTCTTCGGTTCCTCGCAGCTCTCGCAGTTCATGGACCAGGCGAACCCCCTGACCGGTCTGACTCACAAGCGCCGTCTGTCCGCACTCGGCCCTGGCGGCCTTGCCGGCCACAAGTCGGGCTCCAGCCGCCGCACCAACGTGCCGACGGCCGTCCGCGACGTTCACAACTCGCACTACAGCCGCATGTGCCCGATCGAGACCCCCGAAGGCCCCAACATCGGCCTGATCGGCTCGCTCGCCCTCTACGCCCGCGTCAACGAGTATGGCTTCATCGAGGCCCCGTTCCGTCGTGTCGAGAACGGCGTTGCCACCGATCAGATCGACTGGATGACCGCTGACGAGGAAGAGAAGCACGTCATCGCGCCGGCCAACACGCCGCTCGATCCCAAGACCAACGAGTTCATCACGACCGATGCCGAGGGCAAGATCGTCCGTCCGCATACCGTGATCGCCCGTACCCGCGACTTCGACGGCTCCTTCGGCGCTCCCGCCGACGTGCCTGTCGAGGACGTCGACTACATGGACGTCTCGCCGCGTCAGATGCTCTCCGTCGCAGCCACGCTGATTCCGTTCCTCGAGCACGACGACGCCAAGCGTACGCTCATGGGCGCCAACATGCAGCGTCAGGCCGTGCCGCTGGTTCACCCCGCCGCTCCCTATGTCGGTACCGGCATGGAGCGTCGCGCCGCCCTGGACTCTGGCGAGGTTACCCTGGCCAAGAACGCCGGCGAAGTCATCTATGCCGACGCCTCCAAGATTATCGTCAAGCATGCCGGCGGCATGGACGAGTATCACCTGGCCAAGTACCAGCGCTCCAACCAGTCCACCTGCATCAACCACCGTCCGCTCGTGCGCGTCGGTGACACCGTTGAGCAGGGCGAGCCTCTGGCCGACGGTCCTTCGACCGATCATGGCGAGCTCGCACTGGGCCAGAACCTCACCGTGGCATACATGCCGTGGGAAGGCTTCAACTACGAGGACGGTATCGTCGTGTCCGAGCGTCTGGTGGCCGAGGACCTGCTGACGACCATCAATATCACCCGTCACGAGATCGACGCCCGCGACACCAAGCTCGGCCCCGAGGAGATCACTCGCGAGATCCCGAACCTCTCCGAGGACATGCTTGCCAACCTCGACGAGGACGGCATCATCCGCATCGGCGCCGAGGTCGGCCCTGGCGACATCCTGGTCGGCAAGGTCACGCCTAAGGGCGAGAGCGCTCTGACCGCCGAGGAGCGCCTGCTGCGCGCCATCTTCGGTGCCAAGGCTCACGATGTTCGCGACACCTCCCTTAAGATGCCTCACGGCGCTTATGGCCGCGTCATCGACGTCGTCCGCTTTAGCCGCGAGAACGGCGACGACCTGGCCCCCGGCGTCAACGAGCAGGTGCGCGTCTACGTCGCCCAGCGTCGTAAGATCCAGCAGGGCGATAAGATCGCCGGTCGCCACGGCAACAAGGGCGTTATCTGTAACGTTCTGCCGGTCGAGGACATGCCCTACATGGCTGACGGTACCCCGATCGACGTTATCCTCAACCCGCTGGGCGTTCCTTCGCGTATGAACGTCGGCCAGCTGCTCGAGTGCCACCTTGGCTGGGCTGCTGCCTGCGGTTGGGATACCGAGGATGCCGACTCCGACAAGTATGTCCCCGGTCCGTTCTTCGTCTCGACGCCCGTCTTCGACGGCGCCAAGGAGGACGAGATCGCCGAGGTCATCCGTCGCGCCAACAAGAACATGCTCAACAAGGCCACCGCTGCCTTTGGCGATCACATGCGTCCCGAGTTTGTCACCCAGCTTGACGAGCGCGGCAAGACCCGCCTGTTCGACGGCCGCACCGGCGAGGAGTTCCGCGAGCCCATTACCGTGGGTACGTCCTACATCCTCAAGCTCGGCCACATGGTCGACGACAAGATCCACGCCCGTTCGACCGGCCCTTACAGCCTGGTTACCCAGCAACCGCTGGGCGGCAAGGCTCAGTTCGGCGGCCAGCGCTTCGGCGAGATGGAAGTTTGGGCACTGTACGCATACGGTGCTGCCAACGTCCTGCAGGAGATCCTGACCGTCAAGTCCGACGATACCGTGGGCCGCGTCAAGACCTACGAGTCCATCGTCAAGGGCGAGAACGTCCCGGTTCCGGGTATCCCCGAGTCCTTCAAGGTTCTCGTCAAGGAGATCCGTTCCCTCGCACTGGACATCGAGCCCATGCACGATGCCGACGAGGACGCCTCCGCCCCTGTGACCGCCGAGGAGACCTCTGCTCTCGACGACCTGGCTGCGCTCGCCGGCGTTGACACCGACGTCGAGGCCCAGGATGCCGAGACCGCCGAGGCACCCGAGGCTGTCGCCGCCACGACCACTGATAAGGAGTAGTTGACTGTGGCAGATTTCGAAGCTACTGATTTTGACTCGGTAAAGATCTCCCTTGCCTCCGCCGACCAGATCCGTTCCTGGTCGCACGGTGAGGTCAAGAAGCCGGAGACCATCAATTACCGTACCCTCAAGCCCGAGAAGGACGGCCTGTTCTGCGAGAAGATCTTCGGTCCCGCCAAGGACTGGGAGTGCTCCTGCGGCAAGTACAAGGGCATCCGCTTTAAGGGCATCGTCTGCGAGCGCTGCGGCGTCGAGGTCACCTCGGCCAAGGTTCGTCGCGAGCGCATGGGTCACATCGAGCTCGCCGCTCCCGTGTCCCACATCTGGTACTTTAAGAGCCCCACGAGCTTCCCGATGAGCCGTATGCTCGACATCAAGTCCAAGGACCTCGAGAAGGTTCTGTACTTTGCCAGCTACATCATCACCGAGGTCGACTACGAGGCTCGCGAGGCCGACGCTGACGACCTGCGCGAGGAGCTCGCCGCCGATCTGGAAGAGATCAATGCCGAGTGCGCCCGCCAGATCGAGTCCCTCAAGGAGCAGGGCAACCCCGAGAACTTTGATGAGTTCTCCGACGAGGAGCCGCTGACCCCCGAGGAGATCGCCTCTGGCATCGTTGACATCGAGGAAGAGTGCAAGGATGAGAAGCAGCTCCGCACGGACGCCTTCAACGCCTTCATGAAGCTCACCGAGCGCGACCTCATCTCCGATGAGCCGCTGTTCCGCGAGATGACCCGCTACTACTCCATGTACTTCAAGGGTGGCATGGGTGCCGAGGCCGTCCGCGACCTGCTCGCTGCCATCGACCTCCCCTCCGAGGCCGAGAAGCTCAAGGCCATCATCGCCGACGAGGACTCCCAGAAGCAGAAGCGCGAGAAGGCCGTCAAGCGCCTCGAGGTCGTTGACGCCTTCCTGAAGGGCGGCAACAGCCCCGCGAACATGATCCTGGACGTCATCCCGGTCATTCCGCCCGATCTGCGCCCGATGGTCCAGCTCGACGGCGGCCGCTTCGCCGCGTCCGACCTCAACGACCTGTATCGTCGCGTGATCAACCGTAACAACCGACTCAAGCGCCTGCTCGACCTGGACGCCCCTGCGATTATCGTGAACAACGAGAAGCGCATGCTACAGGAGTCTGTGGACGCCCTGTTCGACAACGGCCGTCGTGGTCGCCCGGTCTCTGGCCGTGGCGGTCGCCCGCTCAAGTCGCTCGCCGAGGCCCTCAAGGGCAAGCAGGGTCGTTTCCGTCAGAACTTGCTGGGTAAGCGTGTCGACTACTCCGGCCGTTCGGTAATCGTTACCGACCCCAAGCTACTGCTGCACCAGTGCGGTCTGCCCAAGACCATGGCGCTGGAGCTCTTCAAGCCCTTCGTCATGAAGCGCCTGGTCGAGCTTGGCAAGGTCGAGAACATCAAGGGCGCCAAGCGCGCTATCGACCGCGGTGCCACCTTTGTGTGGGATATCCTCGAAGAGGTCATCGACGGCCGCGTCGTGCTGCTCAACCGTGCACCGACCCTGCACCGTCTGTCCATCCAGGCCTTTGAGCCGGTGTTGGTCGAAGGCAAGGCTATCCACCTGCATCCGCTGGTCTGCTCGCCCTTCAACGCCGACTTCGACGGCGACCAGATGTCTGTCCATGTGCCGCTGTCCAGCCAGGCTCAGGCCGAGGCCCGCGTGCTCATGCTTTCTGCGAACAACCTGCGCTCGCCGGCATCCGGCAAGCCGGTTAACATCCCTTCGCAGGACATGATCATCGGTGTGTACTACCTCACCCAGGTCCGCGAGGGTCTGCCGGGCGAGAACCACGTGTTCGCCAGCTTCGACGACGCGCTGCACGCCTATGACTGCCGCTCCGAGGTCGACATGCAGGCCAAGATCCAGGTTCGCGTGTCCGCTGCCGATGCCAATGTCATCAACGAGGACGGCACCCGTATCTTCCGCGTCAAGAACGGCAAGAACGAGTTCGTCGACTACGACGTCACCGGCAACAAGACCGCGCGCTTCGAGACCTCTATCGGCCGCATCATCTTCAACCGCCAGTGCCTGCCCGAAGACTATGAGTTCATGAACTACAAGATGGTCAAGGGCGACGTGGCCAAGCTGGTTGCCGACTGCTGCGATCGTTACCCCGAGGCCAAGGTCGGCCCGATCCTCGACGCCATCAAGTACTCCGGCTTCCACTACGCTACCCGCGCCGGCCTCACCATCTCGGTGTGGGACGCTCTCATCCCTGCCGAGAAGCAGGAGCTGCTCGATCGCGCCCAGGCCAACGTCGACCAGATCAACGAGTACTTCGAGGAGGGCTTCATCAACGAGACGGAGCGCCACATCGAAGTCGTTAACGAGTGGACCGCTTGTACCGACAAGGTCGCAGCGCTCATGCTCGACTTGTTCGACGAGGAGAACCCGCTCTACATGATGGCCGACTCCGGCGCCCGTGGTTCTAAGACCCAGCTGCGTCAGCTCGGCGGCATGCGTGGCCTGATGGCAGACATGTCCGGCGAGACGATCGACCTTCCCATTAAGGCGAACTTCCGCGAGGGCCTGCTGCCGCTCGAGTACTTCATTTCGACCTACGGCGCCCGTAAGGGCCTGGTCGATACCGCATCCCACACCTCGGACTCTGGTTACCTGACCCGTCGTCTGGTCGACGTGGCCCAGGACGTCATCGTCCGCGAGGAGGACTGCGGTACGCACGAGGGCGTCACCTACAACCTCATCATCCCCGGCACCACCGACCTCAACACCGACCTCGTCGGCCGTTGCTTCATTGAGGACGTCGTGGCTCCCGATGGCACCGTGCTCTTTGAGCAGGACGGCTACATTGAGAAGGTCGCCGACATCCAGAAGATGGTCGATGCGGGCCTTAAGAAGGTCAAGCTTCGCGCACTGCTCACCTGCCGCTCCAAGTACGGTGTATGCCAGAAGTGCTACGGCTGGGATCTTTCCACCCGTCGTCCGGTCGCCATCGGTACCGCGGTCGGCATTATTGCCGCCCAGTCCATCGGCGAGCCCGGTACGCAGCTTACGATGCGTACCATTCACTCCGGCGGCGTCGCTGGCGTCGACGATATTACGCAGGGTCTGCCTACGGTCAGCCGTATGTTCGATATCGTCGGCAACGTCAACGAGAAGATCCTGGGTCGCGAGGCCGAGCTGGCTCCGTACTCCGGTCACCTCTCGATTAAGCCCGAGAAGTCCGAGTACGTGCTGACGCTCACCGACTCCGAGGATCACACCCGTGTCCTCGACGAGCGTCGCGTCCCCGCATCGGTGCGCTTTATGCCCGAGATCGAGGACGGCTGCGAGGTTCGCGCCGGCGACCAGATCACCAAGGGCTTCGTCAACTTCCGCAACCTGCGCAAGCTGACCGACATCGAGTCGACGATGCACACCTTCGTCGAGAGCGTCAAGGACGTCTACACCAGCCAGGGCGTCGACCTGAACGATAAGCACATCGAGGTGCTCGCACGTCAGATGCTGCGTCGCGTTCAGATCACCAACCCCGGTGACTCCAAGTACCTGCTTGGTCAGTACGTCGATCGCTACGAGTTCGCTGACGAGGTCGAGCGCGTTGCCCGTCTGGGCGGTCAGGCTCCCGTGGCCGAGCCCGTCATCCTGGGTACGCTCAAGGTCGCGTCCAACATCGACTCCTGGCTGTCGAGCGCTTCGTTCATCCGTACCGCCGGCGTCCTTACCGAGGCTGCCATCGAGGGCAAGGTCGACCACCTGCTCGACCTTAAGTCCAACGTCATCGTCGGTAAGAAGATCCCGGCCGGTACCGGCCTCAAGCCGTACGCCAACGCCAAGCTGACGTATCGCACGGCCGACGGCTACGTGGACATCGACGGCCCGGCTTCGCCCAACGCCAAGTCGCTGCCCGAGTGGGCTCCTGTGGAGCTCAAGGACCTGGACGAGCAGCTCCCGCAGCAGCTCGACTGGGCCGGCTACGACGAGTTCGGCGGTGCTGACGGTTCGTTCACCCGCAACGGCCACACCATCTCCGCCGAGAAGGCTCGCCTGTACCTGTTCGACGACCTGGGCGTGTCGCAGCGCTGGACCAACAAGTTCAGCGAGGTTGGCATCGAGACGGTCGGCGACCTGGTCGGCAAGTCCGAGGAGGATCTGCTGCGCATCGATGGTATCGGTGCCAAGGCGATCGAGGAGCTCCGTGACGGCCTCGAGGCCCACGATCTGCTCTACATCCTTGAGAACAACGACGACGTTGCCGACGAGGAAGACCTCTCGCAGCTGCTGCAGATGGTCTTTAGCCCCGACGGTCCGGACGATATCCTGCTGGGTACCTCCGCTCCGACGCATCACGCCGATGCCGACGAGGAGCTCCTGGGCGCCCCGATCGACGACAAGAAGGCTCCCGCCAACGGTGCCATCAACGAGGACATGGCTTCCCTCGACGAGCTGCTCAACCAGCTCGTGGACACCGACGACGCCGAAGAGGCCAAGGACAACGACGAGGAGTAATTTCCTAGTACGTTAACCGCCCTTCCAAAGACCCGTTTCCCAGCAGGGAAGCGGGTCTTTTTTGTTGAGGAACGTTGCCCCGACGAGCACGTCGGATTCCCGGGCCGGGCCGCCCGCTGTTTAAGTTTGTCGCGAGTTCCGCACGCAAAGGAAAGCACTTAATGTGCTTTCCGTCTTGCGCAGGACTGTAGAGCAGCAAACTCAAACAGCGGGCGGCCCGGCCCGGGAATCCACCCCCGCGCACAGGAGGGGATTCCTTTTGCCAAAAAGGGACAGGTTATTTTGGTAGGTTATTCATGCTTGAATTTGAAACATTCCGTTCGGTCAAAGCGTATCTATGGTGAGGGCCTCATCAAGAATCATTAACGTCACCGGGAGGTGATTATGGAAGAACGGGCATTTAGACAGGCGGTCGAAGATCACCGAGATGTCGTGTTTCGAATCGCATTGACGTATCTGCGCGATCGCGCCGATGCCGATGATGTTGCCCAAGATGTCTTTCTTAAGCTGCTCAAAAGCGATACGCAATTTGAGAGTTGGGAGCATCTTCGCCGCTGGCTTATCCGGGTCACGATCAATGAATGCAAATCGCTCTTTCGAAAGCCATGGAGGCGTGTGGAGGATATTGAGAACCTGGCCGATTCGCTTTCGACGGCGCAGGATGAGACCAAGGCGGTCCTGTCAGACGTTATGCGACTTCCGGAGCGATTCCGTGTTCCCATCGTGCTCTATTACTATCTAGGTTTTTCGACCTCAGAGATTGCCGAGTTACTGCATGTGCCAGCCGCGACCGTTCGAACGCGTTTAGCTCGTGGTCGAACGAAGCTCAAATTCATCCTAGAGGAGGGCGACCGTGAAATCCAATCAAATCAAGCAGGCCTTCGAGTCCATCCAAGCCGATAGCGATCTTGCTGATCGCGTCCTTAATACCGCTGCGGGTGAGCCGCTTCATCGAAAGGGCCACGCGAAGCCTCTCTATGTTGCCGTAATCGGGTGTCTTGTCGGAGTGTTGGCGACCGGAGGGGTCGCCTACGCAGTTATCAATTCCAGCTATTTTGCCTCAGCCTGGGGAAACCACGGCAACGGGGATTCCATTACCTGGACCAACGGCGGTTCATCGGGGACTAAATATACCTACACTAGAGAGTTTGGTGACGGCATCGCGCCCCAAAGCCTGGAGGGCGCAGTTCAGGAGGTTAATCTGTCCGTCGAGGGTAACGGCTATACGCTTGATATCCATGAGATGGCTATTGACCAAAACGGCTGCGGAGCCGTGACGTTTACGTTGTCCAATCCAAATGGCGTTAACTACTACAAGCCAGCAGCAGAGACAGGCGAACTTGTTCTCTATGGTGAAGAAGAACAAGGCATCGGCACGCCCAGCATGAACTTCGGCGAGGAATGGGCTGATACGCGCTGCACAATTGATAAGGACACATCAAGCGACACGGTCATTAATGGCACGATGTACTTTGCCTCGTGGGATCGCGAGCGAGATTTGGGACATGCGGTCACCTGGAATATCTGCTGGACTGAGGGCGAAGGCGAGGATGCGAAGCCGTTCGAGGCATCGACGCCCGAGTTTAGCGTTGGAGCGTACGTTGATACAAAGGAACTCCGCTCCGATGACTCGCCTCTCGACATCAGCCCGTTTTCTATCCAGACACACATCGATGATCTGGGCATTGACGCAGTAACGAAAAAGTTGACCGTTACCTACAAGGATGGATCGGAGCAGATTATCGAAGATGATGCTGCGGGCGCGTACAATTTATATGTCTCGCTGACGCGCAATAGCGGAGAGAACATTTGGGTGCCAACGAAGTTGATTGATGTCGACCAAGTGGTTTCAGTAACGCTCGAAGGCACACGCTGCACTTCAACAGGGGGCGCCGAAACGTCGGAACCCTTTACCATCGTCTATTCGTAAGATTTGGGGCCGCTTCCTACTAGGGGAAGCGGCCTTCTTTGCGGTAAATGGGCGGTTAGACCGCACGAAATTCGCCTGCATTTCTGAAGTATGCGGCAAAATCTTGATGGGTCGACCACACCGTATATGCTCAAGCGTTCTACCTGCGGGTTTGTTATCGCAAAATCCCTGTGTGCTCGGTAAGTTCATAATTTGCCGCATACTTCCGAAAACACCGTCAATCTACAGTGCTAGTGAGGTCGGATTACCGCTGGAGCGCGACGTTTCCCCAGATAAAACCGACCAAAATAAACCTGTCCCTTTTTGGCAGGTAGCGTTGTCCTGACGAGTACGTCGGATTCCCGGGCCGGGCGGCACAGGGGTTAAGTTTGTCGCGAGTTCCGCACGAGCCGGAGGCCACTTAATGTGGCCTCCGTGCGAGCCAGGACTGTAGAGCAGCAAACTTAACCCCCGCGCCGCCCGGGCCGGGAATCCGCCCAAGCGCACAGGAGGGGATTCCTTTTGTGTAGGCTTTGCGGAAATGTGCCTATTTTGGGATACGCCCGGCGGCGTGGTCTGTTGACGGCACAGCTAACGCCACGTATCCTATCGAACTGCGTGTTTCGTAGGGGGATGCTGACCCCTCGATTCAAGCCGTTGCACTTTACAGAAAGCTGGAATCATTCGAGAAGGAGTACGCTTTGCCTACTATTAACCAGCTGGTTCGCCAGGGCCGCCGTTCCGTGCCCAAGAAGTCCAAGAACGCTGCTCTGCAGCACAACTCCCAGAAGCGCGGCGTGTGCACCCGCGTCTTCACCACGAGCCCCAAGAAGCCGAACTCGGCTCTTCGTAAGGTTGCCCGTGTTCGCCTTGTCAACGGCATCGAAGTTACTGCTTACATCCCGGGTGAGGGCCACAACCTGCAGGAGCACTCCATCGTGCTCGTCCGCGGCGGTCGTGTCCGTGACCTCCCTGGTGTCCGTTATCACGTCATCCGTGGCGCCTACGACGCTGCTCCGGTCCAGAACCGTATGCAGGCCCGTTCCAAGTACGGTGCTAAGCGCCCCAAGGCCAAATAAGCCAGATAACGTTTTGATACTTTCGCCGTGTGCCGCCTAAGCGCCGCACGGTAGACACTTAAGGAGATTTCACATGCCGCGTCGTGCAGCAGCTAATCGTCGTGAGGTTCAGCCTGACGCCGTTTACAACAACCGCCTGGTGACTCAGCTCATCAACAAGGTCCTTCTTGACGGCAAGAAGGCCACCGCTGAGCGCATCGTTTACACCGCTTTCGAGATCGTTGCCGAGAAGTCCGAGGGCGGCGACGCTCTCGCTACCTTCAAGAAGGCTATGGACAACGTCAAGCCCACGCTCGAGGTTAAGCCCAAGCGTGTCGGTGGCGCTACCTATCAGGTCCCGATGGAGGTCAACTCCCGTCGTTCCACCGCTCTGGGTATCCGCTGGATCGTCAACTTCTCCCGCGCTCGCAAAGAGAAGACCATGGCCGAGCGTCTCGCCAACGAGATCCTCGACGCTTCCAACGGCCTGGGCGCTTCCGTCAAGAAGCGTGAGGACGTCTTCAAGATGGCCGAGGCCAACCGCGCGTTCTCTCACTATCGTTGGTAAGTTAAGGTAAGGAACTAACATGGCTAAGCCTAAGTACAAGCTTTCCGATACCCGTAACATCGGCATCATGGCCCACATCGATGCCGGTAAGACCACCACGACCGAGCGTATTCTTTACTACACCGGTAAGACCCACAAGATCGGTGAGGTCCATGAGGGCGCTGCCACCATGGACTGGATGGTTCAGGAGCAGGAGCGCGGCGTAACCATTACCTCCGCTGCTACCACGTGCTTCTGGAACAAGGACGGTAAGGACTACCGCATTCAGATCATCGACACCCCGGGCCACGTTGACTTCACCGCCGAGGTCGAGCGCTGCCTGCGCGTCCTCGATGGCGCTGTCGCCGTCTTCGACGCCGTTGCCGGCGTCCAGCCCCAGTCTGAGACCGTTTGGCGTCAGGCTTCTACCTTCAACGTCCCCCGTATCGCCTTCATCAACAAGTATGACCGCGTGGGCGCTGACTTCTTCAACGCTATCGAGACCATGAAGGATCGTCTCGACGCTAACGCCGTGGCCGCTCAGGTCCCGATGGGCGCCGAGGACAACTTCTGGGGCGTCATCGACCTCGTCACCATGACTGCTTGGGACTTCAAGGCCGACGACAAGGGCATGACCTACCCCGAGCCGATGGACGAGATCCCGGCTGAGTTCGCCGACATCGCTGCCACCAAGCGCGAGGAGCTCCTCGACGCTGCTGCCAGCTTTGACGACGAGCTTATGGAGAAGATCCTCATGGAGGAGGACTTCACCGTCGAGGAGCTCAAGGCTGCTCTGCGCAAGGGCGTTCTGGCCAACGAGCTCAACCTCGTCTTCGTGGGCTCCGCCTACAAGAACAAGGGCGTCCAGGAGCTGCTCGACGCTGTCGTCGACTACCTGCCCAGCCCGCTCGACGTCGAGGCCGTCACCGGCACCGATCCGGACACCGGCGAGGAGATCGAGCGTCATCCTTCCTTCGACGAGCCCTTCTCCGGCCTGGTCTTCAAGATCATGACCGACCCGTTCGTCGGTAAGCTCACCTACGTCCGCGTTTACTCCGGCCGCGCCGAGTCCGGCTCCTACGTGGTCAACGCTTCCAACGGTCAGCGCGAGCGCCTCGGCCGCATCCTCGAGATGAACGCCGCCGAGCGTATCGACCGTGACGACGCCGCTGCCGGCGACATCGTCGCTTGCGTCGGCTTCAAGAACTCCACCACCGGTGACACCCTGTGCGCCGAGGGCAAGGAGATCGTCCTCGAGAAGATCGAGTTCGCTAAGCCCGTTATTGACGTTGCCATCGAGCCCAAGACCAAGGCCGAGCAGGACAAGATGTCCCTGGCTCTGACCAAGCTCGCCGAGGAGGACCCGACCTTCCAGGTGTCCACCAACCACGAGACCGGCCAGACCATCATCGCCGGCATGGGTGAGCTGCACCTCGAGATCATCGTCGACCGTCTGCTCCGTGAGTTCAAGGTTGACGCTAACGTTGGTAAGCCCCAGGTTGCTTACCGCGAGACCGCTGGTCACGATGTCGAGAAGGCTGAGGGCAAGTTCGTCCGTCAGTCCGGTGGTCGCGGTCAGTACGGCCACGCCGTCATCAAGCTCGAGAAGATGGAGGAGGGCTTCGGCTACGAGTTCGTCAACGCTATCGTCGGCGGCGTCGTGCCCAAGGAGTACATCCCGTCCATCGACAAGGGCATCCAGGAGGCCCTGAACACCGGTGTTATCGCCGGCTTCCCGGTCCTCGACGTCAAGGTCACCCTGTTCGACGGTTCTTACCACGAGGTCGACTCCTCCGAGGCCGCCTTCAAGATCGCCGGTTCCATGGCTATCAAGGACGCCCTCAAGAAGTCCGATCCGCAGCTGCTCGAGCCGATCATGGCTGTCGAGGTCGAGACCCCCGAGCAGTACATGGGCGACGTTATGGGCAACCTCTCCGGTCGCCGCGGCAAGATCGAGGGCATGGAGGATCGCAAGAACAGCAAGCTCATCCGTGCCAAGGTGCCGCTGGGCGAGATGTTCGGTTACGCTACCGACCTTCGCTCCCAGACCCAGGGCCGTGCATCCTACACGATGCAGTTCGACTCTTATGAGCCCGCGCCCAAGTCCATCGTGGACGAGGTCATGAGCAAGAACGCCTAAGTTCGAGCTCCCTGTTACGTAATCCGCGAGAACATCTCTCGCACTCTTTGGAGGTTTAAGTTGGCTACCCAGAAGATCCGCATTCGCCTCAAGGGCTATGATCACGAGGTCGTCGATCAGTCCGCGAAGCTCATCGTCGAGACCGCTCAGAAGACCGGCGCTCGCGTTTCCGGTCCTGTCCCCCTGCCCACCGAGCGCAACCTGTACACGGTTATCCGTTCGCCGCACGTGAACAAGGACTCCCGTGAGCAGTTCGAGATGCGCACCCACAAGCGCCTCATCGACATCCTCGACCCCACCTCGGGCACCGTTGATTCGCTCATGCGTCTCGACCTCCCCGCTGGCGTCGACATCGACATCAAGCTCTAAGCGATATCGCTCATAGCTTACAGAGCCCCGCTGCCATGTTGGTAGCGGGGCTCTTTTGTTTTGAATAATGGTTTGGACTGCCGGGCATTGCTGCCGAGTAGGTGGCTGCAGCGCCCTATTCGCTCAAGGGACGCAGCGATGCCTCCTCAAAATGGAAGGATCGCAAGCCGCCTTCCGTTTCGATACATGCGCGACCAAAGGCATCGACGGTTTTAAAGATGCCGTGTGCCAGCTCGTCACCGGCAGGGGAACGGGCGATAACGTGCTCTCCGATCCAATTGAGGTGAGTGACATATTCGCCGTGGACGGGCGCGAGCGGTCCGGTGTTTTCTTTCATGGCGTCGAGCAGATCTGCCCACGCGTCCACAGCGTTTACGACGGTGTGATAGACCTCTTCGAGTAACACATCGACGGCGGGAACGTTCTCGTTGAGATCCGAGAGACCGATTGCCGGCAGGCCGCCATCGGGAACTTCCGAGGGCACATAGTTCACATTGACGCCAATGCCGCAGACGGCGAAAGGTTTGCCTTCGTTATCGCGTGCGGCCTCGACCAGAATGCCGCCGAGCTTGCGTCCTCGCGCGACGAGGTCGTTGGGCCATTTGAGGCCAATCTTGTTTGCAAGACCCTGCTTTTCGAGCGCCTCGAGCACCGCTAGGCCGCTGACGGCGGCAAGACCGGAGTACTTGGCTGGATCAACACGTGGACGTAGGACAATCGAAAGCAATAGGTTGCCGGCGGTTGAATCCCACTTGTGGCCGCGCCGGCCGCGTCCTGCTGTCTGAGCCCGGGCGGCAAGTCCCGTGCCGTGCGGCGCTCCCTGTTTTCCTGCTTCGAGCAGGTCATCGTTGGTCGATCCGGTTACGTCGACTATCGTTAATTGGGCATCCATAACGGCTGCTACCTCCTTAATGAATAAGTGAATAACGCAATGGTGTCGAGAAGTAGACACAATGTGAAGCCTTTGTCGCATTTGGACAATTTAATGTTAACACGTCAACAACGACTGAAATGCGCTATCCTCTCTTGGTCGATGTAAACACGTCAACAACTCAAAGGAGGTTAGTGATGGGTTTCACGATTCTTGGAACAGGCTCGGCGCTTCCCGAGCGCAGCGTTTCCAATGACGAGCTGTCCGAGTTCCTCGATACCTCGGATGAGTGGATTTTTACCCGCACCGGTATCAAGAGCCGCCACGTCTGCACCACCGAGTCACTTGACGACCTTGCCGTAGCGGCGAGCGAGCGGGCACTTCAGGTGTCCGGAATCGACGCGAGCCAGCTGGATCTGATCGTCTGCTCGACGACGACGGGTGACCACCTTGTTCCCGCCGAGGCGTGTGCCGTTGCTGAGCGACTGGGCGCCTGTCTCTTATACACATCTCCGAGCCCACGAGACCGAGGCTGATCTCG